>DATFVZ010000330.1:0-10636 GCA_035259785.1 Gemmatimonadales bacterium
ATCTGGTTCGGCGATGCGCCATCAGAGGAATTCAGGAAGGTCTTCAACACCGTGCACGACGCGCAGACGGCGGCGCTGGAAGTCGGCAAGCCCTTCACGACCCAGTGCCAGGAGCTGGACCGCGCCGCCCGGAAAGTGATCACCGACGCAGGTTACGGGCAGTACTTCACCCATCGCCTCGGCCACGGAATGGGCATGGACGGGCACGAGCCGCCCTACATGGTCGAAGGCAATGAGACGCGGATCGAGCCGGGTATGGTGTTCAGCAATGAGCCGGGGATCTATCAGCTCAACAAGTTCGGCGTGCGGATCGAGGACGACTGCGTCATGACCGAGCAAGGCATCGAGGTGCTATCGCACCGGCCTTCGAAGCTCTAATTGGGACGGGGGACGAGCGACGTCCCCTAGTCTCCCAGCTTTCTCGCGAAGTTTACAATCCGGTCCAATGCTGAACGAATCGAGTCCGTAGCTGCGGCGTACGATAGCCGTACCCACCGATCATCCCCGAACGCCGCACCCGGCACCAAAGCCACACCGGTCTGGGTGATGAGTCGCGTGCAGAAGTCGGTCCCGGTGATGCTTCCAAACGAATCGACTCTAAAGAAGAAGTAGAACGCGCCGAGCGGGTCGACGAACTCGACCCCCGGCAGGTCCTGCCGGAAACGGGAGACGACCATGTCGCGACGTTTGCGAAACTCCGCGACCATCCGGTTGACGTCGTGCTCGACGCGCTCGTCGCCGAGCGCGGCGGCGGCAGCGAACTGTGCCGGGTGGTTCGCACCGGTGGTCGTGTGCGACTGCAACGCCGCCATCGCTTTCGCGATCTTGGCCGGCGCCAGCGCGAACCCGATGCGCCACCCGGTCATCGCGTACGTCTTGCTGACGCCGGTGATGAGGACGACGCGCTCGAGCAAATCGTCGGGAAGATCGAGGAACGACGGCGCAGGGCCGGTCCCGTAGTGAATTCGGCGGTAGATCTCATCCGCGATCACCCAGACCTTGCGTGCCTTCGCCCACTGCGCGATTGCGCGAATCTCGGCATGCGTATACACCGCGCCGGTCGGATTACAGGGGGAGCAGAGGATCAATCCGCTCGCTCCCGGCAACATCCGCTCGAGGTCCTTGACGCTCGCTTTGAGGCTCCACTCCGGATCGCCCGCGACCATTACCGGGCGCGCACGCGCGAGATGGACGATTTGCGGATACGACACCCACGCCGGCGCCGGGATCGCGACGACATCGCCAGGGCCGAACAGCGTGAAACAGGCGTTGAACAGCGACTGCTTGGAGCCATTGGACACGACAATGTGATCCGCATTGACCGGGCGGCCACCCGACAGAAGCGACAGATGAGTGGCGGCAGCCGCGCGCAGCTCGAGAATTCCTTCGTTGGCGGAATAGTGCGTCTTGCCGTCTTTGATCGCGCGAATGCCCGCCTCAGCGGGAACCGGCGGGGTCGGAAAATCGGGCTCACCCGCGCCGAGGTCGATCACATCCTCGCCCGCGGCTTTGCGGCGCTTGGCCTCGGCGGAGATGGCGATCGTGGCTGACGTCTCGAGGTGCTGCAGATTGGCGGACAGACCCTCAGTCATCGCGGAATTGCTCCATGGCTTTTCAGGATCGTGATCGTGGAGTCCAGCGGCAGGGTACGCACAACGCCACGATAGCCCCGCACCGTCTCGGCTCGCAATAAGGAATTGTAGATCGCTTCTTCCGTCGCATCGATAGCGGCCTGTAACAATCCGGAGATCGCATCGTTACGAACGATCTCGACCGAGTCGGTCGAGCGGGCGACGCCGGACGAAGTCGGGCGAGGGCGGGCGGTGGAGAACGCGATGACGTAATCGCCGCTGCCATTGCTCATCGAACTGCCGGTGCGCGCTAACCCAGCAAGCGCGCGACGCGCGAGGCGCTCGAGCCGCAGGTGATCGAGGGGCGCATCGGTTGCCACCACCATGATGATGGACCCGTCCCCCGTCCCCCGTCCCTCGTCCACTTTTCGCAGTTCCCGCCCGACCGGCACACCGGCAATCAGGAGGTCTCCACCGTAATTCGTCTGGACGAGGACGCCGACCGTCCACCCTCCAGATTGCGGCGAAAGTTTACGGCTGGACGTGCCAATCCCGCCCTTCCATCCGAACGCCACCGTTCCCCGCCCCGCGCCGACCGCGCCTTCGGCAACCGGCCCAGCACTCGCCCCGCGAATCGCGCTCAGAACGTCGGCTTCGGTGATCGGACGTGTGCGGATGTTGTTGAGGAAGCCATCGTTCGTTTCGCCGACCACCGGGTTGGCCGACCGTACATCCTCGTTGCCCGGCAGGCTCAGGAGCCAGGTGAGAACTGCATCCGCGGCGCGCGGCACGCAGAGTGTGCATGTGAGCACGATCGGTGACTCGAGCTCTCCGAGCTCGTTCACTTGAGTCGACCCCGCCAACTTACCGAATCCGTTTCCCACCACGATCGCCGCGGGCACTTTGTCACGGAACGGATTGCCGCCGTGCGGCAAGATGGCCGTCACGCCGGTGTTGATCGAGTCTCCCCGTGCAATCGTGGTGTGGCCGACGCGCACGCCGGCGACATCGGTGATTGCGTTCAGGGGACCTGGAGGAATGGAGCCGACGACGATGCCGATGTCGCGGGCGCGGGGGCGTGGCTGGCTCATCAGTGGTGTACTGCCCAGGCACAGGAACCACAGAAAGACACGTGCGGCGTGTGGCGTGTGGCGGAGCAATGAAAGTCCCGAAGCCACGTAGGCGTCGGTGCTGCGCCGCACGCCGCACGCGTCACGCCGCACGTTGTTGCGAGACATTGCACTTCAAGTTACCATCCGCATCCAGAGCTGCCCATTGACAATCGAGGTGAGCGTGAAGGGTGAACGGAGTCGGCACACAGTGTTCGTGGTGCCCCCCGCAGTCGCGCGGGTGGGTAAGGCGTGGGAGCTGATCGATTCCCGCGCAGTCGTGGTTTGTGCAGACTATGAGCAGGCCAGCCTCTGGGCCGACGCCGCACCGCCCGAATGTCGCGCTCACCCTGTCACGGGCCTCACCCGCACCGCAGCGCTTCTTAAAGAAGGTCGAGTTGGTCTCCTCGCGGGCTCGCCCGCCGATCTCGCGGCACTCGTCGCGCGTGCCGCGCTCAAGCTGGAAACCGTCGAGACGATCCTGATCGCCTGGCCGGAGAGTTTCGCCGATCAGTTGGACGCACTACTGGCCGAGGCACCAAACGCCCGTCGTGTGATTCTGAGCTGGAATCCTCCGGCGATTTCCGAGTTTCTCGAGCGGCACGGCCGTCGCGCTGAAGTCGTCGGCGACATGCCGCTCGATCCAGACGGGAAGCCACTCGGCCCCGTTGGGTCCGCGCAGTACGCGGTGATCGCGTCACAGCGTCGCGATGCCGCCGTGCGCGAAGTGCTGGACGCCCTGCGAGCCACACGGCCGTACGTCTGGCGCGGGGGCGACTTTACACCACAGCACGATGCTGATGTGTTGGTGGCAGCGGCGCTGCCGTCCCGCACTGAGATGCAGGCGCTGATCGCGCCGGGAATTCCAGCGGTCGTGCTCGCTCTCGCCGCCCAAGTGCCGTATCTCAGATCGATTGCGGTGCTCACTCCACTGACTCTCAGTGGCGCGGCGGACCGCGCACAGGATCGTGGGGCGGCGTTGCGGGCGCTGCTCGCGGAACGTCTGGCGCGTGGCGATGTGGATGCGGAGCTGGCGATGTTGGCGCCGCTGTTTCAGGACCACGATCCAGCGTTGGTAGCGGGCGCCCTGCTCGCACTGCAACGGGAAACGGGAAACGAGAAACGGGAAACGTCGATGCCACAACCAACTCAGAGCGCCGGTTGGGTGAGGCTGTTCGTCACAGCGGGGACGAAGGATCGCGCGAGCGCCAAGGATCTCGTGGGAGCGTTGATCAAGGAAGCCGGCCTGCAAAAAGGGCAGATCGGCAAGGTCGACGTGCGGGAAACATTTTCGTTGGTCGATGTCGCGCCGGGCGTCGCTGAGCAGGCTGCGCGGCGACTCTCTGGGGTTTCGATTCGCGGGCGGCGGGTTACCGCTCGTCCCGATCGTGCCTAAAAAAACAAAGGACCGTTCCAGTGAAACGGCCCTTTGCCTGACGGGTGATGGCAGAAGGCTACTTCTTGTTATTCACCGCAAGCTTGAGCTGCTTTCCCGCACGGAACGCCGGCGCGATCGACGCCTTGATCTGAATGACGCCACCCGTCTTCGGATTGCGTCCCATTCTGGCGGCGCGCTTGCGCGCTTCGAAGTTGCCGAACCCGGTGATCTGCACCTTCGAGCCCTTCTTCAATTCGACAGCGATGATGCCCTTGTCGTCGAAGAGCGCTTCGATCGTGCGCGTGGCATCAGCCTTCGACATCTTGGTGCGCATGGCCAGGGCGGCGGTGAGTTCAGCCTTGTTCACGACGATCTCCTTTGGGCAGGGTGGGCGCGGAAAACCCGCATGAATGCTGGCGTACAGTAGGGTATCCCCCAAAAAACCGCAAGATTCCGGCACTTTCTTGACCCCCGCGCTTCAGGGCAGTACAGTGAGGCCCCATGTTCCAGGCCACCCGCCCCGGTTGGATCGAGGTCATTTCAGGCGTCATGTTCAGCGGCAAATCGGAGGAGCTCATCCGGCGCGTGCGGCGCGCGGTTATTGCTCGCAAGCGCGTGCAAGTCTTTAAATCGCACCTAGATGCGCGGTACGCTGGACTGTTTTCCGTGTCGTCGCATGACGGGGTCACGGTCGAAGCCGAGCCTGTCGACTCCTCCGAGGAAGTCGCGCGCCGGTTGCGGCCGGATATCGAAGTCGTCGCCGTCGACGAAGCGCAATTCCTCGACGACGGCATCGTCGAAACGGCAAACCGTCTCGCAAACATTGGCGTCCGCGTTATTCTCGCGGGGACCGACGTGGATTTTCGCGGACTGCCCTTCGGCCCGATGCCGACGCTCATGTGCATCGCCGAAGTCGTGGACAAGTTCCAAGCGATCTGCGTGGTATGCGGCGGCTCAGCGACGCGCAATCAACGACTCGTGAACGGCAAGCCCGCGGTTTGGGACTCACCCACAATCATGGTTGGAGGCAGAGAGTCCTACGAGGCCCGATGCCGGCACTGTCACCGCGTCCCCAGGAGTGATGAAGATCAGACTGCACTTCTATAGCTATCGACCGTGCTCAACGTCGCTCTGACGGGCAACATTGCAGCCGGCAAATCGACGGTCGTCGAGCTCTTCAAGAAATGGGGAGCGACAATCATCGACGCCGATGCGCTCACCCGTGAAGCGCAGTCACCCGGAAGCGCAGTCCTCGCCGCCATCGCGAAGCGGTTTGGCACAGACGTGCTCGCTCCCGACGGCAGCCTCGACCGCGCCGCCCTGCGCGCAAAGGTCATGGGCGATGATGGCGCGCTCACCGCGCTCAACGCGATCGTGCATCCCGCGGTGCAGCGGCGTCGCACCGAGCTCCAACAGATCGCGGTCGAACGAGGCGACGCGATTGTGGTCAACGACATTCCACTGCTGTTCGAAGTGCTCGATCCAACGCAGTTCGACGCCGTGGTGCTCGTGGACGCGCCGGTTTCGGTTCGGCGCACGCGGTTGCGCACGCTGCGCGCGCTCTCGAACGAAGACGCCGACCGTATGATCGCGGCGCAGATGCCCGCCGAGCGCAAGCGGAAGCAAAGCCAATACATCCTTGAAAACGCCGGCACCACCGCTGAGCTGGAACAGCGAGCGCAGGCGGTGTTTGCCGAGCTGCGCAAACGCGCCGCGCGGACGGGCGTACACCGCGAGGCGCCCAGCCAGCGGCTGCTCCTGTGCGCCACCGACGGGAAAGACACGCCGATCGTGCTGGAGGCGATAGACCGACGTTACACCGATGCCGGGATGCGGGTCGCGCGGGTCACGGTGAAGGAACTCGTCAAAGCGCTGCACGCGGAAACACCGCTTTCAATCGTGGCGACAGCGGCAGCCGGCGATGATGCTCGCAAGGCGTGGGAGTCGGCGGTACCGCCGCGGCCATGCCGCCTGTACCACATCTCTCCCGACCCCGATCCGGTCGCGGTGCGGCTCGATCTGCGGCCGTGGGGTCATGAAAGAATCGTGTTGAGTGAAGAGGACGGCGCGGGGCTGGCGCCCCGAGCCGACCTGTTGTAGGCTCCCGTCCCATGTCCAGCGTACCGAAAGACCTTCGCTTTACCGCCGATCACGAGTGGGTACGGGAGAGCGGCGATCCGCAGGTCGTCGAGGTTGGGATCACCGACTACGCACAGGGCGAGCTGGGCGACGTCGTGTTCGTGGAGCTGCCCAAGAGCGGAGCGAGCTACACGCAAAAAGCCGTCTTCGGAACGATCGAAGCGGTGAAAGCGGTCTCCGAGCTGTACGCACCGGTTGGCGGGACCATTCTCGAGACGAATAAGGCCCTCGAGCAGGATCCCGCACTCGTCAACCGCGATCCCTACGGCCAGGGCTGGATGATCAAAGTGAAGATCACGAACGCCAAAGAATTGGAGGGGCTGCTGCGCGCGGATGCGTACGCGAAGCATATCGGCGAGTGAAAGCGACATTCCACGGACACGCCTGTTTTGTCCTAGAGCGAGACGGCAAGCGCGTTATCATCGACCCCTTCCTGACTGGCAATCCCGCAGCCGACATCGGACCTGACAAACTGCCCAAGCTCGACGGCATCCTCCTCTCGCACGGGCATGGGGATCACCTAGGGGACGCGGTCGCGCTCTCGAGACAGCACAAGGCGACCATCGTGGCCACGTTCGAGCTCGCCCAGTTTTGCGGCGACAAGGGCGCGACCAGCCACGCCATGCACATCGGGGGGGCGCACGACTTCCCTTTCGGACGCGTGAAGCTCGTGCCCGCATTTCACGGCGGGCGAGTCGAAGGAGACAACACCGGGAAGTACACGACCAATCCAGCCGGCATCGTCGTCACCATCGGTGGTAAGACGGTCTACCACACCGGCGATACGGGCCTGACGATGGAAATGCAGCTGCTCGCCGGCAAAGTCGACCTGATGCTCGTACCGATCGGCGACAACTACACGATGGGCGTCGAAGACGCCGCGCGCGCGGTCGAGTTTGTGAAACCCAAAAATGTTATACCAATGCACTACAATACATGGGACCTTATTCGGGCCGATCCCGCGGAGTTTAAGCGCCTCGTCGGTAATCGTGCCGCGGTGACGATCCTGGCTCCCGGGGAATCACACACACTTTCCTAAGATGGCCATCGAACGCGATCTGTTTCAGGAACGACATATCGGGCCCTCCGCCGAGGACCAGGCGGCGATGCTCGGCACGCTCGGCTACGACTCGCTGGACGACTTCATCGACGCGGTGGTCCCGGCCGACATCCGGTTGCGGGAGCCACTGCGGCTGCCTGAGGCGATGACGGAACAGGAGGCGCTCGAGCAGTTGCGCCTGCTCGCGGGGCAGAACCAGGTGTACCGCTCCTACCTCGGGATGGGGTATCACGACTGCGTCACGCCCACGGTCGTGCTGCGGAACGTCCTGGAAAACCCGGGCTGGTACACGGCGTACACGCCCTATCAGGCCGAGATCGCGCAAGGCCGGCTCGAGGCCCTCCTGAACTTCCAGACGATGGTGTCGGATCTCACCGGTCTCGAGATCGCCAACGCGTCATTGCTCGACGAAGGCACGGCCGCCGCCGAGGCGATGCACCTGACCGAGGCGGTGTCGAAACACGAGGGTCAGCAGACCTACCTCGTCGATACGTCCTGCCATCCGCAGACGATTGCCGTAGTGCGTACGCGCGCTGCGGCTCGCGGTGTCGACATCGTCGTGGCAGATCCGGCTCAATTCGACTTCCAAAAAGGCAACGTGATCGGCGCGCTCGTCCAGTACCCAGCGACTGACGGCGCGATCCGCGACTTCCGCACGCTCTGCGAGGCAGCTCACGCGGCGGGAGCGCTCGTCACAGCCGCCACCGATTTGCTTGCGCTCACGTTGCTGACGCCGCCCGGTGAGTGGGGTGCGGACATCGCCGTCGGCAACTCGCAACGGTTTGGCGTGCCGCTCGGCTATGGCGGTCCGCACGCGGCGTTCTTCGCGACCCGGGATGAGTACAAGCGCCACCTGCCCGGACGGATCATCGGCGTCTCCAAAGACCGGGCTGGCCGCACGGGCCTACGCATGGCCCTGCAGACGCGCGAACAGCACATCCGGCGGGAAAAGGCGACGAGCAATGTGTGTACCGCGCAGGTACTCCTCGCCGTCGTCGCGGCGATGTACGCGGTCTATCACGGGCCCGAGGGACTGCGGCGCATCGCACGGCACGTGCACGCGCACACCGCCGCACTCGCCGAAGGACTGGACCGACTCGGGTATCGCGTGGTCCATCGGGAGTTCTTTGACACAGTCGCGGTCGAAGTGCCGGCTGAGGTCTTGCCGCGCATCATCACCGCCGCGCGCGCGAAGCAAATCAACCTGCGGACACTGACGCAAACACGCATTGGTGTAGCATTCGACGAGACGGTGACAGATAGGGATGTCCTCCATGTGGTTGCCGCGTTCGCGACGGGGGTTGACGGCGGGTCACGGCGGAGTGGCGCGATTGATGCCGGACCCGTACGACTTCCCGAATCATTGAGGCGGAGCAGCCCGTTCTGCACGCACCCGGTCTTCAACACGCATCACTCCGAGACCGAGATGCTGCGCTACCTGAAGCGGCTCGAGGACCGTGATCTCTCGCTGACGTCGGCCATGATCCCGCTCGGTTCCTGCACGATGAAGCTCAACGCCACGACGGAGATGATTCCGATCACCTGGCGCGGCTTCGGCAAGCTGCACCCATTCGCCCCGCGGGAGCAGGCGCAGGGCTACGCGACGCTATTCCGCCAACTCGAAGAATGGCTCGCGGAGATCACCGGCTTCGCCAAGGTGTCATTGCAGCCCAACGCGGGCTCTCAGGGTGAGTTCGCGGGGCTGCTCGTAATTCGGAAGTACCACGAGCATCGCGGGGAGACGCATCGCTCGACCTGCCTGATTCCCCAATCGGCGCACGGCACGAACCCGGCGAGCGCGGTGATGGCGGGGATGGGGGTCGTCGTGGTGAAGACGGACGCGCAGGGGAACATCGACGTCGCGGATCTCGAGGCCAAGGCCAAGGAGCACCGCGACACCCTCGGCGCACTGATGGTCACATATCCCTCGACTCATGGCGTGTTCGAGGCGTCGATCAAGAAGATCTGCCGGATCGTGCACGAAAACGGCGGTCAGGTATACATGGACGGGGCGAACATGAATGCGCAGGTCGGCTTGTGCCGGCCCGGCGACATCGGCGCCGACGTCTGTCATCTCAACCTCCACAAGACGTTCTGTATCCCACACGGGGGTGGCGGTCCCGGCATGGGCCCGATCGGCGTCGCCGAGCACCTGGTGCGCCATCTGCCGACGCATCCGGTCATCGATGTCGGTATTCCCCTCGCGGACAGCGCCGGGACGGTGTCCGCTGGGCCCTGGGGCAGTCCCTCCATTCTGCCGATTTCCTGGGCATACATCGCCATGATGGGACGCGAAGGACTCACACTCGCGACCAAGGTTGCAATCCTCAGCGCCAACTACATCGCGCGTCGGCTCCTGGAAGGCGAGCACTACGATCTCCTGTACGCGGGCCAGCACGGCCTTGTCGCACACGAATGCATCATCGACACGCGCCCGTTCAAGAGCTCGGCCGGGGTGGATGTCGAGGATATCGCCAAGCGGCTGATCGACTACGGTTTCCATCCGCCCACGGTGTCCTTCCCGGTCGCCGGCACCCTCATGGTGGAGCCGACGGAAAGCGAGCCGAAGATCGAGCTCGATCGGTTCGTCGACGCGCTGATAGCGATTCGTGAGGAAATTCGCGAGGTCGAGACCGGAGAAGCCGATCGCGAGAACAACCTGCTCAAGCATGCGCCACACCCGCTGGCCGACTTGCTCGCCGACAACTGGGAGCGTCCCTATTCTCGCGAGCGCGCCGGTTTCCCGACTGCTGCCACGCGCGAGCACAAGGTCTGGCCGCCGGTAAGCCGGATCGATGCGGCGTTCGGCGATCGCAACCTGGTATGCACCTGCCCGCCCGTGGAGGCGTACGCTACTGTCTGACCGTCGGACTATCGGACTGTCGGACTGGCACCTGCTGATCGATTCGGTGGGACGGTCGGGCGACTATAACATGTCCGCCGACGTTGATCTCCTTGTCGAGTCTGCGCGAACGGGCGCTCAGTACCTGCGTTTGTACCGGTGGGATCCGCCAGCACTTTCGATAGGTCGCAATCAACCATTCAGCGCCGCTGCCTATCCGGACGTCGCGGTGGTGCGGCGGCCCACCGGTGGGAAGGCAGTTTGGCACGAGCATGAGGTCACCTACGCGGTGGCAGCACCTATCGCAGCATTTGGTTCGCTTCGAAACGCCTACTGCGAAATCCACACCCGGATTGTCCGAGCCCTGCGGTCGTTGGGTGTTGAAGCCCATCTGGGCTCGCCCCTTCGCTACGCTCAGGGCAGGCTATCCGACGGTCCGGCTTCTTGTTTTGCAATGTCCGTGGGCGGTGAGATCCTGGTCGGTGGCCGCAAGCTCGTGGGCTCGGCCCAGGTGCGACGGGGCGATGCGTTCCTGCA
>DATFVZ010000331.1:0-2304 GCA_035259785.1 Gemmatimonadales bacterium
AGCATCCCCGCGACCCCACGGACCGGGGATGTCGAGAAGCGTAATCTGACCGATGGCCTCGGGGACAGCAGGGTCTGTAAGCAGCCGGCTGCCATCCGACTCGATGCCGAGCATGGTGCGCAACAACAGCAGCGGTGTGCCCGCCGCCCAGGCTTGGGGCATACACGCGGTCGGATACTCCACCGGAAACTTCGTCTCCTCTCGCCCATAGCCGGCGAACGCCTCAGGCAAGTGGTTGCCGAAAATCTGGGCCGCTTCCAGCATCGCATGGGAGATGCGCGCGGCCTCCTCGCGAAAGCCGTAGCGCCTCAAACCCCACGCGATGATCGAGTTGTCGTGCGGCCAGACCGTGCCGACGTGGTAGCCGATCGGATTGTAGCCGCCCTCCGAAGCCGCCATCGTCCGTACGCCCCAGCCAGAAAACAGAGCGTCGCTCATCAGATGCTCGGCGCATGCCTGAGCCTTGTCATCGTCGACGATGCCGCTCCACAGAAGATGGCCAATGTTGGACGTGAGCGAATCGATCTTTCGCTTCTGGCCATCGAGCCCCAAGGCAAAGAAGCCGCGCTCCGCCACCCAAAAGTCCTCGTTAAAGCGCTTCTTCAACAGCGCGGCCTGCTTCTCGAGCACGTCCGCCCACGCCGCATCACCCCACACGTCGCGTGCGAGCCGGGCGGTGCGCAGTTTGGCGTCGTATGCGTAGCCCTGCAGCTCGCAGGTGGCGCGCGGAGTTGAGGACATCGATCCGTCGGCGAACACAATGGCGTCCCAAGAATCCTTCCAGCACTGGTTCTCTAGCCCCGCAGGGTTGCGTCGCTCGTACTCGATGTAGCCGTCGCCGTCCCCGTCGCCGTACTTGTCGATCCACCTCACGGCGGCGCGGGCCTCGCGCTCGAGCGACCGCAGGAGCGCCCGATCCCCGGTCCAGCGCTCATACTCTTCGAGCAGGATCAGAAACAACGGCGTGGCGTCTGCCGAGCCGTAATAGGGCGAGTGCGGTGATTGCTCGAAGGCGGTGAGTTCGCCCAGGCGTAGCTCGTGCAGGATCTTGCCGGGCTCGGCGTCGCGGAAGGGCTCATCCTTGCGCGACTGCAGTAGCGCGAGCGAGGATAGCGTTGTGTGCGCCAGCTCCGGTGCGAACGGCAACGCCTGGAAACTGGTGATCAGGCTGTCGCGGCCGAAGATCGCCATAAACCAGGGCAGACCGGCGGCGGGCAACGCGCCCGGGATGACCCCTGAGCGGAATCGCAGCGCCGCCAAGTCGACGAGACTACGTCCGTAGATTGCCGGCAATGGCGGCCAGGAGGTGGTGAGCTTTGGCGCGTCCGAGAGCCAGCGCTTGAGATCCTCGGCCATATGGGGAGTTTGATTGCAGATCGGCGGCGGGCGCAGGTCTACCTGGTTGGCGCTGATCGCGCTTGGCCGGCCGGTTGCGCGCACCTCGAGCTCGGTCGACCAGAGAGCCTGCGGCTCGAGATGAACGCGGAAGCGCAAGCCAGTCTCGTTGATCTCCGCCGGCGACGAACTGAGGATGCACGTCCCGCGTCGGAACCCTTCGCGTTCGTACGCTAGGGTCAACTCGCCGTCCCTGTCGACGCGACGGGAGATGGTTCCCTGCTTCTTCACACTCTTGTTCTTGATCTCGAAAAGGTCGGCGAAGTCCGACTCGGCCTCGATGCGGATGTCGAGGTCGATGGCAGCAGCGTCGTGATTGATGACCGACAGGGTCTCGCGGAAACCGCCACCAACCGCCCGTCGCCGGATTACCGTGACGTGGGAATCGATGTAGGTCGTGCCCGTCGCCAGTGCGAGGAAGTGCTGCACCTGGTAATAGGCTGTCTCGTCAACCGAGAGCACCGTCGGCCGAACGCCGTTGATAGTGAGGACCCAGCGAGACAGAAACCGGGTGTCGTCAAGGAAGAGGCCGTGGGTGCGGTCGGGTGCGGCGTCCAGATCCCCTTGTCTGTTGCTCACGACGAATTGATTACCGTCGAGGATACTGACGCTGTCGAGCATCGGCGATCAGGCTCCCCGGCTCTCGGCTGTCGCAGCCCACGGCGAGCCTGCCTGCAGCCCGTACAGAACCTGAAGTGCAAAGCGCGCATCGCCAGCTATGCGCGTCCGCCCCCGGAGCTCCATGACGATCGGCGGTAGATGGCCACGCAGCAGCCCAGTCAAGGTATCCTCGGAGTTGACGGTGATTGTAGCAGCGGCGCCGCTGGTGTCCGCGACCACGGAGGTGGCGCCGTCGCTGTCGATCTCAAGAGCGCCGACTGGCTTGTCGCCAACCTTGAGCACGATCCG
>DATFVZ010000332.1:0-3439 GCA_035259785.1 Gemmatimonadales bacterium
TCAGCGCGCAGCTCAGCGATGTGCCCATGGATTTCGGCCCGTAGCTCGGCGATGCGCTGCTCGAGCGTCGCGTCAAAGCGGCCGAAATTCAGTTCGTTCGGTTCCCGCAGGTCCGATCGGTACGATGTTCCGGTCACATCATAACAGTACGCTCGGCGTGTGCTGGCATCAAGAAAACGCGGGATGTACCGCCCGAGCCGGCTTGACGCTGTGGGTTGGGGAGTTCAATGAGCGGCGACGAGGTGAGGCGGCGGCGAGCTACTGGCTGAAACCATTAATTGTCGAATAACATAATACATACTATGTTGCTCGACAATCGCGACTACAAGCAGATCCCTCGCTTCGCTCGGGATGACATGCTCGCTCGCTCTACTAGTAGGTGAAAAGAGGGAAGAGAATGAACTCACGTTTGGTCACGCTCGCGTTACTCGCCCTAGGCTGCGCCACCACACAGCAATCCGGAAACCAGCCTTCCCCTCCAGCGGACCACGGTGTCGCCTATCGTGGTGGCCGATGGTTCGATGGGACGAAGTTCGTGTCGAAGACCATGTATGTTGCGGGCGGAGTGTTTCATACTCGTGCACCGGTACGCATCGATTCGGTGGTAGATCTGGCCGGCGGTTACGTTGTCCCTCCCTTTTCCGACGCGCATCAGCATCTGGTCGATCCGCGCATCGATCAGACCATCGCCATGCAGCTCGGTGCCGGCATCTTCTACCTCAAGGATCAGGGCAGCGCCCCGGTCATTCGGCGGATAATCGACCCGCAGCTGAACAAGCCCACCACCTTCGACTTCATCGGCGCCAATCAGGCGTGGACGTCACCGGGCGGGCATCCCGTCGAGGTGATCAAGCGCGGCGCCGCCGCAGGTCCATTCGCCGCATTCGTGCGCGACAGTCTCGACCCCGCCCTCGTGATGCAGGTCGAAAGCCCGGCCGACATCGAGCAGCGCTGGGCCTACTTTCTCGCGGGCAAGCCGGACTTCGTGAAAGTCCACGTGTACCGCTCGGACGTGTACCAGCAGCGCCGCAACGATACGATCGAGGGGAACGTGGGCATCGACCCGCTCCTCGTGCCCGAAATCGTCAAGCGTGCGAAGGCCAGCGGCTTGCAAGTCTCGGCGCACGTCTTCACGGCGGCCGATTTCCGCGTCGCAGTCACCGCCGGCGTCCAGCAGATTGCGCATCTACCGGGCGGACGTGGCCCGGACTCGTTGTTCGCGCTGACCGACGCAGATGCCGCGGCCGCCGCGCGCGCCGGCGTCACGGTGATCACGACGGTGACGCAACATGAGGACAGCGCGCTGCTGGCCCGGCTGCTCAAGACTCAGTACGCGAACAACATCAACGTGCTGCGCCGCCATCACGTGCCGCTGCTCATTGGCAGCGACCTCATCGGGCGCACCGCAACGATCGAAATGGTGGCGCTCGCTGGGTCCGGCCTGTTCACGAATCTCGAGCTGCTGCGGATGTGGAGCGTGACGACGCCGCAAGCGATCTTCCCGAGCCGGCGCATCGGCGCCCTGCAGGATGGTTACGAGGCAAGCTTCCTGGTGCTGCGTGGGGACCCGCTCGCCGACTTTGCGCAGACCCGCGCGATCAGCATGCGAGTGAAGCAGGGGGTGCTGCTGAGATGAGGGTGTGAGCTTGCCCCCTGCTCTGTCCTAGACAGTCCTGCTCGCTTCTGCAAAAGGAGCAAGGAAAGGGTATTTTCGCCCCGTGGTCTCCATCGGGGACGGTGACGGCGATCCGCGTCTCGCCGCGGCTTTGGCCGACCGCTACCGCATCGAGCGGGAGCTCGGCCGTGGTGGGATGGCGACGGTCTTTCTCGCCCACGACCTGAAGCACAACCGGCCGGTCGCGCTGAAGGTGCTGCGCCCCGAGTTCGTCGCGGCGCTGGGCGACGAGCGCTTTCTCCGCGAGATCGCGATCACCGCCCGGCTCGACCATCCGCACATTCTGACGCTCATCGATTCGGGCGGAGCCGCCGGCTCCCTGTTCTACGTCGTTCCGTACGTTCGGGGCGAGTCGCTCAGGACGAAATTGGAACGTGAAAAGCAGCTGTCGCTCGACGAGGCGCTGCGCATCACGCGACAGGTGGCGAGCGCGCTCGACTACGCCCACGGGCAGGGGGTGATTCACCGCGACATCAAGCCGGAGAACATCCTGCTGCACGAGGGCGAGGCGATGGTGGCGGACTTTGGGATCGCGCTCGCCGTGCTGCACGGAACGAGTGAGCGCCTCACCGAATCCGGACTGTTGCTGGGCACGCCGCAGTACATGAGCCCGGAGCAGGCCGAGGGGAACCGCCAGTTGGACGCGCGGAGCGACGTCTATTCCCTCGGCGCGGTGCTGTATGAGATGCTGGCGGGGGAGCCGCCGCACACCGGTCCGACCGCGCAGGCCGTAATCGCGAAGATCCTCGGCGCGCCGGCGACGCCGCTCCACGTGGTGCGCGGCGACGTCCCCGCGGGATTGGATACGGCGCTCTCCAAGGCGCTCGCGAAGGTGCCGGCCGACCGCTTCGCGTCCGCCGGGGACTTCAGCGCAGCGTTGGCCTCCGTGCCCCCCGCTCGGTCGCGGAGCCGCCCTGCGTTCGTCGCGTTCGTCGCCGTTGCTGCTGTCCTTGCCGCGGTCGGGAGCTGGCAGCTGTGGCCCACGACCCATCGTCCACTCGTGATCATGATGGATTCACCCCACCCGGATCGCGTGTACGACGAGGAGACGATCCGCGCGAGCGGAACGAATGCCGATGTGATCAGCGACATTCTGGCTGACTTACCGATCGTGCGACAGAAAGAGTTGGGCGGGCCGGCCTGGCATCGCTACGACGAGCTGCTTGGCTTTCATCCCGACCTCATCGTCATGCACTACTCCACCTTTCGTGGCTCGGACGCCGATGATCCAAGGCCGCCGCTCAAGGTATTTCTCCGGTACTTTGCGGATCGGCACACGCGCTTTCTGATCTACACACGCACGCCCGCAGCAGACGTGCGACACTCGCTGGATTCCATGCTGGCGGACGAGGAAGCGGAACATCCTGGACTGCTGGCGCGCATCACCGTGTTTGGAACGCCGGATCACGGGGGGGGCCCGCGTTGGCGCGATCCTGTGACAGCGGGGGAACTGAAGCTCTCGGTCAAGCGGATCCTGGGGCTCGAGTAAATGGTACTTAATACGAAGCGCATTGGGGTAACATGCCCACCGAGATGGGGACATTCCGCATCGACATCGAAATTGAGAATCCGCGATATCCGGGTCCTCGCCGGACCATCGAGTCCGTGCTCGTGGACACGGGGGCGGGGGCGGAGCTGTCATGGATTCCGGCTGACGTTCTCGAATCATTGCAGATCGAGCGGCGCAATCAATGGCGATTTCGCCAGGCCGATGGAACCGTGCTGCAACGCTGGACAGGACCTGCCTTCGTCTATGCTGCCGGC
>DATFVZ010000333.1:0-6299 GCA_035259785.1 Gemmatimonadales bacterium
CTCGGCACGATCACGCCGGCCGCCAACGACACGGTGCGGCGCGAGATCAAGCTCACCCAAGGCATCCCACAGGAAAAAGCCAAGGCGATCGTCAAAGCGATCAAGGACAAGAAATTCAAGAAGGCTCAAAGCTCGATCCAGGGCGAGGAAATCCGCGTAACGGCCCCCTCCAAGGACGAGCTGCAGGAAGTCATCGCATTTCTTCGCGCGCAGGACTTCGGCCTCGAGCTCAAATTCGGGAACTATCGCGGATGAAGTTGGGCGTCATCTCCCTGGGCTGTGACAAAGCGACCGTCGATTCCGAGCGGCTGGTCGGCCAGCTCGTGGGCCACGGTGCCGTCGTCACGCCCGAGCTGCCCTCGGCCGATGTCATTCTGGTGAACACCTGCGGCTTCATCGATGCCGCCAAGCAGGAATCGATCGACGCGATGCTGGACGCCGCGAAGCTGAAGCAACAGGGTGTGAAGGCGGTCGTCGCAGTCGGCTGCCTGATCCAGCGCTACAAGCAGGAGCTCACGAAAGAGATCCCCGAGGTCGACCTGATGCTCGGGTTCTCCGATCTCCATCATCTGGTGCCCGAGCTGGCCAAGCGCGGCCTTATCGACGACCCGGTGGCGGCACATCCCGGCGTTCGCCAGTTCCTTGGCGAACAGTCGCACGTCCGCTACCTCAAGATCTCCGAAGGCTGCGATCACACCTGCGCCTTCTGTGCCATTCCGTTGATGCGTGGCAAGCACCGCTCCGAGCCATTGTCGCGTCTCGTGCGCGAGGCGCAGCAGCTCGAGGCGCAGGGAGCCAAGGAGATCAATCTCGTCGCTCAGGATCTCGGCCACTGGGGCAGGGACCTGGGGTTAGGTGGCCCCAAGTTACCCGATCTGCTCGAGGCGCTGCTGCGTGAGACGAGCGTCCCATGGTTCCGACTGCTCTACGTCTACTCGGCGGGCATTCACGAGCGGCTGGTCGGGTTGATGGCTCGCGAATCGCGCGTCGTCCCGTACATCGACATGCCCATCCAGCACGCCAGCGACCGGATGCTCGAGCGCATGAGGCGGCCGGAGCGTCAGCGCACGCTGCGGGAGAAACTCGCGTGGCTCCGCGGCGCCATTCCGGATCTCGCCATTCGGACCACCTGTCTCGTCGGTTTTCCGGGCGAGACCGAGGAGGACTTCCGCGTCTTGCTCGAGTTCCTCGAAGAGGCCCAGTTCGACCGCATGGGAGCGTTTGCCTACTCACCTCAGGAAGGCACGAGAGCTTGTAACTACAAAGACGACGTGAATGACGACGTAAAAAAAGATCGTCTAGAGGAAATCGTCGAAGTACAGCGTGCCATCTCGGCGGAGCGCCTGGAGCGATTTGTCGGGCGCGAGGTCGACGTTCTGGTAGATGGTCTAGAAAAGGAAGACGGGATAAAAGCGGGACGTGTGCAGTGGCAGGCCGATGACGTGGATGGGGTGACGTATCTCGAGCGCGGTGGGTGGGCCAAACCCGGAGAATTCGTCCGCGCCCGCATTACGGCCAGCGAGGACTACGACTTCCAGGCGGCCGCCCTGACGTGACACGATCCAGCGAGCTCTTTGACCGGGCGAAGCAGGTGCTGCCCGGTGGCGTGAATTCACCAGTGCGGGCGTTCCGGGCAGTCGGCGGGACGCCTTTTTTCGTTGCACGTGCCAAGGGCTCGCGGCTCTACGATGCGGACGGCAACAGCTACATCGACTACGTCTGCTCCTGGGGTCCGCTGATCCTCGGGCATGCGCATCCCGTCGTGCTGGAGGCGGTGCGCGAAGCGACGGAGCGCGGCTGGACCTATGGCGCGCCGTGCGAAGCCGAGATCGAGCTGGCGGAGGAAGTGCGGCGCCGGATGCCGTCGCTCGAGATGATGCGGTTCGTGAACAGCGGCACCGAGGCGACGATGTCCGCGGTGCGGCTCGCGCGCGCGGCCACAGGGCGCGATCTGGTCATCAAGTTCGACGGGTGTTATCACGGCCACGCGGACAGCTTCCTCGTCAAAGCCGGCTCCGGTGTGGCGACGCTGGGTCTGCCGGATTCCCCCGGTGTCCCCGCCGAGCTCGCTCAGCTTACGCTCACCGCTCCGTTCAATGATGCGAACGCGGTGGAGGACTTGTTCCGTCGGCACGACGGGCGCATTGCCGCCGTGATCGTCGAACCATACCTCGGCAACGTCGGTTTCGTTCGCCCGGAGCCAGGTTTTCATAATGCTTTGCGCGCGCTCTGTGACCAGAGCGGGGCATTGCTGATCTTCGATGAAGTAATGACGGGATTCCGAGTCGGTCCCGGAGGCGCGCAGGCGGAGCTCGGTGTTCGGCCCGACTTGACGACGCTCGGCAAGATCATCGGGGGCGGCTTCCCCGTGGGAGCATACGGCGGACGGCCCGATCTCATGAAACGGATCGCCCCGGAAGGCCCCGTTTATCAAGCGGGGACGTTGTCAGGCAATCCGGTCGCGATGGCCGCGGGGCTGGCGACGCTGCGTGAGACCGCTCGAGACGCCTTTTACGAATCGCTGGCGCTGCGAACGAGTCGGTTGCTCGAGGGACTGATCAAGATCACACAACGGCACAGTGTCGACAGCTGTCTCGCTGCCGCTGGTTCGATGTGGGGCATATACCTCGGAGTGTCACGAGTGCGCAATTACACCGAGGCAAAGCGCGCTGACACCGCGTTATTCGCTCGATGGCACAAAGCCGCGCTGGCACGCGGAGTGTTCCTCGCACCGTCCGCGTTCGAAGCTGGGTTCGTATCGAGCGCGCATTCGGAGGCGGATCTCGACGTCACGATCAGGGAGCTCGATGCCGCGCTGGGCGAAGCGCGCGGTCGCTAGCTGCGCGCTGCTTGCGGCGCTGGGTTGTCCGCGGCGGCCGACGTCTCCACCGCAAGCCGGCGCGGGGGGAGGGCCGGAGCTCCGGATCGGTCTCGTGGTCGGCGCACCGCTCCTGTCAATCGGCGGAACGGATGCCGGCGAGCTTTTCGTCACCGAAGCCGCGGGCGGCACGCCCATCGGCTCGATTCCGGCGGGCGTGCGCTGGGTCGTCGTCCCCGACTCGGCCGATTCCTTGCGAGTGCGACTCCTCAAACCCGACAGCAGCCGCAGCGATGCGCTGCGGGGCATCGCCGTCGTCAACGTGACGGAAAACCACTTCGTGGTCGCCAATCGCCGTCGATATCGCGGGCGGATCAACGTTTCGTCGAATCGCGGCGGTTTGACGATGGTGAATCGGCTCGACATCGAGAGCTACGTCGCGGGGGTCGTCAGACCGGAGATCGGTGGGCGCCGCGACGACGAAAAAGCCGCGGTGCTCGCCCAGGCGGTCGTGTCGCGCACTTTCGCGTTGAAGAACCGCGGACGCTGGGAGTTGCTGGGGTTCGATGCGTACGCCGACACTCGCGACCAGGTGTATCTGGGCGTGGCTGTCGAAAGTCCGCAGGTGTGGGATGCGGTGCGGGCAACGACCGGTCAGGTGCTGCGGTACGACGGCCAGCTGATCGACGCATACTTCCACTCGACGTGCGGGTCCAGCACCGCGGGCGTCGACGAGGCGTTCGCTACCGCGCGGACTCGTCCGTACTTGCGGCCCGTTTCCGATGATCGCGGTGGGGGCCATTTCTACTGCGACATCTCGCCACGATTTCGCTGGCGTGAAGAATGGGATGCTGCCAAACTGCGCGCTATATTGTCGCGAACGTTGCCCGATGACACGCTCCAGCGAATCACGGATGTCACCGTGAGTCGTACTACCAGAACGGGACGCGTTGGCGAGTTGCGGATCGTGTTCGAGCGCGGCGACATTCGCATCCCTGCGTCCGATGTGCGATCGGTACTTCGACCCGAACCCGATCGCCAGCTTGCCAGCACGGCCTTTCAACTGACAGTCTCCAAGGCCAACGGTGAAGTCTCTCGGATCGTGGCCGTGGGCGCCGGATCAGGACACGGGATCGGAATGTGCCAGTGGGGGGCGATTGGGCGGGCGAGGGCGGGGCAGGACTATCAAAAGATTCTCACTACCTATTTTCCGGGGACGAAGATTGAGAAAGTCTACTAAACGGACCGTTGGACCGTTGGACCGTTGGACCGTGGTGATCAACGGCGCTCTCGTTCTGGTCCTTTCCATCATTCCAACCGTCCAACTGTCCTCACAGGGTGTCCTCAACGAGTTCACCTCCGAGAACCTGCGGCTGTCGGGCATCCAGCTCGACGTTGGCGTACTCGGTGCAACGCAGCTGACCGGCACGACGGTTGGGGGACTGCGTCTCGACTTCGGCCGCATCGCTCCGCGCGCGCGACTCATGTTGGGCCTTTCATACTTCAAGTCGGAATTCGATCAGGAAGCGCTCGGCAAGTTCGAGGCGGCGCTGGACAGCATCATCATCGATCCTTCGGGGGACGATGTGATCAGCGTCGGGCGCATCTCACTGGGTGATTTCGTCGGCGATATCGACGTGCAGTACGTCTTTCCCCAGGGCCATGGAATCACTGCCTACATGGGGACCGGCTTGAGCATTCATCTGCGCAACGGCAGCGGCGCGGCAATCGACCGGACCTTTGTCGAAGACGCCCTGGACGTCGTCACCGCGGGACTGAACGGTATGATTGGTTTCGAGTTCAATCTCACTCGCACGATACGCTTTACACTCGAGGGTCGCGGTGTGCTCTCCAGCGGCTTGCAAACCGCGAGCCTGCGGACGGGGCTGATGTTTCGGCTGCCTGCCGGGAAAGCGCCGGCCGCAGGTACCACGAAGTGAACGATCCGATCCGGGTTGGCGTAATCGGCGCCGGCGCGATCTCGCAAGTCGCGCACCTGCCGGTGTTGCGCCGTCTACCCGGCGTCGAAGTCGCCGCGATCTGCGACAACGACAGCGGCAAAGCGCAGGCTTTGGCGGCTCGATTCGAGGTGAAGGACACCTACGACGACATCGAAGAAGTGTTGCGGTACGCCAACGTTGATGTTGTCTTGATCTGCACGCCCAACCACCTGCACGAGATCCATGTGACGTCCGCGCTGGCCGCCGGCGCGCATGTATTGTGTGAGCGACCGCTCGCCCTGACGCTGGCGGGCGTGGAGCGCGTGCTCGCCGCGAGCGACAAATACGGCAAGCGCATCATGGTGGGCATGAATCACCGCTTCCGGTCAGATGTCCAGGCGATACGGGGCTTTCTCGCGGGCGGTGATCTGGGCGGACTGCAGGCCGTGCGCGGCGGGTGCTATACGTTCCAACCATCGCGGCAGATGCTGGGCTGGCGATTGCGGCGCGACGAAGCGGGGGGCGGCGCGATGCTCGAGCTCGGGCTGCCGCTCATCGACCTGGGCTTGTGGTTGTCGGGCTGGCCTGCACCAAAGCGTATTTCCGCGCATCTCACGCGGGGCAGCAAGGACGGCGTCGAGGACATGGGCTCCGCGCTCCTCGTGCTCGACAACGGCGTGTCGATAGCCGTGGACGTGAGCTGGCGGCATCTGGGAGAAGGGGAGCGGTTCTGGCTCGATATTCTCGGTACACGCGGATCCGCGATGATCCAGCCATTGCGCATTTTTCGGGAGCACAGCGGCGCGGTCGTCGACGTCACGCCCACGGGTGGGACGGGTCGCGAGACACAGTTCATTCAATCGTACCGCGCCGAGTGGATGTATTTCCTCGCAGTGATCAAGGGGGATGTCACCGCGCCGCCGCCCCGCGACCAGCTCGCCTTGCAGCGGGTGCTCGAGGCGATTTACCGCTCGGCTGACGAAGGGCGCGACGTCTTGTTGTGACCCGCCGTCGTCTGTGGCTGCTCGTGGTGATCGGGGCGTTCGCGCTCACCGCCAGCTATCCGCCGTTCCCGCTGCCCTTCTTGAGTTTCTTCGCGATCACTCCCGTCGTCCTGCTCGTCCGGCAAGCGATCCTCGACAACGACTACCGCACGGCGTTTCGCTGGGGTTGGTGGTATGGACTCGTGACCAACGCCCTGGTGCTCTACTGGATGATCGTGGCGCTGTGGCATTTCACGCCCTTCTCGGCGCTCGGTTACTTCGCAACGATTACGATTCTTGGATTGTTGACCGCCGCGACGTTCTGGTTCGTTGCCCGGCTGTGCCTCGCCGCCCCGCGCGTGCCGCTATGGGTCGCGCTTCCCGTCGCGTGGACCGCACTCGAATGGCTCGTGGGACACCTCGGCGACATTGCCTTTCCGTGGCTCGGCCTCGGCACTTCACTCGCCGACGCGCCGGTCTTGATACAGTGGGCGGATATCGCGGGTGCCCGCGGCATTACGCTGTGGCTGGCGTGGTGCAATGTGATGATCGTGGAAG
>DATFVZ010000334.1:0-2073 GCA_035259785.1 Gemmatimonadales bacterium
CTCATTTCGAAGAGAAAAGTTCGTCCCGAAGGGCGGGCCGGACGGCGGTGACGGTGGAACAGGCGGAAGTGTTTGGGTAAAGGTCGACCCCAACCTCGGCACCCTCCTCGACTACCGGTACCACACACGCTGGGTTGCCCACCGCGGCCAGCACGGCAAAGGCAAAAACATGACGGGGAAGTCGGCAGAGGATGTCTATCTGCCCGTCCCCGCCGGCACCGAAGTTCGCGACGCCGACACAGGCGAAATCCTCGGTGAGCTGGTTGAGGGGGATCAGAGCCTGCTCGTTGCGAAGGGCGGCCGCGGCGGGCGTGGCAATCAACATTTCGCGACCCCGACACATCAGTCGCCGCGCGAGTGGGAGCCGGGCGAAGAGGGACAGCAACGCCGCCTCGAGCTCGTCCTCAAGCTCATCGCCGACGTGGGACTGCTCGGTGAGCCAAACGCGGGCAAGAGCACGCTGCTCTCCGTGATCTCGGCGGCACGGCCCAAGATCGCGGACTATCCGTTCACGACGCTCGAGCCGCATCTGGGCGTGGTCGGACTGTCGGACCACCGTTCCTTCGTCGTCGCCGACATTCCGGGCATCATCGAGGGCGCCCACCAGGGCAAAGGACTCGGCCTGCGCTTTCTGCAGCACGTCGAGCGAACGCGGATTCTCGCCGTGTTGATTCCGATGGACAGTCCCGACCCGCAAGCGACGTACGACTTGTTAAGGAAGGAAGCGGCCTCCTACTCGAAAGAGCTGGCCGCCAAGCCGCACATCGTTGTGCTCACGAAGGCAGACTTGCAAACGCGGCACGGCGCACGCCCCACTCTGGAGGGGGTGGGCGCGCCGGTTATCACAATTTCCGCTGTAACCAGACAGGGCATTCCAGAGCTTCTAGAAACGTTATGGACGACGCTGAAGTCGTAGCGACGCTCGCCCTTTCGCTCGTCCCCGGCATCGGTTCGGAACGGTTGCGGACACTGGTCCGGCGGTTTGCGAGCGCGCAGCACGCACTCGACGCATCATACGCGCAGCTCGCGGCGGTGGATGGTATCGGCCGAGCGGCCGCGACCGCGATTAAGGAAGCGCGGCTCGACGACGGACGCCGTGTGCTCGAGAGATTGCAGGTCCTCGGCGCGCGCGTGGTGTTCCCGGGTGACGCGGGCTTTCCGGCGCTCCTCGCGGAGATCCCCGAGCCACCGGCGGTCCTGTACGTCTGGGGCGACGTGTCGCTCTTCGATCGTCCAGGTGTTGCGATCATCGGGAGCCGCGATCACACGAGTTACGGTGCCGAGGCCGCGCGGGTGCTTGCCGGTGCGGTCGCGCAGCGCGCTGTCGTGGTCAGCGGCATGGCGCGCGGCATCGACGCGATCGCGCACGCCGCCGCTCTCGACGCGAGTGGAGCATCGATCGGCGTTCTTGGCAACGGCTTCGGCGTGATCTATCCGGCAGCGAACGCGCAGCTCTACGAGCGCATGGTGGCGCACGGGTGTCTCCTCACCGAGCATCCACCTGGTGAGCGGCCGCACGCCGGCTCGTTCCCGCGGCGCAATCGGCTCATCTCCGGTCTCGCCCGCGCCGTGGTCGTGGTTGAGGCCCACGCCAGATCGGGCGCCATGGTGACCGTGGAGGCTGCGACCGCGCAGGGCCGCGAAGTCATGGCGGTGCCCGGGCCGATCACCAGCCGCATGTCCTACGGATGCAACAAACTGATTCAGCAGGGTGCCAAACCCATCATCTGCGCTGCCGACATCTTCGAGGACATCGGCTTGGCGGGTGATCTCGCCACCATCGGCCGCGACCTCTCGACCCCGGCGCCGCGCGTGCCACCGATCGATCTGACGGGACTGCAGCTGACGCTGTGGAATCGCCTGACTACGGAACCGCAGCACGTGGATGCGCTTGTGGGTGCCGCGAACACTCAGCCATCTGACGTCTTGGGTGCGTTGACCGACCTCGAGCTTCGGGGCCTCGTCCGCCAGGGGCCTGGCATGGTGTTTGGGCTTTTGTGAACCCCGCAGCATGGCTGCGGGGCCGGGCCTGACATGGCTGTCGTGCAACGGCGGCGGTGGCACAAAGCGTTC
>DATFVZ010000335.1:0-5225 GCA_035259785.1 Gemmatimonadales bacterium
CGCGACGGCCTACACTCCCATCGAGGTCATCGTCGTCGACGACAGATCCACAGACGGCACCGCCGAAATCGTCGAGCCTGCAACCGGCGGGCGGCTGCGTCTGGTGCGCGGCGCCGAGCTGCCGCCCGGATGGTTCGGCAAGCAATGGGCGATCGTGCAGGGATTTCGCATCGCGCGTGGCGATCTGCTGCTGTTCACCGATGCTGATACGAAGCACGAGGCCGAGCTGATTCCGCGGGCCGTGCGCGCCCTGCAGACCGAGCGCGTCGATCTCTTCAGCGTTCTGCCTCGGCAGGAGATGCGCACGTTCTGGGAGCGGCTAATTCAGCCGCAGGTCTTTCTCGCGCTCGAGACCGGTGCGGGCGATTTGCGGCTCGTAAATCGCACGCGCATTGAATGGCGTGCGCTTGCCAACGGTCAGTTCATCCTGACCCCGCGGTCCGCGTACGAGGCTGTTGGGACTCACGAGGCCGTGAAGGAGACGGTCGCCGAGGACCTCCATCTCGCGCAAGCATACGTCCAGTCCGGCAAAGACATCTTCCTCGCCTACGCGCCGGACCTCATGACGACGCGCATGTACGGCTCCTTGCGCGAAATCATCGCTGGCTGGACTAAGAATCTGGCATCCGGCGTTTCATACATGATGCCTCCCGTTCGCTGGATCCGCGCGATCGCGCCTTATCTCATGTGGACCCCATCGCTCTTTTGGCTCGCACCGCCGGCCCTCTGGCTCACCACCGGCTGGCATTTCGCCGCCGTCGCGACACTTCTGTCGCTGCTCACGTGGATCGGTGTGTACGCCATTGAACGGGCACCGGTCTGGTATGCCGCTCTCTACCCGCTCGGCGCCGCCGTCGTCGCGTTCATCATGTTGCGATCCGCTTGGCGTGGGCGACGGATCGAGTGGCGGGGACGCACGTACACAGCACCTCCCAACCCTAGAAGTAGAGCCCGATGATCAGCTGGAGATTCACACCGGACACGAACCAGCCGGTCTCATCGGTAGTGACCTGGCTGGTTGTATTCAAGCCGGTCACCTCGTGGCGTTCCGAATAACCCACCGACAGGTTCGCTGTGCCGCCGAGGCTGAGGCTCGGCGTCACCCAATAACCGGCCCCGAGCTCACCCAATAGACCCGCAGCCCAGCGCCTGAATTCGAAACTGGAGCCGCTCCTCTCAGTTTTCTGATTGCTGTAGCTCCCAATGACACCGATCGACTGAAAGGAACGGACCTTCTGACGCGGCGCCTGATAAAAGCGTTTCCCGAGACCGGTCGCGAAAAACACAAAGTGCTCTTTGGCGTCTGATGAAGTCCCGGACGCGTCGGTGGTTTGGCCCTTCAGGAATTCGCCATCGACGTCGAACCGCAGCATCCAGGCGGACCGGGGACTCGTAAACTTCAGAATGCCGATGCTCGCCAGCCCAAACCCGCCGCCGGCGCCAAACTGCAACGCCCATTGCCCCGCATGGAATTCGTTTGTTTCGTGGGCCGCTTGGGCAGCGACGTATGCCGGGACCATCGACAATGCGAGAACGACTGATCTGAACGACGGCATGGTAACCTCCGGTGAGATTGCGTTACGGAAGAGCTCCCGCTTCGCAAAAGCGATAAGGAAGAGGCGTGCCAAGTCAGATGTTTTGAGAAAGCCACGAGTCTGCTCAGATTTTCAAAGCGAGAGAACGGCGGGCCTGTCCGTTGTGTCGGACAGGTTGTCCTCGGCGGCGCGGCAATTTCACACGCCGCCCCAAACGTCATAATGCTATGATGACATGAGTACCTGTTGCGCCAGGACCACACCTGCCAGGACGCTTCCCGCCGCGGCGCCGAGATGCAGGACCGTAGCCCAGCGCGCACCACGCTCGGCGGCCAGGCGCACGACTACTGACAACGTCAGCGATACGCCGATCATTCCCACGATCGTGCCGGCACCGAAGGCCGCGAAATAGACGACCCGTGACATTGGGTCCGGCGCTGCGGCAACGAGGACCGCGGCGATTGCGCCGCTCCCTGCCAGGCCGTGCGCGACACCGAAGCCGAGCGAGCGTCTGGCATCCACGGTCGCGTGGTTGTGATCGTGACCGCTAGCCACGGCGTGGCTGTGGAGGTGCAGATGGCTGACGGCAGATGGCTGATGGCTGTGCTGGTGCATGTGCCAACGACCGCGAGCGTAGCGCCAAATAACCGTCGCGCCCAACACGACGAGCAGCGCCGCGACGAGTAGCTCGGCGGCAGGCCAGAAGCGATCCGGAAGGCGAAGACCGAGCGCAATGATGAGCAGCGCGACCACGCCAACGGTCGCCGTGTGCCCCAGACCCCAGACGAGGCCAAGCCTCGCGGCACCCCAGAGTTTTCCAGCCGGTCGAGTCGCCAGGGTCGACACGGCGGCGAGGTGGTCAGGCTCGAACGCATGGCGCACGCCGAGCAGTCCACCAATCGCGACGATCGCAGGCAGGGTCGGAACGAGCAGCATCATTGGCGCCTGAATCTAACCCATCCTATTTCTATGGGGCATGGACGTCACGTCGCGTTTGCTGCACCAGATTCACGCCCGGTACGCACCGGTCGACCAGCGCGTCGCAGAAATCCTCGATCACATTCGGGCCA
The DNA here is from genome assembly GCA_035259785.1 of Gemmatimonadales bacterium. Lineage (GTDB taxonomy): Bacteria > Gemmatimonadota > Gemmatimonadetes > Gemmatimonadales > GWC2-71-9 > 20CM-2-65-7. The sequence continues at coordinate 2,606 of DATFVZ010000335.1, forward strand.
ACTGCAAAGATCTCGACCTGAAAAAGTGCAACGAAGACAATGAACGGCAGCTGGAGCAGTTCATCGCTCGCGTGGAAGCGGAGTATCCTGGTCGAGCGATCATTCAGCGTCAGCGACTGTCCCGCTGGGCAGTGCGCACGACGCATTGGAATTATGTCTTTACGGTCCCAGGGCAGTCGCAGGACCAGCTGCTGCTCGTCGCGCATTACGACACCTGGCGGGGACCCGGCGCCGACGACAACACCACCGGTGAGGAAATCCTCAAGCAATACCTGTTGAGCGATCTGCGAGCCGCTGCGCGACCCGCGCTCACACATGTCTACTTTTTCGCCGGCTCGGAAGAATGCGGTCTCATCGGATTGTTCTCGCAGCTGCTCCTGTCATTCGGACTCTTCGCGGGCAACTTCGCGCTCACCTATGGCGACCTGGCGATGCTCGCGGTCGCGATCGCCTTGCTGCCCCTCGCCAGTTACCGCTTTGGTGTTTCTGGCTCGCGGGAATACGTGCGCACGCTCTCGCACGAGACCCTGCGCGCGATCCGCGCGGTCGTGTCGATCGATTCAGTAGGCGAAGGGCGCCTTTACATCCCGCGTGAAACCATGGGCGCTGACTTCATACGCGTCTTGATCCCCTTTGGGGATTACGATTCGCTCAACGATCTGCTCGAAGAAGCGGCGCATCTGCACGGCATCAAGTACAACAACTTTCTCGCGGGTGGCACCACCGACCATGTTTCCTTTCTCGAGGTGAACAATGGATTGGTGAGCCGCGCGCGTGAGAGCGTGCGGCGCCTCGTGAGCGCGGTGGGCGGCGGACGCTACACCGCGCCGCTCCGCATCCCGGCCACCGCTCTCGTCGCGATGCGGCCGGGCAAGGCCTCGCCAATCGTGTTCGGCGGTAAGATCCACACTCCGAAGGACACCCCCGACCGCGTCTATCCCGAGCCCGTGCGCGAGACGTTGCTCATCCTGGACTACCTCTTCTATAGAATAGAAGGCGGCCCACGCCCGACTCGCCCACGCGCGCTCCACGAATTCCATTACGCCAGGCTGTACAAGTGTGGGGGGGGTCACCTCGTGGCCCTGAAGGACGCCGTCGAACCGAACCGGCGAAACCTGAACGCCGTCTATCACGCGACCGTCACTCGGACCAACGGCCGGGCGGTCGCCACGCTCGGCGACATCGTGAGCTGGGGGGTGGAGAACCGCCTCCCCCGCGAGGTCCGCGAGGTCTGCGCGGACGCTGGGCTGAGCTCGACCGTGCCCGATCCAGTCCGCGACCTGGAGGTGCGAGGAGAAGGAGTGACGCTGCGCTTCGGACCCCACCATCGGACAACCGCCCTACTGCGACGCGCCTATCACGAGACGATGAATGCCGCGCAGGCGGTCGTGCGTCGTTTCCTCTTCATCACCTTTTTCGCGCTTGCCTACGTATTGGCTTCAGTTACCGGCTGGCTCATGGATCTCGCGTTCGAGCGCTGGCCGGGATTCGCGTTGTGGGTAGCGAACCACGTTGGAGTCACCCTGACGGCGATCATGCTGCTGGAAGTCGCGATCCTGCTGCACCTTATGGCGCGGCGCATTCCGGCCTGGATCGATAACTCGTATAAGCACGCCAATCGGGCGGACAACTTGGGGTCGTTAAAGAGGATAAAGGGCTAGCCCCTTCGATTACAACCATATGCCCTCTCTGCATATCCAATACCGTGCATGCCCCGACAGGTGCTCGAGGATACTCTGACTGCCGATTCAATAGCGGCTGACACGGCTCTCGCTGCAAGCGGGGACCCCACCGCGTTCGAGCGCCTGTACCGCACCCACGTCGCCAGGATCCATACCCTGGTGCGACGCATGCTCGACGCCGATGAAGCTGATGATGTGACGCAGGATGTCTTCATTCGGGCTTGGCAGAAGCTGTCGACGTTCCGGGGCGAGTCGGCATTCGGGACATGGCTGCACCGGTTGGCGGTGAACGTTGTGCTCGCGCGACGCAAGAGCGTAGGGGTCGAGCGCGGCCGGTTCATCGCAGACGACCAGCCGCTCGACGATGTGTCGAGCAAACCGGTGACGCTCGAGCTGTCGATGGATTTCGAGGAAGCGCTCGCCCGGCTTCCTGAAGGCGCACGGCAGGTGTTCGTGCTGCACGACGTGGAGGGGTATCGCCACGAGGAGATCGCGCGTATGCTCGGCGTCGTGCCGGGCACATCAAAATCGCAGCTGCATCATGCGCGGATGGCGCTGCGGAGGCACTTGGATCGATGAACGACATCTGGACTAATCGGCTTTCAGAATATCTCGACGGCGAGCTCGGCAACGACGAGCGCGTCGCGCTCGAGGCGCACCTCGCGACGTGCGGCCAGTGCTACGCGACGCTCGCCGACCTGCGCGAGGTGGTCACGCGCGCGAAGACGCTCGTCGATCGTGAGCCCGCGAAAGATCTCTGGGCCGGCATTCGCGCTGGTATGATCCCGGCGCACGGCGCCGGGGCTCGCCGGCCTGCGAAGCCTGCTGCGCGCCGGTTTAGCTTCTCGGTCCCGCAGTTACTGGCCGCGTGCATCGCGCTTGTTCTGATCTCTGGCGGCGGCGCCTGGATGGCGCTGAAGCCGACCACCGTGACACTG
>DATFVZ010000336.1:0-2033 GCA_035259785.1 Gemmatimonadales bacterium
CGGCCTCTGGAGAATCGGACAGCAAAATGCAATGACTTGCCGCCTCCCCGCGCCCCACGCGCCCCCGCAGCTGGTGCAGCTGCGCCAGGCCAAAGCGCTCCGCGTGTTCGATCAACATGACCGTTGCATTCGCGACGTCGATGCCGACTTCAATCACACTGGTTGCGACGAGGACGTTGACCTTATTGTCGCGAAAGTCGCGCATGGTCGCGTCCCGCTCCTCCGCTTTCATCCGCCCATGCACTAGTCCGACGCGAAACTCGGCAAATGTCTTGCTCAGTTTTTGCGCCATGGTGGTCGCGGCCTTGAGGTCGGCGCGCTCGGACTCGTCGATCACCGGATAAATGACGTAGACCTGGCGAGCGGCTGCGCATTCGCCACGCACGAACTCGTAGATCCTGCCACGCGCCTCCTCGGTGCGCAGCGCCGTCTTCACCGTCCCGCGACCCGGCGGTTTTTCGCGAATCTGAGTGACGTCGAGATCGCCGTAGAGCGTCAACGCCAGGGAGCGCGGGATGGGCGTCGCCGTCAGGAGCAGCACGTCGGGCGCGTCGCCTTTTTCCACTAACGCCGCCCGCTGCTCGACACCAAAGCGGTGCTGCTCATCAATGACCGCGAGGCCGAGGCGGCGGAACGTCACCGATTCCTGAATCAACGCGTGGGTTCCGACGACGACGCGCGGTCCGCCGCCGGCGATTCGCTCACGCACGGCCGCCTTTTCGGCGTTGCTCATCCTGCCCAGCAGTAGCTCGGGCCGAATCCCCAAGGGCTCGAGCAGCCGCGTGAGCGTCGCGCCGTGCTGTTCAGCGAGCAGCTCGGTCGGCGCCATGATCGCGGCCTGATAGTCGTTTTCCGCCGCAAGCAGCATCGCGAACAGCGCGACGACGGTCTTGCCGGTGCCGACATCGCCCATCAGGAGCCGGTGCATGCGCAGGGGCGCGGTCATGTCGTCGGTGATTTCGCGGACGGCGTGGCGTTGATCCGCCGTCAGCTCGAACGGCAGATGGTCCTTGAGCCGCGTCGTGAGCTCGCGCTTCAGCTCGAATCGGATCCCCGCCCGCGAACGCTTGGCCAAATGCCGGGCCCGCGCCTGCACGAGCTGCTGATCGAACAACTCGTCGAACGCAAGCCGCCGCCGCCCCAGCTCAGCGTCCTCCACCCGCTTGGGACGATGCATCAGCTCGAGCGCTCGACGCAGCTCAGTGAGGTCGTGGTTCGCGCGGAAAGCCGCGGGATGTGGATCGGTAACGAGCGGCAGCAGGACATCGAGATGTCGCTGGATGAGCGCCCGAATCTGCCGATGTGTGAGCCCTTCGGTGGCCGGATAGATGGGCAACACGAGGCCCCAATCGGCAGGCACTTGGCCGTCGTCGGGTTCCGCGAGAACGATGAATTCGCTCGGGATCAACTGCTTGCCGTGGTAATAGCGCACGGGACCCGTGACGAGCAGCAGCTGGCCTTTCTTGATCTGCCGCTCGAGAAAGGGGCGCCCCGGCCAGGCGCACTCGAGCAGGCCGCTCTGGTCGCGTAGCACGGCGCGAAATACGCGCAGACCCCGGCGCGTCGGCAGCACGCCCGTGCTCACCACCCGCCCGACGCACGTCATGTCCTGGCCAATGACGACGCGCGCGAGCGGCGTGACGCTCGTCGCGTCGAGGTAGCGATGGGGAACGTGGTACAGCAGATCGCCGGCGGTGCGGATGCCAAGTCTCTGGAGGGCCTCGGCGCGTTTGGGACCGACGCCCTTCAGGAATTTGACCGGACTTGTGAGCGTGAGGTTAGCCACTCACCAACTGATGGGCGAACTTCACCGGATCAAAGAGCTCCAAGTCTTCGAGTGTTTCACCCGTTCCAAGAAATCGAATCGGCACGGGAACGGCACGCCGCAACGCGATGACGCTGCCACCCTTCGCGGTCCCATCGAGCTTCGTAATCACGAGACCGCTGAGCGGAACGGCGCCTGCGAACTCCTTCGCCTGGTGCACGGCATTCTGTCCAATCGTCGCATCGAGCACGAGCAGCGATTCGTGCGG
>DATFVZ010000337.1:0-3272 GCA_035259785.1 Gemmatimonadales bacterium
GAGGCGGACTCGAACATCGCCACGGTGTCTCTGACCATCAATGCGGTGAACGATGCGCCCGTGGCGACAAACGACAGCTTCAGCCTGAACGAGGACGCGATCTTGACGGTGGGCGCACCCGGGGTGCTGGGCAACGACGCCGACGTGGATGACCCCACTCTGAGCGCGTTGCTGGTGACGGGGCCGGCGCACGGCACGCTCATCTTCAACTCCGACGGCAGCTTCACCTACACGCCGGCTGTGAACTTCAACGGTGCAGACAGTTTCACCTACCAGGCGAACGACGGCGAGGCGGACTCGAACATCGCCACGGTGTCTCTGACCATCAATGCGGTGAACGATGCGCCGGTCCTGGCGGCCATCGGTAACAAGACGGTCGACGAGCAAACACTGCTTACTTTCACGGCGGGTGCGGTAGACGTCGATTCGGAAACGCTGGTCTTTTCGCTCGATACCGGCGCTCCCGCGGGGGCGGCGATCGATCCTTCGAGCGGCGTATTTACCTGGACGCCCACAGCGGCGCAGGGACCAGGTAGCTACCAGGTCACCGTGCGAGTCAGCGACAACGGCACACCAGCCCTCGACGACTTCGAAACGATCACGATCGTCGTCAATGATGCGGCTACGGGCGGCATCGACCTGGTCGGCGCCGTGGAGTGGGACCCGGACGATCTGCTGATTCCTGGAGATCACGAGCACGTGACCGTTGTGGTATCCAACATCGGCGACACGGCCGTCCACCAACAGGTCAAGGTGAAGATCTATGCGTCGACGGACGCCGTGTTCGATGTTTCGGACGTCTTCCTCGACACGAGCCATACCGGAGCCAACATCCAGCCGGGAGCCTCGAAGGCGGCGCAGGCGAACTTCGCGTTCCCGAGCACGCTGCTGCCGGGCCATTACTTCCTGCTCGCGGTGGTGGATCCGGATAACCACATTGCCGAGAGCAACGAGTCGAACAACACAGCCGTTGGCGAGGAGTTCGACTTCCGCTGGATGTTCGGCAGCGTCCCCGGTCACGGCCGCGAGATGCTTACTGTGCGCGACGCGGACGGCACCAAGGTCGTGTTTGCGCTCACCGGGCCCGGCACCGGGGAGGTCACTGCTGATGAGAACGGGGATTGGGACCTTGTCGTGACCGACACCAGCGGCAAGTCGGTCCTCTCGATCCTGACCCTGGGTGGTGGCGACAACCGCGTCGAGCTGGACGATATCCATGTCACGGGCGCACTGGGCGGGGTCCTCGCGCCCAAGATGGACCTCACCGGCACGCTCGCGGTCGAGGGCGCACTCGGCGCCGGAATGGTGATCGGCAGCGCGACCGATGCGGTGATCGCCGCCCAGACGATACTCGGGACCTGTCTCGGCGGATTCAGCGTGCAGGGCATCGCAATACTGGGTGATCTCGAGAATTCCGAGATTCTGATCGGAGCCGATCTTGGCGCGGACGGCCAGCTGGGTGGTTCCGGCGCGGATGCCGACACCTACTCCGGCGGAGACCTGGGCGATCTGCTCATCACCGGCTCGATGATTTCCTCCAGCATCAGGGTCGGCCAGGACCCGGTGGATGGCATTTTCGACAACGGGGACGACGTGCTGCTCGACGGCTCGATCGACTCGATCAGGATATACGGCGAAATGAGCGACGATAGTTTCTTCGCCGCAGACGACCTGCCGCTGTATGCCCGCATCGAAGGTGCAAGGGTCAATACCGAAACCGATCCCCGCTTCATAGACTCTTTACCCGCATCGGGTGGCGATCCCGAGTGCGGTATCGACTGGAACACCAATGCGGGCTGCGGCTGGGGCGCGGGCTGCTCGCCATTTGGAAGCCGCTCGGGGGCCGGATACTCGAACTTTTCCGACTTCCTGATTCGCTGAGATAGCGCTCCATCAGCCGGTACGCCGGCGAAACAACTGCTGCTGGTGGTGGAGGAGTAAAAAGCGCTTCGGCGTGCTGAACCTGGAAGGTCCGGCGCCGCAGCGATAATGGGCAGGAAGTGCCCCCGCGCGTCAGGCACGCGCAGGGTAAGCGAGGTGCGCGTGACCTTTGCACGCGCCAAGCCGGTTTTCCCCGGGACTGTTCTGGTCCCGTCGAGCATTTGTTCCTAGGACTGTCTCCGCGAGGCGCATACCGTTGTCATTCCCCGGGAGAGCCACCGGCTCCGGCCGGTTGCTGCTCGACGGGGTGGTGAAGGAGTACGAAAAGCGCTTCGGGGCTCTCGATGTGGAGGGTCCCACGCCGCAGCGGTTTTTACGGACGTACCTGCGAGGGTCAGGGGCCGCGCAGGGTGTTTGGCGTAGTTGGAGACGTCGGAGCGGACAGTCAATAGCCCGCCCGATCGCATACTGCATGGGAGGTGCGTTGACCCTGCACGCGCCGTTTGGTGCCCGCCTCGAAGCAGGCGCCGTTCCTCTCCGGGCCCTTCAAGCGTCCGGACAGGTGTCCGTTGTGCGATCAGCTCGACGGATGCCGTTCGTATTTTCCAGGAGTCACTCATGAGCAGCGCTAAAACCGCAACCGCAGGCCGGCCCGCGGGCTGGCCGAGCCTCGCCGAGATCTTTTTCGGTCGCCTGGCCAATCTCTGGCGCAAGCGACGGGTGGAGCGCGCGACGCCGCGCCGCCGGCCCCAGTTCCAGTCCATCGAGCCGCGCATCCTGCTCTCGGCGGACCTGGTCTTCAATGCAGTGGACAACCTGGCTCACGACGACTACACGCTGCGCCTCGATGCGGAGAGCGGGGATTTGCAGCTGCTCGACAGTACGACGGTTGTGGCCAGCCGGCCTCTCGCGGAGACGACCGGCGTCGTTATCAACGGGGAGGACGGCTGGAATGACAGCCTGAAGATCGATTTCAGCCAGGGCGGCTTCTTCTCCCTCGACGGGGGCATCACGTTCAACGGAGGCGAGGACGGTTTCGATGCGCTGGAGGTCACGGGTGGCACGTTCACGTCCGTCATCCATACCGTCACCGACGCCGGCCCGGGGCTCAGCGGGACCATGGTCTATGAAGACGGCCTGAACCCGGCATTGACCATCAACTACACCGGGCTGGAACCGGTGGACATGACGGGCAGCACGATTGCCGACCTGGTCTTCAACCTCCCGGGGACGAACGACCAGGCGATCCTGGAGGACGACGGCACGCCCGGAAACGGCATTTCACAACTGCGCAGCCAGAATGCGACGCCCACGTTCGACACGACGACGTTCACGAATCCGACCGGTAGCCTCACCGTGAACATGGGCGGAGACAACGGCACATTTACGGT
>DATFVZ010000338.1:0-29471 GCA_035259785.1 Gemmatimonadales bacterium
GGAGGTCTTCGTGCTCCGGGAGCTCGAAGGGAAGAGCTACCAAGAGATTGCCGAGATCACCGGATGTAACCTGGGGACGGTAAAAAGCCGCTTAAATAGGGCGCGGAACAGTTTCGCCCAGCTCATCGGCCCCATACTGGTCTAGGCCTAGCCCCAGGTCGTTCGGTCCCCCAGCCCAGCCCCCAGCCGCGGAACATCAAGCGGCTGGGAGTTGTACATTTCACCGTTATGCTGTGCTCCGAGTTCCTCGAGCGGCACTCCGATTTCCGGGATGGTTTGATTACGTCACCCCGCGAGTTGCAGCGTTTCGCACGACACGTCGCACAGTGTGAGTCATGTCGACGTTATGACGCGACCGTCAGCCAAGCCGTCAAAGTTCTCCATTCTGCTTCTCCCATCTCACCCTCACCCGATTTTCGCGAGCGCCTCGAAGCGCGACTGGAGCGTGAGCGTCGTCGAAGAACGATACCACCGGCGCGCGCCGGCATCTCGGCGGCGTTACTGCTGGTCGCTGGTGTTGCACTGTTCGTATTCGAGTTGGGTCGACGGCCGAGCGTCGACACGGCGCAGTTGCTCCCGCCGGTCGCATTTCCAAAACCGGTAGTAAATGCCGGTTTGCCGTTTGTCTCATTTCAGGATCCGCGCGCCAGTGTTGTGAACGGGAATCCGTATCCGTACGGAACCGCCCTTGTAGAACCCGCCACAATCACCTTCCAGCCCGCAACTTCGGGCCGCTAGCGATCTTTCGACCTTTCTCATGGCACAGGCGGGCGGTAACTTGCCACCTGTATGCCGGCGCTCACGCTTGATGCGCTTCTGCGCAACCTCAAAAGGGGCGTCCTCGAGCCAGTTTATCTCCTCCGTGGTGATGAAGACGTCCTGAAGGACGAGGCGCTTCGCCAGCTCGTGGACGCGGCGATCGGAGGCGACGCCAATCGGGACTTCAATCTCGATACGCGCTTCGCAACCGACCTTACGCCGGAACAGTTCCACGCTCTCGTGAACACGCCACCCATGCTCGCGGCGCGACGCGCGGTGGTGGTGCGAGGAATGGATCAGGTCGTCAAGCGTAAGACGAAGCTGCGTGACGAAGTGATCCGCTACCTCAACGCTCCCAATCCGACCACCGTCCTCGCGCTGGTTTTTGGCGCTGGGGAGGAACCCGATGCCGAGCTGCTGCGCGCTTCCACGCCGGTAGACCTGGAGCCCCTTGCTCCCGAACGGGTGCCCCGCTGGGTACAGCATCGGGCCGGCATCCTGGGGCTGACCCTCGAGCCTGAGGCCGCGACGCTTCTGATCGGTGCGGTCGGAAACGACTTGAGCACGTTGGCGCGCGAGCTCGAAAAACTGGCGTCGCTGACGGCGGACACCCATCGCCCTGCGACCGCCGCGGACGTGACGGGGCTCGTAGGCGTCCGGCAGGGTGAAACGGTATATGACCTGGTGGAGGCCGCGTTGTCGCGCCGCGTCGCTCGTGCCGCGCAACTGGTCGAGCCCGTTTTGGAGCAGGCCGGCATGAGCGGGGTGAAAATCGTTGCGCTACTCGGCACCCATCTCGTCGGCACGGCCGTGGCACGCGCAGAACGTGATCGCGGCACGCGGCGACTTCCCGAGGCGATATTCCGTCATCTGCTTGCGACCCGACCTTACGGCCTGCGCAATTGGAAGGACGAAGCCGCGCGGTGGAGCGAGTGGAGCGCTCTCTGGACGCCGGAAGCGCTGCGCGCCGCGCTGAAGGCAGCCCTTGCCGCCGACATTGCCTTGAAAACGGCGACCATCAGCGACGAGAAGGGGATTGTCACCCAACTAGTGCTTGGATTTGCGCCCATGAAACGAGAGGCCGCTTGACTGTCGGACGGTTGGACGGTTGGACAGTTGGACTGCTCGCCGTCTTGGCAATCAGTCCGACCTTCCGACTATCAGCACAGTCCGACGCACGACTCGCGGAAGCGCTGCGACTTGCGCAGACGGGTCAGGCCGACTCTGGGCGCGCGATCGTGCGCCGCCTGCTCACCAGATTGTCGCCATCCGATTCGCTGTACCCCGAGGCCCTGCTCACGGCAGCGAAGATCGCGCCTGACGCCCAAACCGTCTCCTCGAATCTCAATCGCATCGTGCTCGACTATGGGTCGAGCCCGTGGGCCGACGACGCGTTGCTGTTGCTGACCCAACTGCACTTCGCGCAGCGCGACGCCGCGCAAACGATCCAGGTCGCCGAGCGCCTGAGTCGGGACTACCCCGATTCGCCATTTCGCGCGCGCGCGAGCTTCTTCGGGGCGCGCGCCTACTTCGAGCTCAAGAACGAAATGCGGGGTTGCGAGCTGATTCAGCAAGCGCTCGATGGCGCAGGCGACGACGTCGAGTTCAAGAACCAGGTGACCTTCTACGCCGCACGATGCAACGGTCCCGCCCCAACAGCCGCATCGCCGCCTCCCCCCGGAGGCGATACGGCACGGACCGTCCAGCGCCTCTATGCGGTCCAAGTGCTCGCGGTAAAGAGCGCCGCGCAGGTGGATGAAATGCTGACGCGACTCAAGGTGATGGGCTTTCAGGATGCGCGCGTGGTGCGTGACTCGACCGGCTTCTTCAAAGTGCGTGTCGGCCGATACGCCTCACGTGACGAGGCGCAACGAGTCCAACAACGCCTGAAGACGAGGGTCGGCGGCAACCCGTTCGTGGTGGACGAACCGTGACAGGCAAGGTCGCCACCGACACGCCCGTCATGCAGCAGTATCGCGACATCAAGGCCCGGCATCCGCAGACGATCCTGTTTTTCCGCATGGGCGACTTCTACGAGATGTTCGAGGACGATGCCAAGCTCGCAGCGCGAGAGCTGGGCCTGACGCTGACTTCGCGCAACAACGGCGGTGCGGCCGAAGTCCCGCTCGCCGGCGTGCCGGTCAAAGCAGCGACCGAATACCTGCGCCGCCTCATCGCCAACGGACATCGTGTCGCGATCTGCGAACAGATCGAAGATCCCAAGCTCGCGAAAGGCGTGGTGCGGCGGGCAGTCGTCGAAACGGTCACGCCGGGCACCGTGCTGACTGAAGACTGGCTGGCCAAGAACCGCAACAACTACCTGGTGGCCGTCGACCCGCGTGGCGCGGACGCCGGCATCGCGACGCTCGACATCACCACAGGGGAGCTGGTGCTCGAGGTGGTGCCAGCCAGCGACGTGGATTTGACGCTGGGCCGTTACGAGCCCCGCGAGATCGTCCTGCCGACAGAAGCCGCGGTCTCGGCACCGGCGGCAACGGTGACGGCGCGCGAAGCATGGGAGTTCGATCCTGAGCTCGCGCGCGAAGATCTGATGCGGACCTACGGCGTGGCGTCACTCGACGGGCTTGGCGTGGCCGGGGAAGATCGGCCGGCGATCGGCGCCGCCGGTGCGCTGCTGCGCTACGCGCGCGAGTTGAAGCCCGGCGGCCTCCCGCATCTTGCCCACCCCAAGGTTCTGCGCCGGGGGGACGTTCTCCCGCTCGACGAGATGACGCGCCGCAACCTCGAGCTCGTGGAGCCGCTGCGGGCCGGCGTCGAAGGCGCCACGCTGCTTGACGTCGTAGACCGCACGCTCACAGCGATGGGCGGCCGGCTGCTGCGCCGCTGGCTGCTCGCTCCCCTCGTCGACCCGGCGGCGATCAATGCGCGTTTGGATGCGGTCGAGACTCTGGTGCGTGATGCCCGTGGTCGCGAGCGACTGCGCGAAGCGCTCGATGGCGTGCGTGACCTCGAGCGCCTCGCCGGCCGGGCGGCGCTGGGACGCGCCAACCCCCGAGAAATGGGCGCGCTGCGTGACTCGATTCGGCGGCTCCCGGATGTGGCTGGGGCGTGCGGCGGGCTCGAGGGGCGCGAACGCTCCACGCTGCTCGAAGCCACGGCGCACGATTTTGACTTGCTCACCGATCTCGGCGACGAGCTTGACCGCGCCCTCGTGGAGCGGCCCCCCGTCCAGCTCGACGAGGGCGATTCGATCAAGCCCGGATTCGATCGCGAGCTCGATGATCTGAGGAATGCCCGCGATGGCGGTAAGCAGTACATCGCCGCGTTGCAGGCGCGCGAGCGCGCCCGCACCGGGATCGGCTCGCTCAAGGTCGGCTTCAACAAGGTGTTCGGCTATTACATCGAAGTCACGCATGCGCACCGCGAGCGGATCCCACCGGACTACGAGCGGCGCCAGACACTCACCGGCGCCGAACGGTTCGTCACCGCCGACCTCAAAGAGTACGAAGCCAAGGTGTTGGGCGCCGAGGAACGAATCGCACAGCGAGAGTCCGCGCTGTTGGATACGCTGCGTCGCCGCGTGGCCGAAGCGACCAGCCGGGTGCAGTCCAGTGCCGGCTTCCTGGCGCGGCTCGACGTTTGGGCCGCCCTTGCCGACGTCGCCGAACGCGAGCGATACGTGCGGCCTGACGTGACCGCCGGCTTCTTGCTGCAGCTCGAGGGCAGTCGCCACCCCGTGGTCGAGCGAATGATGCCGAGGGAGACGTTCATTCCGAACGACGTCAGCCTCGACGAAGCGGGACGCGTGGTGCTGCTGACCGGCCCCAACATGGCAGGGAAGTCGACGCTGCTGCGCCAGGTGGGTCTGTGCGTCCTGCTCGCGCAGATGGGGTCATTCGTGCCGTGCCGGCGCGCGAGCATCGGCGCCGTCGATCGGCTGTTCACCCGGGTGGGCGCGTCCGACAACCTCGTGCGCGGCCAGTCGACCTTCATGGTGGAGATGAGCGAAACCAGCGCCATCCTGCATGCCGCGACCGCGCGCAGCCTCGTGCTGCTGGACGAGATCGGCCGCGGTACCTCGACCTACGACGGCGTCGCGATCGCGTGGGCCGTCACGGAGTGCCTCCATAACACACTCGGCTGCAAGACCATCTTCGCGACGCACTACCACGAGCTGACGCAGCTTACGGAAGAGCTAGAGCACGTCAGGAACTTCAACGTCGCGGTGCGCGAAGTGGGCGATGAAATCGTCTTCCTCCATCGGCTCGAGGCCGGCGGCGCGGATCGGTCGTACGGCATCCATGTCGGCCGGCTCGCAGGGCTGCCCGATCCCGTGGTCACCAGAGCGTGGCAGGTGTTGAAGCTGCTGGAGGCGGGACATCACGTCGCCCGCCAGCAGCCCCCGGCGCCCGCGGACGCCACGCAGCTCGGCCTATTCGCGCCGCCCGCGCCGGATCCTCTGCTCCTCGAGCTCGACGGCCTGGACGTGAACACGCTATCGCCCCTCGATGCGTTGAACCGGCTCGCCGCCTGGAAACAGCGGCGCCAGGAGAAGAGCAACTAATGCGTTGGCTGGGAATGCTGGTGCTTGTGACCGTCGCGGGGTGCGGCGGCGGCTCGGAGCAATCCGGCCAGAACGGCCAAGGCGCGCCTCCCGAGTCGGAGCCGCCGGTCGCGCTCAACGCGGATATGCCGATCGCCTATCCACCGACGCTGTACGAACAGAAGGTGGAAGGGGACGTCACGCTGCGGCTCTTTGTGGACTCGACGGGCCGGTTGATCCCGGAGTCCACTCGGGTCGCCGAGCCCAGCGGATTTGCCGCGCTCGACTCGGCGGCTATTGCGGGATCGGCGCGGCTTCGCTTTGCTCCGGGCAAGCGAAACGGCATTGCAGTCGCGACCGCCTTTCTGCAGCCGGTCGAATTCCGGCAGATAGGGACCACGCGCACGGGCACCGTGACGCTGCCGCCCCCCCCACCGCCTCCGCCGCAACCGGTCGCGCCCCTCCCCGCGGCGCCGCCACCAGCCGCCCAGCCCACAGCGCGGCCGCCGGCACCGCCACCGCCGCAGCCAAGACCCGACACCACACGCGCCGATACAACACGGCGGCCTGTGCCACCAGCGCCTCCGCCCCAGCCCCCACCACCGCCGCCGCCGCCGCCGGCGCCCGACACGACCAAGTCGCGGCCCGACACGACCAAGTCGCGAACGGACTCGAGTGCCGCAACACACTAAGCCGTACGACAACGTCCTCGAGACGATTGGCTGGACCCCACTGATTCGACTTAACCAGGTCACGCGCGGGATTCGCACACCCGTGTATGCCAAGGCGGAGTTTTTCAATCCCGGCGGGTCCGTTAAGGATCGCATCGGTCTCGCAATGATCGAAGCGGCCGAGCGCGAGGGACGCCTCAAACCGGGGGGCCTGATTGTCGAGGCAACGTCCGGCAACACCGGAGTGGGCCTCGCCCTTGTCGCGGCAGTGAAGGGGTATCGCTGCATTTTCACGATGCCGGACAAGATGTCGCAGGAAAAAGCGCGATTGCTGCGCGCCCTCGGCGCCGAAGTGATCATCACGCCCACTGCCGTTCCACCCGATCACCCTGACAATTACATCATGAAAGGCCGTGCGATCGCGGCGGCCCACCAGAACGCCATCTTCGCGGATCAGCACTACAATCCCGTAAACCCTGAAGTCCATTATCAGACCACAGGGCCGGAAATCTGGGAACAGACGAGCGGGAAGGTGACGGACTTCGTCTGCGCGCCTGGAACAGGCGGTACGGTCAGCGGCGCCGGCCGCTACCTGAAGGAAAGGAACCCCAAAATCCGCATCGTCGCCGGGGATCCAGTAGGCTCGATCTACACCGATTACGCCAAGACACACAAGAAAAAGGGCGACGGGCAGCCGTACAAGGTCGAGGGCATCGGCGGCGACAAGATCCCCACGTCCCTCCATTGGGATGTGATTGACGAATGGATCGTAGTGAGCGACAAGGACGCGATGCAGATGGCGCGCCGGCTCGCGAAGGAAGAGGGGCTGTTCGCGGGCGGATCAACCGGCGTGAATATCGTCGCGGCGCTCGAGGTCGCGCGCCAGCTCGATGATCCCAAGGCGCTCGTCGTGACGGTGTTGGCCGATACAGGCGAGCGGTACCTCTCGAAGGTCTACAATGAGGAGTGGCTGCGCGAGAATGAACTGATCGATGATGAACGTCCGACAGTTGGGCGGCTCGTTGCCGGGAAAACCAACGAATCGCCCGCTGTGATTCACGTGGCGCCCGAGGCGTCGGTCCGGCAGGCGCTGAACCTGATGACGACGTACAACGTCTCACAGTTGCCGGTCATCGACGGTGACGACGGCATCGGCGCCGTCTCCGAACAAGCGCTCATGGCGCGCGCAATCGGTCAACCCAAGATCCTGGACAGCCCCGTGCGCGAGGTAATGGATCCTCCCTTCCCCGTGGTGGACAGTCACTCGCCGCTCGCGCAGCTCACCACGCTCTTGTCGCGCACCACGCCGGCGGCCTTAGTGCGGCGGGATGGCAAAGTTGTCGGCATTGTGACACGGTACGACCTGCTACACCAGCTGGCGGGGATTCGCTGATGCGTGTGACCGTGCTCACAGGGGGGGCCACCCCCGAGCGGGCAGTGGCGTTCGCCAGCGCATCGCAGATTGTGGCGGCCCTTCGCAGCCGGAAGCATGACGTGACGGTGGTTGATCTTGCCGGCGACCAACTGGATGATACGGGAGAACGGGAGCTGCTCGGAGGGGCGGTCGGCCTCACCCCACCCGCCGTGGATGCGCTGGCCGAGCGGGAGAAGAAGATGCTTTCGGAGGGTCTGGCGGAGCTGCCCTCCGTGCGGGAAGCGGATGTGCTGTTTCTCGCGGTGCATGGGGGCGCCCTGGAAGGGGGCACTTTGCAGGCCGTGCTCGATGTCATCGACGTCCCGTATACGGGCAGCGGGCCGCTCGCCAGCGCGTTGGCCATGGACAAAGACCTGTCCAAGCGGCTGTTCCGGGCGGCCGGAGTCCCCGTACCAGCGTGGTTCATGGCGCCAGTGGCCGCGGATGATGTGACGACTGCTCTAGGCTGGCCGGTCATTGTGAAGCCATCCAAGCAGGGTTCATCTGTAGGGTTGACGCTGGTCCGACAAGCCCAAGACTTGGATAATGCGGTCAGTGTGGCCGCCCAGTACGACGATGAGGTCATGGCGGAACAATTCATCCCCGGGCAAGAATT
This sequence comes from Gemmatimonadales bacterium, assembly GCA_035259785.1. Taxonomy (GTDB): domain Bacteria; phylum Gemmatimonadota; class Gemmatimonadetes; order Gemmatimonadales; family GWC2-71-9; genus 20CM-2-65-7. The sequence continues at coordinate 7,965 of DATFVZ010000338.1, forward strand.
GACCGTAGGGGTACTGGGCGATGTCCCGCTGCCGGTAGGGCAGATCGTGCCGAAGCATGAGCTCTTTGATTATGAGACCAAATACACGCCCGGCATGTCCGAGGAGACGTTCCCGGCTAGGATCGACACCTTGCTAGCCCGACAATTGCAGGAGTATGCGTTGATGGCGCACCGCGCCTTGAAGCTCAGCGGTTACTCTCGAGTTGACTTCCGGGTCACCGCCGAGGGGGACATTTTCTGTTTGGAGGCGAATTCGTTGCCGGGCATGACCCGCACGAGCCTCTTCCCCCAGGCTGCGCAGGCGGCGGGCATCCCCTTTTCGGAGTTGTGTGAGCGGATCGCACGCCTTGCCCGGAACAACCGGGCCGCAAGAGGGGGATAAAAAATGTTCAGCTGGCTAGACGCCTAGTACCGACCGAGGGACCAGATGGGCCCGCAGCGGATGTACGGACTGACGATATGGGTGCGACGCCTCCTGGTCGCCAACCTACTCGTCTTCCTGGTTCAGAGCACGCTCTTCACCGCCCCAAGCTTCCAGGGTGCCTTGGGGTTCCAGCCGCTTCATGCCTGGGAGCGCCCCTGGACCTTCCTTACCTACATGTTCCTGCACGAGAACGTGCTGCACCTCGCGTTCAACATGCTCATGCTGTTCATGTTCGGGCCCTCGGTGGAAGACCAGATGGGAGGTCGGATCTTCTTCCTCTTTTACCTGCTCTGCGGGGTGGGCGGGGCGGTCTTGTCATTCCTGCTCGCGACATGGGCACCCCTGGGCGTGGTGATCGGCGCATCAGGTGCCATCCTGGCTGTGGCCGTCGCGTTCGCGTGGTACTGGCCGAACCACCCTGTCTTCGTGTTCCCGCTGCCGGATCCGATTCCCGCGAAGTGGCTCGTCACCTTCCTGGTCGCTTTTGATCTGGCGCTGGCGTGGGCCGGGGCGCTGACCCAGGGAGCAATGGGCGGGCGGATAGCGCATCTGGCCCATCTCGGTGGTGTGGCGATGGCGCTGGTGTGGCTCAAAGCTCAGGATTGGCGCCTCGCGCGCGCCGAAGGCCGCCAGGGACGGATGGCGGAGTCGAGCGTGCTGGTCAGCCAGCAGCCACGCGCGCGGTCGGGCGCCGCCGCGGGCACGCGGGGGCAACCTCATGTGGAGCGGGACGCGCGGGCGAACGCCGAGATCGACCGCGTGCTCGACAAGATCAACGCGAGCGGCGTCGACAGCCTCACGCCCGCCGAGCGGAAGTTCCTCACCGAAATCAGCCGCAGGATGCGTACGCCGCCGAAGTCCTGATCCCATGATCGCGTTGGCGCTCGCGCTACTCGCTGTGCAGGGGCCATCACCCGACAGCATGAGTGCGCGCGCAGAGTCGTTGCTCGCGCGGGGTGACGTTCAGCGCGCTCTCAAAGTGGCCAAGAAGGTCGTCGAACGGCGTCCGGAAGACGCCCAGGCCCACTTTCTCCTCGGACGAGCCCATTACGACCGCCCTGTCATCGGGCGGTGGGCAGCCCTGGAAGAATTCAAGAAAGCCGCTCGCCTCGCACCCAACGATCCCGCACCGCTGTACTGGCAGATGAAGGTGGGGTTTTACCTGCGTAGCGACGACGGCGACCGCATCGCTCGTGATGCGCTCCTGCAGCTATTCGCCGTCGACCCGGACTACCTCGATGCGTGGGCGCGCTTTCGAGACGTCTACCAAGGTCCGTCCATTTGGCGACAGGCTGAGCGTGCGCTGGCGCGCCACGGCGAGAATGCCGGCGCGCTCGAGCGGCGCGCAGCAATGTGGATCGCGCTTGCGGATGGGAACCGCGCGGACTCGCTGCTCGCGATTGCCGTCACGCACCGCGCTCCGACCGTAAAGACCTACCTCCTCCGCGCAGAGGCGAGCTTTCTCGCCGGCCGGGCCGAGCCGGGTTTCGCCTGGCACGATTCGGCAATCGCCCACGCGAACGACGATGCGAGTGAAGCGTTATGGGATGAGGCTTGGACAATCGCATCTCCCGAAGAAGGCGATCGATACGCGGCCACGTCCCCCGAGGCGCGACAGGCTTTCTTCGAGCGTTTCTGGCAACAGCGTGATCCGAACCTGCTTACGGCGCGGAGTGAGCGCCTGCCAGAACATTATGCCCGTCGCGCGGAAGCTCGACGGATGTACCGGCTGCTTCAGCCGCAGCGATCGCAATACCATTCCAAGGGCGCGCAGGCGTTGGCCGATTATGAACTCCGTCTGGCACAGCAAGAGCTGGCAGCGGGCACGGGAGCGGGAGGCGCCTTCGAGCCCGCTTTGGTGGTGAACCGAGTAGCTGCGTTACGCTGGAACACCACCGAGTTGCAGGATACGGCGCGGGTGTCAGCGATTCGTGCAGGCCTAACGGCTGAGGGCCTCGTTTTCATGAGATATGGGCGCCCCGATCGTCAGGCGCCTTGCCTCTCGGACCTGCTGCGTCCCTTCCAGACTCCGCATTGCCTGAGCCACCTGGATCAGGAGACCTGGCTCTATTCGACCCCCGACGGGCCGCTCAGTCTGAGCTTCTATGGTAACGAGCACTTTCTGCCGCTCTCGAGCGGGCAGCTGCAGAGCTCGAACATCGTCCTGCAGACCGATCGGACCAGCCTGCCCGCGCCCCTCGAAGCGCACGCTTGGTCGGCGATCTTCCGCAGCCATGAGCTCGGACTCACAGACGTTTACTACCGGACCAACGGCGATTCCGCCGCCGCGGTGCTGTGGGATACCGGGGGCGCCATCCAGCCGATTCGCACGAGCGGTTCTGGACTCCTGCTCCTTTCGGTTCCGCCGGGGCTGTACCACCTTGGCGTCGATGTCGACTCGGCCGGCAAACTGGGACGTTGGCGGCGTGACGTTTCCGTGCCGTTCTTCTCAGCCGTCGACCTGGGCATGTCGAGTCTCGTGCTCGCGCCGAGCACCGTGTTGCTCGATCGCGAGGCGGCACTTCGCGGGATGCCGGTCGATCTCACCTATCGCGCTGGAACACCGCTCGCTTCGTATGTGGAAATCTACGGCCTGACGCCCGACCGGGACGGCCGGTCGCAGTACCACGTGCGCTACGCATTCGAGCCAATGCGCTCTCTGGTCGGGAAATTGTTCACAAGCACGCGTCGGGTGGTTTTCGAGTTCGATCGTGAGACCGAAAGCAGCACCACGTTCGAGCGACTCATCGTCGAGCCGGACCGGCTCCCCGCCGGCCGCTATCGCGTCACCGTGTCGGTGACCGACCGAACCAGAAATGTCAAGTCGGAGTCGGTCGCGCTCGAGATTGAAATTCGCTGACCGCTTTCCCAAATTGGGGCGGCAACCAGCGACATGCTCGTCAATCTCGTCCCCGAGTTTCTCGCGACGCTCAGCGCCGCCGATCCCACCGCGGCCTACCACGAGTATCTCGATCACCATCGACCAGTGCTTTCCGCATACTGGGCGAACTACGTCATCGATCCAGACTCGCCGCACGCCGAGTCGATCATTGACGCGGCGCTGCGCGCCGACCGCGCCGATCTCAAACGTCTGCTCGACGACGTCGACGTCGTAGCAATCGCCGAAGAAGCGCTGCGCCGGTCGATGGAGCTGCTGGAGGGAGACTGCGCGGTCGACTTGTATCTCATGGTCGGCGTTGGCGCCGCGAACGCCGGCGAGCTCGTCGTGCGCGGTCGCGGGATCGCCTTTGTCTGCCTCGAGCATTTTACTGGACGCGCCAACGCGCAGACGTTCGGCCTGGGCCTCGCGCCGGATCTGCTTCCTCTTTGGATTGCGCACGAGGTCGCGCACGCGTTGCGCTACACGTCGCCGTCGAGCCGGGCGGCGATACGGCGCCTGGTGAGCGACCTGGACGGTTACTACGACGCCTGGGAGCTTGGTTCGCGCGCGACTCTGCGGGAGTTGGTGGTGAACGAAGGCGCAGCGATCGCCGCGTCGCAGGCAATCGCGCCCGGCTTCGACGCGTGGGAGTACTTCGGGTACAACCGCCGCCAGTATCGTCGCCTGCGCGAGCTCGATGCCTTCCTGCGACGCGCGGCGGCCAACGACCTCGAAGCGTCCGGGCTGGGTCTGCGACTGCGTTACCTGTCCGGTGGCATCAGCCCCGCGGCGCGGCTGCTGGCCGGCAGGGTGCTCCCCGAGCGTTCCGGGTACTACCTGGGTCTGCGGCTGGTCGAGAACTACCTCGGCGAGCACGGCGCCGCCTCGACCGTGCGAGCTGCCGTGGAGGAGCTGCGGCAAGCGGACGCGCGGGCCTCAGGCATCCAAACGGCGTGAGCCCGCGGGGACGAAAGGCTCCCCCGGAGCGCCGGACGAACCGGCCGCTCCGAGAGGTGTTGGACGACCTGCTCAGCCACACCCGCGACGTCGCCCGACGTGCCAAGGCCATGACGCCCGCCGAGTTCGATTATGCCCAACAGCGGCTCGAATGGTTGGCCGACGAGGTCTGGCGAGTGGCAACCGGCGAGGCTGCCTCCCCCGAGTAGATTACGCGAGGTATGGGGACCCGCGGCGAATTCAAAGTAGCCATCACGAAGGAAGACCTGGTCTTCGCGGCCGCGCACTTCATCACGTTCGCAGGCCACCGCTGCGAAAAGCTCCACGGGCACAACTACCGGGCCAGCCTGCTCGTGGAAGGCGGCCTGGAAAAAGACAGCTGGTTTGTCGTGGACTTCTCGGCCGTCAAGCAAGTGATGCGCGCCCTGACGGCGGAGCTCGACCATCGCGTCCTGCTCCCGCGGGACAATCCTAACCTCGCGATCGCCCAGGAAAACGGGAGTGTGCGCGTGGCCTTCGATGGCGAGCCGCGTTACGTCTTTCCAGCCGGTGACTGCGTGATTCTCCCGATCCCCAACACGACGGTCGAGATGCTGGCCCAGTATCTCGCGGGCCGCGTGCGCGCCGAGCTGCGCGCGATGCATCTCAAGACCATCGAGGTCGAGGTGGAGGAGAACTTCGGACAGTCGGCAAGCTACCGCGAGACCCTGGACTGAAAATGGCGAATCCCAAACCGCTGTCCCCTGCCGAGATTGCCGCGCGCCTAAAGGCGCTGCCGGGTTGGCGCCTGGAGAGTGGGGCGATCGTGCGCGAATACGCGACCGACGGGTGGCCGACCACGCTGATGCTGATCAACGCGATCGGGTTTTTCGCCGAAGCGGCGGACCACCACCCCGACCTCACGGTGAGTTGGGGGAAGGTGCAGGTGAAGCTGTGGACGCACAGCGCGGGCGGCGTGACGGCAAGCGATGTGGAGTTGGCGGGAGTGATCGAGCAAACGGCGCTGTGGCGGCCACAGGTGGGAAAGAGCGAACTGCGCGGCACGCCCAGGAAATTTGTGAGCTCGTGACGGTCGTCGTCCCGCTCTCACCGAGCCCCGATCCGTTCGGAACATGTGTTCGGTTCAGCGGGTGTGCCTATCTCCTCTTCCTCGACAGCTCCGCGCAGGGGTCTCTCGGTCGGTACTCGTTTCTCACTGCTGACCCCGTCGCGGTCGTGCGCACGCCCGACGCGGCCCGGCAGCTGCTGCGCGCGCACCACCTGCCGCCGCTCGCGGGCCTGCCGCCCTTTCAGGGCGGGTGCGCGGGGTACTTGGGATATGAGTTGGGTTCCGCCGTCGAGCATGTCGCGCGCCCCCCTGCCGACCTGTTCACGCCGCGTCTGCCCGACGCGCAGTTTGCGTTGTACGACTGGGTGATCGCATGGGATCACCTCGAAGAGAAGGCCTGGCTCGTCTCGACGGGCATCGGCGAAGGAGGCACGGGACGCAGCGACGAGCGGGCAACCGCTCGCGCGGCGTGGGTACGCGAGCGCCTCGCGGCGGTGCCAGCGGCTATTCGCGACCATCCGGCGCCCGCTCCGGCGCCGCCCATCTCCAACTTCGAGCGCGTTGAATTCGAGACGGCGGTTTCGCGCATCCGCGAGTACATCGCGGCCGGCGATGTCTATCAGGTCAACCTGTCACAGCGCTTTCATGCACCGTTTGTGGGGTCACCCCTTGCGCTGTATCGCCGGCTCCGCGCGCGCAATCCGGCGCCGTTCGGCGCCTATCTGGAGTTCGCAGGCGCCTCCATTGCCAGTATCTCACCAGAGCGGTTTCTGCGGCTCGATGCAGCGACGCGCGAGGCCGAGGCGCGACCGATCAAGGGCACGCGGCCGCGTGGCCACACTCCCGAGAAAGACAATGCGTTGGCACGCGCGCTGGTCGAAAGCGAAAAAGACCGGGCGGAGAACGTGATGATCGTCGATCTGCTGCGGAATGACCTTGGGAGGGTCTGTCGCACGGGATCGGTCTCGGTGCCGACGTTGTTTGCGCTCGAGTCGCACCCGACCGTGCACCATTTGGTTTCGACAGTGACGGGCGTGCTGCGGGACGATGCCGATGCGTTCGACTTGCTCCAGGCTGCGTTCCCCGGCGGCTCCGTCACAGGCGCGCCGAAGATTCGCGCGATGCAGATCATCGCCGAGCTCGAGCGCGCGCCGCGCGGCGTGTATTGCGGCGCGATCGGTTATGTCTCGACGACAGGCGCGATGGACTTCAACATCCCGATTCGCACGATCGTGTTGGGGGATGGGAGCGCGACCTTCCATGCGGGCGCCGGCATTGTCTGGGACTCCGAGCCGGCAGCCGAGTATCAGGAGACACTTGCGAAGGCGCGGACGATGATCGAGGCGCTCACTTCCCCACGCAGAATGCCGCGAACACCCGGTCGAGCACATCCTCCGGTGTAACTGCGCCAATCAAGTCGTCGAGCGCGGCCACTGCCGCCCGCAGATGAGTCGCTGCCGCAGCCGCATCCACGCCGCTCTCCCGTGCACCCCAGAAGCCATCGAGCTCCAGGACCGCCCGCTCCAAGGCCGTACGGTGGCGTGCGCGCGTGACGACGGGCTCGACGTCCCCCAGCGCGAGGAGCCGGCCGAACGCGACTTCCGCGAGGCGGCGCCGCAGCTCGGCGAGGCCATAGCCGGTCACAACAGAGACGGACTGTTGGACGGTTGGACGGTTGGACGGTCGGTTTGGGAGATCAGCTTTTGTTACGACTTCTACGACCGGGGTCGTTTCGGCGTCCGGGAGCTCGTCCGCTTCGCTGTCTCTGCAGAACAGAATGAGATCTGCGGTCTCGAGATAGCGCTTCGAGATCTCGATCCCCATCCGTTCGATCCGCTCCTCGCTCTCTCGGAGTCCGGCCGTGTCGACGAGCCGAAACGGAAAGCCCTCGATGACGGCGTGCGCTTCAATGGCATCGCGGGTCGTGCCCGGAATCTCCGTGACAATCGCGCGCTCGGTGCCGAGCAGCGCGTTGAAGAGCGAAGACTTGCCAGCGTTGGGCCGGCCCGCGATGACGAGCAGCGCCCCTTCGCGCAGTCGCTCGCCTTCGGGCGCGGTTTTCAGGAGATCAGCCAGGCGATCACGCACGACGCACCACGCACGACGCACGCGGTCGGGCGACACCGGCCCCTCGTCCTCCTCCGGAAAGTCGATGTCGTATGCAATCAGCGCTTCGAGCTCGAGAATCTCGTTGCGGAGGGCGGCCAGGCGATCCGAGAGCCCACGCTCGAGCTGCTGCAGCGCGCGACGTCGCTGCGCCGGTGAGCCGGCGTCGATCAAATCCGCCGTCGCTTCGGCCTGGAGCATGTCCATCTTGCCGTTGAGGACGGCGCGGCGGGTGAATTCGCCGGGCTGCGCCGGCCGCGCCCCTGCCGCCACGAGCCCGGCCACAGCCGCCGCGGGAACCGTCAGGCCGCCGTGCGTCGATATCTCGACGAGATCGTCGCCGGTATAGGAATGAGGGGCGGGAAAGCAGGCCGCGAGCACGTCATCCACGGGCTCGCGCGAATCAGGATGCAGGAGCCGCGCGCGAAAGACCGTGCGCGGCGGCGAGGGATGAAACGGTTCGAGGCAACGGGCGGCCAGCTCGAAAGCATTGGCGCCCGACAACCGGATTAGCGCGAGTGCCGAGCGTCCTGGTGGTGTGGCGAGAGCGACAATGCTATCGGTGAGCAGTCTAGGTCTTGGACGGGATCGTCGCGCTCGCGCCCTTGGCCACGGGCGCCTCCCGGAGCCGCCGCTTGGCGATCAAGTACTGCTGCGGGACGCTGAAGAGGTTTTGCGCTGCGTAGTACAGGTTCAATCCGGATGCAAAGTTCAGGAACAGGACCGTCATGAAGATCGGCATGAAGTACAGCATCATCTTGGTCTGTGGATTCGGCGGCACGCCGATCTGCCCCACCCTGGACAGCCCGAACATCGAGAAGCCCATGAGCACGGGGATGATGTAGAACGGGTCGGGACGCGACAGATCCGGGAGCCAGAGGAACGGGACCCCGCGGAACGCGATCGTGTTCGCGAAAACGAAAAACAGCGCAAACAACACCGGCATCGGCAGCAGCATCGGCAGGCAGCCGCCGAATGGGTTCACTTTGTGTTCCCGGTAGATCCGCAGCATCTCCTTTTGCAGCCGCTCCGGATCGCTCTTGTAGCGCTCCTGCGTCTCCTTGAGGAGCGGCGCGACGGCCTGCATGCGAATCCCGGACTCCATCGCCTTCTGGTTCAGCGGCCACAGCAGGACGCGGACGATGACGCCGAACAGGATCAGCACCCAGCCGTACGCAAGATTCAGCCGCTCGTGCATCCACAGCAGAATGTTCGTGACGAAAACGGAAACAGGCTGAATGATCGGTCGGAAGATTCCGCCGTAAGGATTGGCGTCATCGAGACCGTGACCGATGCGCGACAGGTGGCGGTAATCGAGCGGACCGGTATACACCTGATAGCGAAATCCGCCGGCGGGCGGTACCGGCATGGTGAGCGTGACGTCGGCACGCGTCGCCGCCTTGCCCGTACGCATGCCTCCGACGGCGATCGCGCCGCCGAACGCCGGCTGCCCTTCCTCCAGCGCAAGCGCCGCAGTGAAGAAGTACTTCGATTTCACGCCAACCCATTCGAAGGGGCCGTCGAAGAGCGCGCGCTCGCCGGGTTTTAGCCGCGAGAAATCTGTCCGTTCAGTCTTCGACGCCTTCGTCACCACGGCGTAGTGGCGATAGTCATCCGCCGAGTCCTTCTCAGCCGACTGCAATCCATCCGACAACCCGAGCAAGAGCACGGCGCCGCTGCTGCCCAACCCGCTCACGGTGCCGTTGACGATGAAGCGGTATTCGTCCGGGACGAAGCGATACTCGAGCGCCACACGCGATCCCCCGCGGGACGCTTCGAGCTGTAGCGTCTTCTGTCCTTCTCCCACATACACGACCAGGCCGGGCGCATCCGGAGTGGCCGCAAAATTCCAGTCTTCGAGCGACACGGTATCGCCGCCCGGCAGAGCGAGCCGGTGGCGCAGGAACGCGCTTCCTCGTGGCACGAGCTGCACCGGATGGCCCGTGTCCCCGGGTGCAAACGATTGATAGTTCGTGAGTTCTGCAGAGACGAGGCGGCCGCCGCGGGTGCTGAACCCGAGCTTGTATAGAGGAGAGGTGACCCAGATGATCTTGCCGGTATCTCCGGCGGACGGTCGGACAGTCTGACCGTTGGACGGTGAAGGCGCCGTCGGAGCTTGTCGGCTTACCGTATCGGTGACACGCGGGCTGTCCGACCGTCCGACCGTCCGTCTGTCCGACGGTTTGGGCGGCCAAATAAGCATCGGCACGAACCAGACCACGAGCATCAACACCACGGCCGCAACGAGACGCTGGCGATCGTTCATGGGACCGGGTCGTACCCACCCGCGTGGAACGGATGGCATTTGAGAATGCGCTTCACGCCGAGCCAGGAGCCTTTCAGTGCGCCGTAGCGCTCGACTGCTTCATACGTGTAGCGCGAGCACGATGGGACGAAACGACACTGGGTGAAGACGAGATGCGACAGTGTCAGCTGGTACACGCGAATCAGTCCCATTACGCACAAACGGGGCAGTCGTTGCAGCGTCACGTCAGCGTCTCCACGACTGCCGTCAATTCGGCGCGCAGCACTGCAAAGGAGGCGGTGTACGCTGAACGCCGGGCGCGAATCACGAGATCGATCGGCGGAAGCCGATGCAACACAGCGCGTCGCAGGATTTCGCGCAGCCGGCGCCGGAGCCGGTTGCGCGCCACCGCGGTCGACTGATGACGCGGGACGATGAGTCCGAGTCGCGCGTGACCCGAAAGACTGTGACGCCAAGCCAAATCGAGGTGTTGCGTGCGTCGACGGTGGGCCTCATGACCCGCTTCCCAGCACGCGGTGAGCTCTGCACCGCGCGTGATCCGAGCACGGCGCGGGTACCGCTCGCTCGTTACCGGCTCCGATGTTTGGATGGAGAACGGACGGTGAGACGCTTGCGACCCTTCTTGCGCCGGCGGGACAGTGTGGCGCGGCCCCAGACTGTTTTCATCCGCGCGCGAAATCCATGCTTGTTGATGCGCCGCCGATTTCGCGGCCGATACGTCGGACCCATATTTTCCTCAGAGTAAGGCGGGGAAAGTTACCCGTCGCGACGCGCGACGGTCAAGGTTGACTTTTCCACATAGGGCCGGTACTTTCGGGCCGCCCTTGCGGTACTCCTTCCTTTCAAATCAAAAAAATCGTGATGGAGCAGTCAGTCAACGAAGCTTGGAAGCGTCTCCTTGATGAGGCGCGACGCGAACTCCCCGAAGCGACGGTGCGGACGTGGCTCGAGCCATCGGAGCCCATCGCGCTCGACGAAGGTCGCTTGATTCTCGGCGCGCCCGATCAATTCGCCGCGGAGTGGAACGAGTCGAAGCACGGGTCGCTGCTCGCGCGCGCTGCCGAGCGCGTGCTGGGCCGTCCGACGACCGTTGTCTTTCGCGTGCAGGAAGATCGGCAACGCCGGCCACAAATGGATTTCTTCGTCGCGCCACGCGACACCGGCGCTGCCACGGCCACGGCGTCTGCCGTCGCGACCACACCGCTGAACGAGCGCTACACATTTCAGACGTTCGTCATCGGAAAGTCGAACGAGCTCGCGGCCGCCGCCGCGCACGCGGTCGCCGAAGCTCCGGGCAAGACGTACAACCCGCTCTTCATCTACGGCGCGACAGGCCTCGGCAAGACACATCTGATGCAGGCGATCGCGCACGCGGTGCTCGAAAAGCATCCGGAGACGCGACTGCAGTACTTCGGCGCCGAACAGTTCATCAACGACGTGATCGAATCGATTCACGCGCGCACGATGTCCGAGTTCCGCCGCCGCTACCGCAACGACGTGGACCTCCTGCTGGTGGACGACGTCCATTTCCTCGAAGGCAAGGAAATGACGCAGGAAGAGTTCTTCCACACGTTCAACGCACTGTTCGAGGCGCACAAACAGATCGTGCTCACCTCGGACAGGCCGCCCAAGGAGATCCCCGGTCTCGAAGAGCGGCTGATTTCACGGTTCGAGTGGGGCATGGTGGCGGATATCGGCCACCCCGACCTCGAGCATCGCGTCGCGATTCTGCGAAAGAAGGCGGAGCAGGATCACCTGGAGCTCACGATTCCCGACGACGTGCTGCGCTTTATCGCGGAGCACATTCGCTCGAGCGTGCGCGAGCTCGAAGGGTGCATCATCAAGCTGCTGCTGTTCGCCTCGTTGAAAAACCGGGAGGTCACGATCGAGCTGGCCCGCGACGCGCTGTCGGACAAGATCCGCCAGGGTGATGAAGGATCGGGATATGGCAGCGGGAGTCAGTCGGCGCCGAGTATCGATCGAGTGCAGGAAGTCGTGGCGCGGCGCTGGGGCGTGACCCCGGAGGGCCTGCGCTCCAAAGCCAGGACCAAGACGCTCACGATTCCGCGTCAGGTCGCCATGTATCTCGCGCGTGACATGTTGGGCATGCAGCTCGTGGAGATCGGCCAGGCATTCGGCGGCCGCGATCACTCCACCGTGATTCACAGCGTGGACAAGGTCGAGCGGCAGATGATGCGCGATCGCATGTTCAAGGAACGCGTCGAAATGGCGCGGCAGGAGTTGTCCGCACTGTAACCAACAGGCGGCGTGGGAAAGCGGCAGGGGATGTGGGCAATGGGGAAACCGTGCCGCGTATCCGCAAAGCGCCAACAGTGCCAACAGTGCACAAACATTGTGTGATGCACGACAGGTCGTTGACTTGGTTGCGGTTTGGCGACATCGCCCACATATCCCCGATGTCTACTACTACTACTAGTAGTTCTAATAGAGGAGTAGTAGTAACGACTTTCCCCATTGGAGACGGCAGGCGGTCATGAAGTTCACGATAACGCGCGAGCAACTCCAGGAAGGATTGGCGGCCGTTGCAGCTGCCATTCCGGCGAAGACGACGCTGCCCGTACTGGCCAACGTTCTCGTCGAGGCCTCGAAGCAAGGCGGCGGCCTGCGGCTGTCCGGTACCGATCTCGACATCGCGGTCAGCACGGTCGTCGCAGCGGAAGTGGATGCGGACGGGGCGGTCACGCTACCCGCCAAGAAGCTGGTCGATATCGCGCGCGAGCTTCCGTCAGGGCCTGTGCGCGTCACCGCCGCGGGTGAAGCGCGCGTGTCGATCGAGTCAGGGCGATCCAAGTTCAAGCTGCTCGGCCTCCCGCGCGAGGAATTCCCCTCCTTCCCCGTCGTGAAGTTCGAGAAGGCATGGAAGGCGGCGGCTGGCGTCGTGCACAAGCTGGTCGGGCACGTGTCGTTTGCGGCGTCGACCGAAGAGAGCCGCCCCATTTTGAACGGCGTGCTGTGGGAGCTGCGGCCCGACCGCATGCGGATGGTGGCGACGAACGGCCATCGCCTCGCCAAGATGGATGTACCGGCCACCGGAGGGTCGACAGCAGACCTGATCGTTCCACCCAAAGCGCTCGAGCAGATCCGCCGGCTGTACGCCGGAGATGCCGAGATCGAGCTCGCCAAGAGCGACAATCACATCGGCTTCCGCGCAGGAGGAACCCTCGTCTTCTCCCGACTGATCGAGGGCCCGTACCCGAATTACGAGCAGGTCATTCCGCGTGAAAACGACAAGCAAGCGACCATCGACAAGATGGCGATGGCAGCCGCCCTGCGGCGTATGAGCGTCGTTGCGAGTGACCAAACCCACCGGATTCGCCTCGCCTTTTCCGGCGGGAATCTGAAGTTCTCCGTGCAGACGCCGGACCTCGGTGAAGCGCAGGACGAGCTCTCGGTCACCTATGAGGGGGAGCCGCTCGAGATCGGGTTCAACGCGACGTACTTGCTCGAGATTCTCAAGTACATGCCCACCGACGAGGTGCGCTTCACGTTCAAGGCGCCTGAGCGCGCCGCGACGATCGAGCCGGTGGGATGGAACGACCCGGCGTCGTACATGTCGCTCGTAATGCCGCTACGGCTGGTGGATTAGCGAGTCCCGCAAAGAGTCCACGAGCGAGTCCACTGGAATCACCGGGAGTACGGGAGGCTCGATCACCGGAACATCGGGGATCGAGTCTTCTGGTATCCTGGGCACGGGCGTCCTGCCGCCGTAGTAGCGCGCCAGAATCTGATCCCGCCGCACCAGCATGCGCCCCGGTTGATACAAGGGGTTGGACGTCCGCGGCTGCGGCAACGTCGCCGCAAGTGCCGCTGCCTGCGCGTTGCTGAGTCGCGATGGCGGGACTCCGAAATACGCCTGGCTCGCCGCGTTCACGCCCCAAATCCCCGGGCCCCACTCGGCGGCGCCGAGGTACAGCTCCAGGATCCGATCCTTATTCAGCGCGGACTCGAGTCGCAGGGCGGTCACGGCTTCCTTGAGCTTGCGAAAGACGGAACGCGACGGCGACAGGTAGAGATTCTTCGCGAGCTGTTGGGTTATGGTGCTCGCGCCGCGACGTCCGCCGGCGGCCAACGCCTCACGCATCTCGACGAAATCGATGCCGTGGTGTGTTCGAAATCGCGAGTCCTCGGCAATGATGACCATCCTCTCGAGTACCCGCGCGCCATCGTGCCGTCGTGCCGTCGTGCCGTCGTGCATGTCGCGAGCTACACGTCGGCACGCCTGCACGTCGGCACGCAATCGCATCATAGCTGTGCACCGCGGCTCGTGATCGCGCCACCAGATCGGCGGTGGCCAGACGGCGAACAACCACACGACGAGCAGCGCGCCTCCGACTAGCAGAACGCGGCCGGCAATTCTAGCTTTTGGCACCGCCATGGACCTTGAAGCCCTCCAACCGCGCCTGCAACAAGCGCTTGGGCAGGAATTTACCCTTCGAGCCCTGCTGGGTGAGGGTGGGTTTGCCGCCGTGTTCCGGGCGCGCGACAATGTCTTGAATCGTGATGTCGCCGTGAAGGTGCTGGACGTCGAGCTCGCCCCGTCGCCCACGGTCGCGGCGCGCTTCATCCGCGAAGCACAAACCGTCGCGCGCCTCGAGCACCCGCACATCGTGCCGATCTATAAGGTCGGACGGCAGCAAGAGATCTTCTACATCATCATGCGGTGCATAGACGGCCCGTCCTTGCGCCAGCTCCTCGAAACTCGGCGGAGGCTGTCGGTCGGGGACGCGGCGCGCATCGCCCGGCAAGTCGCCGACGCTCTCGCCTACGCGCACACCCACGAGATCGTTCACCGTGACATCAAGCCCGACAACATCCTGCTCGACAAGTCGGGGCATGTCCTGGTGACCGATTTCGGCATCGCGAAAGCCGCGCAGGACGCGCATGACGCGGCGAAGCCCGGGTCGACGTCGCTCACCAGCGAGGGCGTGATCATCGGGACGCCGGAGTACATGAGTCCCGAGCAGGCGTCAGGCGATCCGCTGGACGGTCGATCCGACATCTACTCCCTCGGTGTTGTGCTCTATCACATGCTGGCGGGATCGCCGCCGTTCCAGGGTCCGTCCTCGGCCTCGATCCTAGCCCAGCAGATCACGGAGGCGCCCGATCCGATTCGGCGCCACCGCCCCGACGTTCCGGAAGAGATGGTCGTGGTCCTGGACCGCATGATGGAGAAGAGTCGCAACAAGCGGTTTCAGATGGCCAGCGAGGTCAGCCGTGCACTCGTGGGCGCGCTGCCCACGGCGGCGCGCGACCGTGTACGGGTGCCGCTGGGCCGCCGCCTCCGGTCGATGTTCTACAAGTCGCTCCTCGGCATCAGCCTGCTCCTCATCGCCTTCGCGGGCGGCGCTGCAGCGGTCGCTTATTACGTCTTCAGCACGCCCCCGCTAATCGCCGCGCAGCGGCCCATTCCCGACAGTCTCGCGCAACGCTTACGGAGCCGTCGTGCCCTGGCCAGCGACGACGTCGCGGAGTACGTCTATCGGCCAGGCGGCCGGGAGGATACGACACTCCTGCTGCTCACACAGCGCCGCCTCGCGGTCGTCACGCCTCGCCAGGTGCGCTCCTACTCCCGTGACAGCATCCGGGCTGATTTCGATCTCGACTTGCGTGGAGGTTTGACGTTCCGCCTGGCGATCCGTGGCAAGGGGTCAAACGGGCTCGCGGACACGGTATTCCGCAACCTGTCATTCCGCGACATGGTCACGCTCGCACCGCGGCTTAGCTCAGTCGAACAAGACGCCGGTGGGCGCGTGCGCGTTCGGAGTCGCGTTCGTCCGACTTAGCGAGCAGTGGACTCGCGAGAAGACAGGCCGTACAGACTCGCCTGATCGACACGGGAGACATCGCCTGGCGTTGTGAGAACGAGGCCGACCTTGTCGCGCGCGCCGAGTGACAGACCGAACACGAAGGCGCCGCGCCGCAGGTCCCGATCCGTGTCGAGCCGGGCCAGGAGTGCGAGTGGCCATCCGCTCGGTCCGAATCCCGATGTCCAGCTCACGCCAAATGCATAGGATGCGACCGAATCGGGGGTGATGCGCGCGTCCGACGAGACATGGAACGCGGGGATCGGTGTCCATGTGAGCCCCGCGATGTATGTGAGCCGTTGCTGCAATCCGCGCACGACGGGCTGGCCAATGTTGGTGACCACGAGGCCCACGTTGACGGGCGGCGTGGGGGCGTACGTCATCCCGATATCCCACCCCGTACCCTTCGCACCACCGCCGGTGTAACGAGCCACGTCAGCACCCACCGCGAGCCCGCCCGATCCTCCCGCGAGAGCCAGCCGGTAGGTATTGCCTTTGAGCCCGTCGTCGAGCACGTCGTGCTGATAGCTGAAGGAAATACCGCGCGAGTTAAACCCCAGGTTCAGTTGCCGCAACTTCCCTCTGGATCCTGGATCGCCCACCGAGGCCTCCCCGTAGATCGAGGCTTCGTGTAACACGGCCAGACCGGCGGGATTCAGCCAGATCGCGCGGGCGTCGTGGACATCTGTGGTGAAGAGGTATGCGGTGGCGCGGTTGGGAGCGACTTGCTGGCCGGATAGGCGGTTCGGCGGCTGGGCGGATAGCAGCACCGAGGCGATGGCACACCATCCGACAATCCGGCGATCCGCCCATCCGCCCACTACGGCAACACCGTAACCGTTGTCTTTGAGACCTGCGTCCGCGGGATTGTCATCGTCTGGACGGGGAGGGTAATCGTCATGCTCGTCGAGTCATTCGACTCGCCACCGAGATAGCGTCCATCGACTGCGAGATAATCCACCCCGTTGCGTACACCGGTGCCCGCGACCTCGAATGGCTGACCCAACTGCTCGCCTTTCCCCTCAATGGTAAAAGTCGATGCCACCTCAACGCGCAGGCAGCGGACGCCGTTTCGATCCTCCCATGCGGGTGCACGCCAGCTATTGATGCTTTTCACCGTCACATTGCCCGCGCCGCGATCACTCGTCGTCAGTGTATCGGTCCACGTCGCACCCAGTGTCAGGCCTGACGCGGGCAGACGTGGATAGAAGTTTTGGAATGAGCCGACGACGGGAGAGATCGCCTGTGCTGTCGCGCTATCCGACGGAACAGCATTCCGAAACTCACCGCGGGGCGTCAATCGCCCGCGGTATGAAAGCCCCTTCGCCGAAGCGAGGTTGGTATTCAGTGGCACCGTCGTGCCGGAGTCAGGGGCAATCGAGTCGATGCTGACCGTCAACGGATACCCTGACGAGTCGGCCGGTCCGACAATTGTGGCTCGGAAGAAGGCGCTGATGCCGTAGGAGACCTGCTGGCGGCCCGTGGGCAACTGTTGATCGACCTGAATTCGCTGATGCATCACGTACCGCAGCGTGCTCGGCCCAATCCGAATCGCGTTACCACCCACCGCCGGCGGTGGTGCCGGAGGAGGCGGGGGAACGGCCGCTGGTGGCGCCGGTGGATTCACCGGGGTCGGGTTCGTCGTGGTCGCTGTCTTTGAGGCGCATGCCGTGGCCAGAATCGCCACGACAACAATGGAGGGTCGCCGCATTCTAGTCCTTGGTTTTCGTGCGTCCAAAGATTGCCACGACTTCGGTGTCTTCACTCGTCACCTTGAGCAGCTTCCATCCCCGCTTGAGCATGTCGGTCCGCCACCCGATCAGCTTCTCCCAATCTTCGGGCGTGGTGCGGAAAACTCGCAGATCGGCGACGTTCTCCCAGTGCGGCGGATAGGGATGGGTGGCGGTTGGCTTTGCGGTGGTCACAGGGGGGGAAGTGGTGGGACCATAAGCCGAGTTCTGTTTACCCGTTGGTACGAGCAGATGGTCATCTCTCTGGGACAGCTGTCGCCAGCCATCTCGTGCGGCCTACCCGCAGCTCGAACGACCCGGGCCGGGTCTCGCTGCTTACTTGGCCTTGCTCCGATCGGGGGTTGCCGTGCCACGCCTGTTACCAGACGCGCGGTGGGCTCTTACCCCACCTTTTCACCCTTACCCTTTGGATACAAGGGCGGTCTGTTCTCTGTGGCCCTGTTCCGTCGCCTTACGGCGCCCAGGAGTTACCTGGCGGTCTGCCCTGTGGAGCTCGGACTTTCCTCGATGGGCCTCAAACACCCACCGCGACCATCGGTCCCACCCCTTCCAGGGCATCAAATTACCGGACCGCCGGGGCTTCCGGCAAGCCTTTAGCGCACGGCGCGCCTGATCATCCGCGCAATCGAGTCGGGCACAGCCCGATCCAGCCAGAAACCGCTGTTCGCATCGAAGACGATCGGGCGCAACCGGTTCCACCCGCTCGGCGCAAACGTGTTGTCTTCGGCTTCGAGACGCAGGGCCGAGAGCGCATAGATACCACGCGTGCGATAGCGAGCCAATAACTCACCGGCGCGCCGCTCGCCCAGCCACAACAGAACGGGCGTGTCCGCGCTCGAGAATCCTTGCAGCAGGCCGAGCGAGAACCAGTCGCCAGGCAACTCATCGGAGCGAAATGCAAAGCGCACGTCGGGCCGCAACCGCAGCAGCTCCGATCGCAACGCGCGCGCGCGCTCCCTCGTCGCTGCCTGCAGGGTGTCGAGGTAGGAAGCGAGCAATCCGCGCTCGAGGAGCGTGTCATACCGGACCGCGAGCGGCAGCACAGCCAAGCGTGCGGTCTCCGCACTATCCAGTCTGAGGGCGGCGAGGCCAGTCCGATAGTCGACGTCGCAGAATCCCGTTCCGCGGTAATACGCCACTGCACTGTCCAGATCGAGTGCGACGCCGGCCACGACGTCGGCGCGCGCCGGCACCGCAACCCGGGCGGTACGGCGCGCCCGAGTCTCCGCGTCCACACCGATGGTACCGAGCCGCGTCAGCGTGCGATACGCGGATCGCAAGGCGCCGCGCCACAAGGTGGAATCGAGTCCGCAAGGAACGGGTTGCAACTGTCCGTGGCGGTCAACCTCCTCGGCCCCCTGTGTTGGAAGCTCCGACAGCGCGACCGCCGGGAACCAGCGGACACTGGTTGTTTGGAATCGCTCGGTGGCGTTACGCCAGAGGTAGCGCGTGCTGATGGTATCGACGATGGCCGGCACGGGAACCACCGTGGCGAGGGCGTTCAGTTGCGCCACATCGGCGAATGCCAGGACAGAGTCGAGTTGATGCAGCGTGAAGCGGGTCCACAGCACGCGCATGCCCTGCCGCGCGATCCAGTTCGGCACGGCCGGTTTGTCACTCACCTCGGCCAAAGGCGTCGCCGCCGCCGGCAGGATGGTCACACTGGCACCGGCAGGTGGCGCGAGCGGCGGCGGATGTTGGGCAATTCTGCCCGGAGCCTCGGCGAGCTGCAGCAGGGCCCTGTCGGTCGCGGCTCGAACATATGCCCACTCAGCGGGGCGTCGCGTCCAGCGGGCGAGCGCGCGGAGGTAATCCTGGGTACGCGAATCTTCGCTCGCCGAGGCGAGGAACTCGCGGCCCACCACGACGATCAGTCCATCATTCATCCGGCTCGCTGCCACGAACGCGGCGTTGGGTCCCGGCGCGTGAGCGAGAATCTGTGAGGCGTCCCGGACACCCAACGTTTGGTTGCGCCCGACCGGAAAAGCCGCGAAGCCGGCATTGTCGAGCGAGGAACGTGGCAGCGGCACAGCCGGCGCGCCGAGTGGTGGCGTCTCGCCAATCCTGATACCCGCACCTTGCGAGGCGAGCCATTGGTTCATGGTCCAGCGATCGAGCGAACCCGCGGGAGTGCGACCGTCGCTCGTATACGCGAGCACCACGACGCCCTCGCGACCCCGTCGCTCACTTCCGCCGACCCATTCGTGGAGAATCGCGAGATCGCCAAGCGTCAGCGCGTCAGACAGTCGTTCCGGCTCGCGTCCGCCGAGGATGATCAGCGTCCGATACCGGGTGAGGTCGGCGCGTGTGAGATGTGGGTAGAAACGCCGATACTCCACGTGATAGCCGGCGTCGTGCCACGGTCTGGCGACAGCCTCGACAACGAGCGGGTCGCCGAGGCTCATGTCGAGCAACAACAGACGACTTGCCGACGGCTGGCAAGCTGCCAGCATGCAAAGCAGCGTCACGCCGAGCGACTTCATGGGCGTGACTCCACCAGCCGATTGTACTTGCGTAGCGCAGCGCGTAGCCGATCGGGAGGAAGGGCGTACACCTTCAAGCCACCGGCTCCCGTCATTGTCTCCGCCGCAACCATAGCGTTGACGATTGCCTCCTCCGTCGCCTGAATTGTCGCCTCGAACAGCGGCGAAATGCGTTCATTGGGCAGGAGCGTGACTGTGACAGTGGCGTCCGGTCGCGCGGCCCCGGGATTAGCCGTGGAGAAGGCGACGAAGATGTCACCGGATGGATTCGCCCCGGTCCCGCCCAGTCGGCCGACACCGAGCGAAGCGCGCGTCGCGATGCGTTTCAGCTGGTGGGGCAGCAGCGGCGCGTCGGTGGCGATCACGATAATGATGGACCCGGTCTCGCCCCCGGCACAACGGCGGTTCCCGCTCACCGGCGCGACGCCGGGAAGCGAATCGTAGCACGGCAGCAAGTCGGGAATCTCCTGGCCCACGGGCACGCCGGCGATCGAGAGTCGCGCGCGCGAGCCGTAATTGCATTGCACAAGCACGCCGACAGTATACCCGCCCCGCTCCGCCGGGAGCCGACGCGAGGACGTGCCGATCCCTCCCTTGAACTGATTACAGATCATTCCGGTGCCGCCGCCCACATTTCCCTCCGCGACTCGGCCACCGCGCGCGCTGTCGAGCGCCGCGAAGGCGTGCTGCTTCGTGACGTGAAAGCCGTTGATGTCATTGAGCGAGCCGTCCCACGTCTCGGCGACGACAGGCAGCGACCAGTCGAACTGGAAGCCCTTTTTCACGAGCCATTCGATCACCGCATCACGCACGACGCCAACGCTGTGCGTATTGGTGATCATCACCGGGCCGGCAAGGAATCCAGATTCCTCGAGCCAGGTGGTGCCCGTCATTTCGCCGTTGCCGTTCAGCGTGAACCAGCCGGCAAAGACTGGATCGCCGTTCGCTGAGCCGCGCGGAAAGACGGCGGTGACGCCCGTGCGGACGGGTCCCTGGCCGACGACGAGCTTCCCTTGCCCTCGGATGATCGTGCTGTGACCTACCGTAACTCCTGTCACGTCTGTGATGGCGTTGAGCGGCCCGGGGGTGCCGTCGAAAGGGACGCCGAGATCGCGCGCCCGGGGTCGACCCTGAGCGCTGAGCGACCCAAGGCCCGCGGAAAGTATCAGCACGAAACGCCAAGTGGTTTTCATTGTCACGATTCTGTGGACCGCACCCCCGCGTGGCAACTCTTTCCACCTTTTGGACGTCACACTCATGAGGGAGCCGTCGACCTAAGGGATGTTTCGAACATGAACGGGAGGAAGAACGCCGCACCGTAACCCGGAGGTCGTATGAAGACGGCTCTGAACCTTCTCGCAGTCACCGCGATTCTCGCCACACCAAATCTCTCAGCCCTCCAATCGGTCGCAACGCCGGAGAGTCCGGTCGTCCGCGCTGGCATTCCAGAGTCGGCCAACGAGCTCTCGCCCGACGTTCGGATGCATGTGAGCAAAGGTGACATGCTGCGCAGTCAACTGCGCTTTACCGATGCCGCCCGGGAGTATAGCCGTGCGGCCGACATCGCTCGCCGCGAAGGTCATCTCGCGAGCGGGACGACCTGGATGCTGGCAAACGCCTACTACAATGACGGAAACCTGATCGACGCGGCCGAGGCATTGGACCATCTCGCAACGGAAGCTGCCCAAGTGGGTGAGCTTCCCGTCCAGGCGCTTGCGATGTTCAACTCCGCCTGGCTGTACGGCAAGGCCGGTCGCAAAGCCGCG
>DATFVZ010000339.1:0-15856 GCA_035259785.1 Gemmatimonadales bacterium
GTTGTGAGACCCGTCAGCATCTGTTCCCTGCCTGACGGCCACCGAATCGTGACGCGCTCTACGGAGTTGTCACCCAGGCCAAAATGCAGGCGTCGATCGCCCTGGCTGCAAAATCCGCTGCCGCCGTCGACGACTTGCCGCTGGCGGACCCCGCCGAATTCCACCGTGACTTCAGCGCCGATCGCGCTGCGATTGCTACGGGTGCCGACGAGCTTCAACTCCACCCACCGTGCGTTCCCCCTCTCCCGCCGGGAGAGAGCCTGTCCCGAGCGAAGCGAGGGAGGGTCAGGGGGTGAGGACCGATACAGCAGCGCCCTGCCCTTCTCGTTCGCGATGATCACGTCGAGCGAGCCGGTATTGAATAAGTCGGCCATCGCCACTGCGCGCCCATCCAGTCGATCGGTCACGCCAGCCTGCTCGGCGACATCAATGAAGCCGGCCTGGCCGCGATTCAGCAGCACGCGCGAGCGCTCGAACCCGGAGAGGCTGGCCTTGCCGATCGCCGGCCAGTTCTTTGCGTCCTCGAAGATGTTGCCATGTGCGCCGGCGATCTTCGACATGGCGTACCAGTAGTCGCGCCCGCTGTCGGCCGAGATGAAACCGTTGGTCACGACAAGATCGAGCAGGCCGTCGTTGTTCAGGTCTCCGAATCGCGCTCCCCACGCCCAGCCGGCATCCGCCACGACGCCGGTCGCAATCTCATCGAATCGATCCAACTCCTTGAGGAAATTGATGCGGAGGTTGTTGCCCTGAAAAAGAAAGCCGCGCTCCGAGATGTTCGTGACAAAAACGTCCAGGCGGCCCCGATTGTAGACGTCGCCAAGCGCCACCGCCATGCCGCTCTTCGAATCGTCCGCGAGTCCCGCGCGCGCGGACTCGAAGCGCTTGCCTTCACGATTGAGAAAGAGCTCCTCAGGCCCGTAGTCGTTGGCCAGATAGAGATCGGGCCAGCCGTCGTCATTGAAATCGGCGGCGGCCGCCGCCAGGGTCCACCGAGTACTGCCCACGCCCATCGAGTCCGTGACGTCCGCGAATCGGCCGTTGCCGAGATTCCGAAATAGCAGGTTCTTGCCGCCGTTCGACGCGAACTCCCAGCTGCCCTGCATGATGCGCGTGTCTTTGAGGTGCCAGAAGTCGATGTCGGAGCGGAAGTAGCCGGTCACGTAGAGATCGAGCAAGCCATCGCGATCGAAGTCGAACCAGACTGCGCCGTTGGAGTTCATCCAGCGGCGCAGGCCCGCCTGTTCGGTCACGTCGGTGAATGTGCCGTTGCCGTTATTCTTGAAGAGCTGCTGGTAGCCCCACTTCGAGACGAAGAGATCCTCGAATCCGTCGTTGTCATAATCGCCCCAGACCGCGCCCATCGACACGCCTTCCCCGGCGCGGTTGACCGCCCCGACACCGGCATGCTCTGAATGATCGTGAAACGTGCCATCGCCCTTGTTCAAGTAGAGCGCGTTGTTCGCACCAAAGCGCGATGTCGTGAAGTAGAGGTCCGGATTGTTGTCGTTGTTGAAGTCGGCGACGGAGACGCAGGCGCCGAGGGCAGCGATGTGCGGCGCGATGTTCGCGATCTTGGGATCGAGCGTGGCCTCCTGATGAACGAAGTCGATCCCGCTCGCCTGCGACACCTCGCTGAGAGCGATCGTGGCGGCGGTACCATCCGCGCGGCCCCCCCCCGCTGCGCCGGCGTTCAAGATGACGACGGACGCGAGCGCCGCGACGAACGCTACAGTCACGCTGAGCTGGCGCCACGAATGTTTCATCGCGCTAAGAATACCCGGGACCGCAATAGGGCGTTAGCTTCTCAGCCCCATGACTCGAAGTTTCATGCATTCGACTGGAAGGCTGGCGCCACTCCTCGCTTTCACCTTAGGGTGCGGTAAAGGTGCGGAGACGACCACTCCGCCGCTGTTCCAGCAGTTGGCACCTAACGCGACCGGCATCACGTTCGCGAACACCATCCCCACCAGCGACTCGATCAACGTGCTGACGAACGTGTACCTCTACAATGGCGGGGGGGTGGGCGTCGGCGACATCGACAATGACGGCCTGCCCGATGTCTTCTTCGCCGGCAACATGGTTTCCAGTCGACTGTATCTCAACCGCGGCAACATGCGGTTCGAGGACATCACGCAATCGGCCGGCGTCACGACGAGCCGCTGGGTGAGCGGGGTGAGCCTCGTGGACATCAACAGCGATGGGTATCTCGACATCTACCTCTCGATGTCGGGGCCGCCGTGGTCGAAGCCGCAAGACACGCGCAACCTCTTGTTCATCAACAACGGCAACCGGACGTTCACCGAATCGGCCAAGGCGTACGGCATCGACGATTCCGGTTTTACCACGCACGCCGTCTTCTTTGACTACGACGGCGATCGTGATCTCGATCTCTTTCTGCTCGGCAACTCGCCCCAGGACTTCGCGCGCAGCCAGCTCGAGTTGCATCCCGCAGGCCTGCGCCGAACGACCGTCGCGGGCTCTGACCGGCTGTATCGCAACAATGGGAATGCCACGTTCACGGATGTGTCGCACGAAGCAGGGATCTTGAGCGAGGCGCAATTCGGTCTTGGTGTGGTCGTGAGCGATTTCAACCGTGACGGCTGGCCTGATCTCTACCTCTCCGACGACGACATCGCCGACGACGTGCTGTACGTCAACAACCGCGACGGCACCTTCACAGACAAGTCAGGCACCTGGCTCAAGCACACGAGTTTCGCGGGAATGGGCATCGATGCGGCCGATTTCAACAACGATGGTTGGCCCGACATTATGCAGACGGACATGATGCCCGAGGACGCGCCCACGCGGAAACGGATGAGCGGAGCAGTCTCGGGTAGCGATCAGGCGGAGCGCCGCCAGCGCGGCTATCACGAAGCGTACACACAGAACACGCTCCAGCTGAGCAACGGCCTCACGAGCAGCGGGGACCTGGTGTTCAGTGAGATTGCGCGCATGGCAGGCGTCGCCTACACGCACTGGAGCTGGGCAGCGGTGTTCGGCGACGTCGACGACGACGGGTACAAGGACCTGCTGGTCACGAACGGCTATCCGAAGGCGGTCACCGATTTCGACTATCAGTCGAGGATGTTCAAGCTGCACCAGGCCCAGAAGGACGAGGTGAAGATCAGTCCAGAGGGACTCAAGATCATCAAGGAACTGCCGAGCTATAGCGTCTCGAATTACATGTTCCGCAACAACCGCGATCTGACCTTCACCAATGCGACGCGCAAATGGGGGCTCGACCAACCGGGGTTCTCCTACGGTGCCGCGCTCGCCGATCTCGACAACGACGGCAAGCTCGATCTCGTCCTGAACAACATCGACGCGCCGGCGTCCATCTACGAAAACATGGGACCCACCGGTGAGCCGAGGCATTATCTGGACGTTGTGCTGCGGGGCGACGCCCCGAATACCCACGGAATCGGCGCGACCCTGACGCTGGTCGCAGGAGGGGAGCGCCAATACCTCTATCATACGCCCTACCACGGTTATCTCTCGTCGATGGCCGACCGCGAGCATTTTGGCGTGGCCGCTACGACAAAGGTCGATAGCCTGATTATCGCCTGGCCCGATGGCCGGTCGCAGACGCTCACCGATCTCGCCGTCGATCGCGTGCTCACCGTCAACCAGTCCGATGCCAAACTCGAGAACCGCGCTACGCCAACGACTCACACCCCGCTTTTTCAGCGCATGGCTCCGAATCGGGCCCCGCGCTACAAGCAAGCGGTCCTCGGATATACGGACTTTGCCATCCAACCGCTCCTGCCCGATCAGGTTTCTCGACAGGGCCCGCCGCTCGCGGTGGGCGACGTGAACGGGGATGGCCTGGAGGATCTATTCGTCGGCGGTGTGCCCGGAGCGCCGGGCAAACTGTTCGTACAACACCCCGATGGACGTTTGACCGGGTCGCCACAGGAGCAGCCTTGGGCGCGCGACCGCGGATACCAGGACTGGGGCGCGCTCTTCTTCGATGCCAACGGGGACGGCCGACTCGATTTGTACGTCGCAAGCGGTGGCTATCAGTTCTCGCCCATCTCGGCATTCCTCCAGGACCGGGTGTACATCAACCGAGGCGGCGGCCGATTCCAGCGCGACTCGGCGGCATTGCCGCAGATGCTGACGGCCACTGCCGCCGTGGCAGCCGGCGACTTCAATGGCGACGGGAAGACTGACCTGTTCGTCGGTGGCCGGCTCACGCCGCGCAATTATCCGTCTCCCACGCGGAGCTATGTCCTGCGCAATGACGGCGGACGCTTCACGGATGTCACCGAGCAAGTGGCCCCAGAGCTGGTCACGCCCGGTGGAATGATCACCGGCGCCGTGTGGATTGACTTCGATGGCGATGGGCGCCTGGATCTCGTAACGGCGGGCGACTGGATGCCGCTGCAATTCTTCAAGAACGAGGGCCCCCCCCAGCGCTTTCGGAACGTCACCGAGTCGATGGGGATCGGTCCCACGCGCGGGCGCTGGCTGAGTCTCGCAACCGGCGATTTCAATCGCGACGGGCATCCGGACCTCGTGGCCGGCAACATCGGGGAGAATCACACCTACCGCACGTCACCTGGAAGCCGGTTTGGGATCTATGCCGGCGATTACACCGGCGTTCGCCGCACCGACATTATCCTCACCAAGGAGTTTGACGGAACCGAGTATCCCTGGTATGGCCTGGCGATGCTCGGCAATGCCGTGTACACGATCGGATTGCGTTTTCCCAACAACGCCGCGTTCTCGCACGCTTCCATCCGCGACATCTTGAGCCCGTCGCAGATTGCGGGCTCGCTGCACTACCAGGCGGACACGTTCGCGAGCTTGTACCTCCAGAGCACCGGACAGGGCACTTTCACCGGGACACCGCTGCCGTCAGCCGCGCAGATCGCGCCAGTACGAGGCATCGTTGCGACGGACGTGGATGGGGATGGCAATCTCGACCTGCTCGTCGCCGGGAATCTCTACGACACCGAGCCCAACACTCCGCCGGCTGACGCGGGCAACGGATTGTGGTTGCGGGGCGACGGCCGCGGACATTTCACGGCAGTGTCGCCGCGGGAAAGCGGGTTTCTCGCCCTTGGAGACGTGACCGGTCTCAATGCAATGAAAACGCCGACAGGGACCGCCGTGCTCGTAGCGAGCTACGGCGATTCCTTGTCGGCGTTTGTGATCCGGCGCCGCTAGGCGGCGCAGTTCATCTTACCAGCCTGGGTTCTGCGTCAGCCTGTTTTCGCCTCCGACTTTGCTCAGATCGATCTGGACCGTCGGGATCGGGTACAGATCGTACCTTGGCGTCGTGTAAGGCGTCTGCGCGGACTTGTATGACCGCCGCAGCGACGTCGCTTCTTTGCTCAGATAGTCCGCCATCGTCTGCTGCGCGACTGTGCCACCGTAGCGGCGCAAATCAAACAGCCGCTGGCCTTCCATCGCCAGTTCCAGCCGACGCTCGAGTTGGACGGCCAGCCTCGCCTGCCCCTGATTGGGAAATGACGGGTACAGCCCAACCCTGTACGTCGCCCAAGTGATCGAAGCATCGTTGATCGGTACCGCGAGGCGACTGTCCGCCGCGCATTGGGGATACTTCGCCACTGTGGCGGCGTCGCTCGATCCGCATCCCTGAGCGGTGACACCTGCACGCGCGCGGACGAGGTTGACGTTGGCCAACGCGCCCGGCAGGTCATTTTGCTCGACCTGCGCCTCAGCGAGGAGCAACAACAGATCCGCATAGCGGAACAGGTGCAGGTGCACCGCATTCGTCTGCTCTGGCTGCCAACCCACATGGTTCTGCGCGGGGCTCGCCTTCTCGTGGATGTTCTTCTTGGGGCTGTAAGGACCGCCATAGCTCAACGACCGGATCCACAGTGAACTGTGGAGACCCCAGTCTTTGAACGGCACGTCATCGCGGCCGATTGTCCAGTCCATCCGCGGATCGACTACATCGGCGGCCGATGCCGACCACTCCGCGTCCCTATTGTTCCATGTGGCGGGACTGGTGTAGGCCAGTGGCAGCCCGGTTACGGCGTCGGTCTGGTAGACGTTTGCCAGATTTTGGGAAGGCTGGTGGAACCCGCAGCAACCGAAGGGGCTGCCCGAGTGCGGGAAATTCAGCCGCTCGCCCCAGTTCGAGTTCTGCCCGTTCGGCTCACCGTCGTTAGCCGATGCCATGAATGCGAAGATCGTCTCCGGTCCGTTTTGCAGCGCGGGGAAACCCGTCCACACATGATCGAAGCTGGTCTCCAGGGCGTATGGCCCGTTCGTCTTCACGTCCTGGAGCACGGTAATGGCATTCGCGTACTGATGCATGTACATGAGCACGCGCCCCTTGTACGCCTTGGCCGTCCAAGCGCCGGCCCGTCCCTTATCGCGGGGAACGTCGGGCAGCTTCGCGATCGCCGCATCGAGATCGGCAAGAATCGCGTTGCCGACTCCATCGATACCGAGATCATTCGCCTTCCGAAAGTCGGTGTCGTCTTGGTAGTAATAGGGAATGTTCCCCCACACGCGCCACGCCTCGAAGTGATAATGCGCGCGGAGGAAGAGCGCTTCGCCCTCGATCGACGAGGCCTCCGCCGCGGTCAGCTCGCCGGGCTTCGTGGCCACGATCTGCGCAAGCAGCCGCAGCGTCGCGTTGGCACGCACCACGCCTTCGTAGACGATATTCCATTTGGCGTTCAGATAGTCCATCCCCTGGTCGGTGTCCCAGGCGTACAGCTCCAGCTCGGTGGCCTGCGGCTGGTCGAAATCCTCGGAGCCTTTGTAGGCGTCGTCGCTGGTAATACTCGACAGCGCCCAGTTGCTGGCCGCACATCCCCAGTTGGCGCTGGTGACGTTGTTGCAATCCAGCATCCGGTAGGTGGCGATCAGCGAACCTTCAACGCCGTCGCGGTTCGCCAGCGCGTTCTCATCCAAGGTGCCTTGGGCCTTGGTGTCGAGGAAGTCCTTACACGCGTATGTGATCACGCCGATTAAGGCGAGCATCGTCGTCGTGAGCACCAGTCTCGATCTTAGCAATGTTTTCATGTCGACCCCTAGAAAGTGGTGCTGATGCCGACGGTGATCGTTCTGTTGGTCGGGTACGTCCCCACGTCCACATTGCGGAACTGGTCCCGCACATCGCCCGCGGCGCCGGTCAAGTCGCGCGCCGGCAACGACGGATCGAGGCCCGGGTATCCCGTGATCGTGAACAGGTTTTCCCCCTGGAGATACACACGGGCGGACGGCAGCCAGCTGAACAGCGTGGGCGGAACCTGCCACCCAACCTGCAGCATCTTCAGCCGGAAGTATGACCCGTCCTCGATGAAGTAGCTGCTGATATCGCCGCTCGTATTGTCATTCTGATTCAGTCGCGGGTACTTGGCGTTGGGATTGCCCGGGTTGGTGCACCCCTCGTCGCCGGTGATGCAGAACGAATC
Source organism: Gemmatimonadales bacterium (assembly GCA_035259785.1). Taxonomy (GTDB): domain Bacteria; phylum Gemmatimonadota; class Gemmatimonadetes; order Gemmatimonadales; family GWC2-71-9; genus 20CM-2-65-7. The sequence goes on from DATFVZ010000339.1 coordinate 7,404, forward strand.
CGTGAGCCGGTCCTTCAAGACGTTCGTCGAGAAGTCGCGGAACACGTAGAAGTCCTTCTGCGCATCGTAGATGTCGGCGCCCAACGAGGCGAAGAACGTCGCGCCGAAGTCCCAGGCCCCCGCACGGAGGCTGAGATCCAAACCGCCCGTGAAGTCGGGATGCGGGCTGCCGATGAACGTCCGGTCGGAGGTGTTGACGATGCCATCGCCGTTTATGTCCTGGAACTTGATGCGGCCCACTTCGGCTCCATCCTGACAGGGCGCCGTTACGCACCCCCCGGCCGAGTTCGTCCTATGGTCGGCAGCTTCCTGCACGGTGAGGTAGTAACCGTTCGCCACCTTGCCGTAGAACGCCCCAACCGGCCCGCCGACCTGGTTGAAGACGGGATTGCCGATGCGGGTAATCTGCGCGCCGCCAGGACCGACGAACCCTTCGAGGTCACCGGCGATGCGGACAATCTCGTTCTTGTTGTGCGCGCCGTTCAGGGCGACGCTCCAGACCTTATTGGCACCTATCGTGCCGCTGTAGGAGAGGGCGAATTCGTAGCCACTGTTCTTCATCGCCCCGACGTTCTGGATCGGCGGGGCCGCCTGACCCGCGGTCCCAGGCTGCAGGGGATTGAACAGCAGGTCGTCCGTTTGCCGGTTATAGACGTCGATGGTGACGTTTGCCTTGCCCTGGAGAAACTCGAAGTCAGCGCCCACGTTCGTGGACGTGTTGGTTTCCCATTTCATGTTCTGGTTGCCGAGCGCGGTCTGCCGGAATCCAGCTTGGATCGTGTTCCCCGACCCGGTGATGTCGTAGTAGGTGTCGCCGCGATCGCCGCCAAACTTCGCGAAGATCCGCCCACCGGTGACTTGCTCGTTGCCGGTCTGGCCCCACCCAAACCGCAGCATCAGGTTGCTGAAGAGGCCTTCCTTGGGGAAGAAGTCCTCCTGCGACATCCGCCAGCCGACGTTGAAGGCCGGGAACGTCCCCCACTGATTCTCTTTCGGGAATTTCGACGAGCCGTCACGGCGCAGCGTGAAGCTGGCATAGTACCGGTTCTTATAGTTGTAGTCCGCCTTCCCGAAGAACGAGAGGAGCCGGTCGAGTGTCCCCGTACTGAAGACGTTTTTCGAGGTTGCCGAACCGAGCGCGTCGTCGATATAGCGACTGGACGGGTCCTCGTTGAGCAGGTCGGCCATCGTGCCCTGCATGAATTTGCTGTTGTTCGAAACTGCTTCCTGCCCGAGCAGAACCGACAGGTTGTGTTGCTGGGTGATTTTGCTGTAGGTCAGCGTGTTCGTCCACGTCAACGACGTGCTGCGGTTGTTGTTCTGCGTGATCGAGTTCACGGTGCCCGGCTCGGAGTTCTCGAAGGTCGTCGGGTTGAACCCGTTGAAGCTTCCCTGCGACAGGTTGAACGAGAACCGCGTCCGGAACGCCACGGCCCGCGCCAGGTCGAATGTGGCATACGCATTGCCCAGCGCCCGGTCCCAGATATTGCGGTCGTCCTTGCGGGCGGCAGCGTACTTCAAGGGGTTGGTGTTATTGCCGAGACTCACCGCCTTGCCGGAGGCGTAATTGCCTGCGATGTCATAGATCGGCACCACAGGCTGCATCAGGATGTTCTTGCCGAGGATGCCGTCCTCGCCCTCGTCGTCGGCGCGGCCGCCGTAGCTGTACTCGCGTGAGAACGCGACGTTCTCACCCACCGTCACCTTCCCCAGGTTGAACGCGGTGTTGACCCGCAGGCTTCCTCGCTGGAACTGGCTGTAGGCCGCGGTGCCGTTCTGCTTCAGGTAGCCAAACGACACGTTGTAGGAGTTGTCCGAGCCGCCACCCGACATGCCCAGATTCGCCTCGCTGAACGACGCCGGGCTGAACACCGCCTTCCACCAGTTCGTCCCCGAGCTGGCCGGCATGATCAGGACGTTCGGGTACGCGTACAACCCCTCGTCGGCCGCAGTCACCTGGCCCCACGAGTTCTTGGTCTGGATGGCCGTCGGATTGACGTAGGTATACTGACCGAGCTGCGGATTGTTCGGATCGCCGTAGATCGCCAACGAACCCGAGTCCACCCGCCCGGCATTGTCAAAGCTGCGCTTGATGACCTGGAAATACTGGAGCGCGTCTTGCATCACGAGATCATCATAGCCCTTCGTCGGATTCAAAACCCCCGTGCGGACATCCAGCCGCGCGGACTTTCCTCCCGCGCGTCCCTTCTTCGTCTCGATGATGACAACGCCGTTCGAGGCACGCGAACCGTAAATCGATGAGGCGGAGGCATCCTTCAGGACCTGCATCTCGCCGATATCATTCGGATTCAGGAAGTTGACATACGAGTCCTGCAGTGGCGTGCCGTCGACGACGTAGAGCGGATCGTTGTTCTGGAACGAGGTCACGCCGCGAATCCGCACCGTGCTGCGGCTGCCCGGCGAGCCGCTGTTGTTCACCGTTACGCCCGGAACGGCGTGGTCGAGGCGCTGCAAGACGCTGGGCGACGTTTGCCGGGTGGTCGTTTCCATATTGACCGAGGAAATCGCCGACGTGATGTCGGACCGGCGCTGAGTGCTATAGCCGGTCACCACGACCTCCTGGAGCATCGTCGGCGCCTGCTCGAGCGTCACGTCGAGGGTGCTCTGTCCGTTGACCGGCGACTCTTTGCTGCGGTAGCCGATCTGCGCATACGTGAGCACCGCGTCGGTGGGGGCGACCAGCGAATACTGTCCTTGCTGGTTCGTCACCGTCTGCGTCTGGGTTCCCTTCACTCGCACGGTGACGCCCCAGAGTTTTTCACCGGTGGTCGAAGAAGTGACGGTCCCCGAAACCTGTTGCCCCTGGCCCAGCGCCGTCCCGCTGAGGGCCACGAGGAAGAGGAACGTGATCCCTAGTGCACGGTAGACCTTTTGCATTGAACCCTCCGGCTCAGCCCTCAGTCGACGGGCCGGCGCATGGACTTGAGGCCTTCTCTGGCGATCAGGTCGCGATACGTAAGGAGCACCACGTTGCGGGCCTTGAGGGCCGCGCTGAATCGCGGTGACGTCAAAGCCGTCAGCTCCCCCTGACGGTTCTTGCTCATATCGGGCAACGGCTGGTCGGTGTTCATATCCAGCAACGCACCCAGCTCGGCATCATCGATTCCCACGTGCGTGACGACGAGGTTCAGACCCGGCTTGAGCCGGTTGATCATCGCCACCAACGTGTCCAACTTCACCGCCGGCGCCGCGTCATACTGCGGCGAATCCTCGCTCTCCCCGAAGTACTCCGACATCCCAAACCCGTACTCCCGTGCCAACCGCTCCGTCAGCGCGCGCCACTCGGGATACTTCGTCACCGTACCCATGTGGTAATCGACGTAGTCGATCTTCACACCGGAGCGCATCGCGCGATCGATCTGGGCGCGCAGCTCCTTTTCCACGTCCTCGAGTTTGGGATTGCGCTGGTACACCGCATCCGAGGAGGAAAAGAAAAAGCCGTTCTCATCGACCAACGATGGAACGGCGGCACTGCCCAGCACGGGTCCCCACCGGTAATTCTTCCACTCCGAATTGAGCGCGAGATGGATACCGACGGAGACGTTGGGATACTGCTTCAAGATCTCCACTGCTTCCTGATACCATGGACAGACGAACAGCACCGACACCGACACCGGCATTCCGGTGCGGACGAGCTGCTGCATGGCCATGTTGACGGAGTGACTCATGCCGATGTCGTCCGTCCGAATGATCAACGACACGGCGTTGGACGAGGCGGACTGCGAGGGAGACGCAGGGGCCTTCGAAGCCTGAGCAGACACCCCGACCCACGAGCTGGCGAGCAACATCCAGCTAGCGATCGTGATCGGTCGCAATGAATCCATGGTGGCGGCCCTCTGGTTTGCGAACCGTGCTCAAACTGCTTCAAAGCCAAACATGTTCTTGCAAAGTGAAACAACAAGACCCCCGATCAGGGTCACCTGATCAGGCTACATCATTCCGGTGTCGGCTGTCCTGTCGCTTGCGCATGCCCCGTTTCGGGAGCGAACGAAATTCCGCAAAGACGCGAACCAACAATTGCTCGCGACTCTGCACTTGGAGTTTTCTGTAGATGCGCCACAGGTAGGTGTGAACCGTATGCGGGGACAAGCCGAGACGCTCTGCCGTTCGTTTTTCCGAATCGCCGTCGAAGACGGCGCGGACAATACCACACTCGCGGGGCGAGAGACCAAGACAGGCCGACAACGACCGCCACTCAGGCGGGGCGAAAACTCCTTGACCGGTCATGCGGTTCCAATATGCGGCGCCTCCCGCTCCCAGCGCCAGACCAGTCCGTCGTCAGGATCCACGACCTCACCGACGTGCACGAAGCCGCATTTCCGTAAGACATGCGTTGACGCATTTGCTTCGGGGAGTGTGTGCGCGCGCAGGAGCCGGACGCGCGGATCGGCGGCGGCGAATCGCACCAGGGCGCCAGCCGCTTCGGTCGCGAAGCCCTGCCCCTCCCGGGCCGGCACCACGCCGTAGGCGATCTCGACCATGCCGTCGGCGTCGGGCGGCCCCTTGAACCCCGCGCTGCCGATGACGATTCGGGCGCTCGTCTCGACTATGAAGAAGCCGTGCCGCCAAGGGTCGGCCGGCTCGCCGGCGGCAGCGCGAAGCGCGCCCAACCATTCGGGAGACACCTCGCCGCTGACGTAAAACCCCCGCAAGCCATCCGCGAGGGGGACTCCTACGAGCCTCTCGAAGTCCTCCGGGTGCTCGAGCAGCGCCAGCAGCTGGATGGGCGCGCACGGGACGAGCCGCAGCCGGGCGGTCTCAAGTGGCGTCGTAGCCTGCGTATTCGCCGGTCTGGAGGACATTCCCCTTGTATTGCTGGTCGTCATGGATGCCGATCTTGGAGGTGTAATAGCCGAACACGGTCCACCACTTGAGGTCCTTGAAGAACTTTTCGACGGGCGTTTTCGGTTCTGCCTCGGCAGCGGCCATCCGCGTGAGTACCGCGACCCGCTGTTCCGCCGTCGCGGCGAGGAAGGCCTTCCGATGCATCTCGCGTGACAATGCGTTCACCGCATTCAGTCCGGACCGCCAGCGCGCTTTGACGTCGGATTCGAGCGATTCGGCGAGCCGCCCGTCGATATAGGTCGCGACACCGGCGGCGCGCGCGCCCCCCGACTGCTCGTCGGTCGGAATGATCAGCTCGGTCAGCTCCTCGAGCAGCGCAAACTCGGCCGGCGTGAAAAACTTGGGCGGCGGCTTGAGTTGAGGAAGCTTGAGCCCTCCAGGGAGCGCGACGGCGGCCGCCGCGGCCCCCAACAGCTCTCGCCGAGAGATCATACGGCCCCCTTCTTGAACTGGTCGGCCAGGTATTCGCAGGAGCGCCACGCGAGCGCCATGATGGTCCAGGTCGGATTCTGACACGACGCGCTCACGTGACTCGAGCCGTCCACGACGAACAAGTTCTTCACGTCATGCGACTGCTGGAACTGATTCAGCACGGAGGTCCGAGGATCGGTGCCCATCCGCGCGGTGCCGAGCTCGTGAATGGACCAACCTTCGGTCAGAACGGTCTTGTCCACCCCGATGATCTCGATCCCCGCGGCCTCGAGCATCTCCTTGGCCGTCGTGGACATGTCTTCGCACATTTTCTTTTCGTTGTCGCTGAACTGATAATGGAAGCGCAGCACCGGAATGCCCCAGCCGTCCTTCATCTGCGGATCGAGGTCGACGTAGTTCTCATAGCGCGCGAGGACTTCGCCAAATCCGCCCATGCCGATGAATGCCCCGGAGTAATCACGCACGCGCTTCTTGAAGTCGGCCCCGAAGCCAGGCGCGTCAGTACCTGCGGGAAAGATCGAGTGGCCGGCGCCTCCCTCGAACCCGTAGCCGCGAATGAATCCGTTCTGCTTGTCCTGGAGATTGCGGAAACGCGGGATGTAGAAACCACCGGGGCGGCCGTCGTCGAGCGTGTGCGGCTTCCCGACCAGCTCCTTCACGAGACCGGACGCGCCGGGCCCCATGACGTGCTCGCAGAAGTTGTGCCCCACGTGCCCGCTCGAGTTGCCGATGCCATTGGGGTGCTGGCGTGATTTCGACAGCAGCAACAGGCGTGCAGATTCCAGCGTCGACGCCGCCAGAATCACCACCGTCCCCTTCGCCTCGTAGGTCTTGCGGTTCACCGCATCGACGAACGACACACCTCGCGCTTTACCCGTGTTCGGATCGACGAGCACCTCGTGCGCGATCGAATTCGTCCGCAAGGTGAGGTTGCCCGTGTCCATGGCCGGGTAGATGAGACCGGTGGGCGAATCGAACGCCGCGTGAATGTCGCACCCGCCGGGGCGGCGGCCGCACGCGCCGCGCCCGAAGCACTTGCTGCGATACTTGTTCTTCACGCCGTCGGTGGTTACACCCGCGCGGTACGGCGTCACCACGCGATTCATGCCCTTCAGGGTGTTGCGCAGCTTCACTTCGGCCCACGTCAGCTTGTTGGGGCGCTGGAACAGACTGTCGGGGAGATGCGGCAGGTTTTCTTTATGACCGGAAATGCCGAGCAGCAGATCGACCTTGTCGTAGTACGGCTCGATATCGGCGTACGCAATCGGCCAGTCCTCGCCGTACCCGTCGTGGGTCTTGCCCTTGAAATCGTAATCGGACAGGCGCAGCGCGAGCCGGCCCCAGATGTTCGTCTTGCCGCCGAGCACACGCGCGCGCACCCATGCGTATTTGGTCCCGGTGTATGGGTGCTGCTTCTCGTCCACCAAAATGTTCTTCACGTAGTCGCCGCCATCCCAACCGCCGACGTAGGAATAGACGTGCTTATACGTCGAGCCCCGCGCATAGGGCGGCTGGCGAATGTTGTACTCGTTGAAGCCGAGCCCCACGGAGCCGGGAGGAAGACGGCCGCGCCGGGGATGGTCGTACGGCCATTCCATCGACCGCAGCTCCTGCTCGACATTGATTCGCTTCCCCGCTTCGAGCAGCAGCACCTGCATCCCCTGCGAGGTCAGCACGTGCGCAGCCATGCCCCCGGCCGCGCCCGACCCCACGACGATCGCATCATAGGTCCGCGCGAGATCAACTTCTTTTTCTTGTTGGGGCGCGATCTTTACGACGAGTGTCATCGAGTCGTCCTTTGATCAAAAGAGACGAACGCCACTTTGCGACTGTCCGGTGACCACGACGGCACATTGAACGTTCCCTGACCGCCGAAAAACGCCGGCGTGAGATCGCGTACAGAGCGGTCACGCAGATCCATGAGCCGCAGCTTCACCTGCCGGCCGAATGGATGATCCTGGCCCTGATCCTGGAGGTACGAGATGAACACGATCCAGCGACCGTCCGGGGACGGGTGCGGGAACCAGTTGGCATACGCGTCATTGGTCAGCTGCTCGGCGCCGCTCCCGTCAGGATGCATGCGCCAGATCTGCATGCGGCCGCTGCAGAACGAGTTGTAATAGATGAAAGCGCCGTCGGGCGAGTAGTCGGGCCCATCATCGAGCCCCTTGCAGGTGGTGATCCGCTTTTCCTCGCCCCCGCTCACCGGAATCGTGTAGATGTCGAACTCGCCGTCGCGACGGCCGACAAAGGCGAAGGTCGCGCCATCGGGAGACCACCCATGCCAAAAGCTGGGGGTCTTGGTCGTGATCTGCTTGGGCATACCACCCGTGATCGGGACGAGATAGAGCGTCGAGGTTTGCCAATCCTCCGTCGGCTCATGACTGACCACGAGCAGTTTCCCGTCCGGCGAGATGCCGTGGTCGTTGTTCATGCGCGGCGGAGTGAACTCGATTGGCACCACCTCGAGTCGCGTCGTTTCGGCGTTAAGCCGATACAGCCGCCCGTCACTGTTCAAAAGAAAGAAGCGCCCATCACGTGACCAGTTGGGCGCCTCGAAGTGGCGTGTTTCGCGGTAGACGGTATCGATCCGGCCGGAGACGACATCGACCGTCTGCAGGAAACTCGTCGTGACGGTGTCCTGCGTCAGCAAACTGATAAAGAGCAGGAGCGTCTTAGAACTCCAGTCCGCGCAGGTACTGGTAGTTCGACCGTGCGGCGCCGAGCTCGTCCGCAGGGCTTTCGTCCTCGACATAACCCGGCTTCTGCTCGATGTTCGGCACAGCCGCCAGGAACCGCTTGAAGTCGAAAATCCCCGTGCCCAACCTCGTGTCGCTCGAGCGGTCGGCAACGACATCTTTCAGATGGAAGCTCCAAAAACGATTGGGATACTTCTGGAGGTACTGCATCGGGTCGCCCCCACCGATCAGCATGTTGCCGACATCGAGCTGCAGCCGTGTCACGGTTGGATCGAGCCGCTCGATGAAGACGTCGAGCGGCACTTTTCCTTCGATCGGCTTTTGGTGATTGGCCTCGTTGTGGAACCCGAGCCAGATCCCGGCTTTCCGCGCAACCGCTCCGGCGGCGTTGAAGCGATCCGCCCATTCACGCCAACCATCCAACGTCTTCGTCGTCCATTCGCCGAAATCGGGGAC
>DATFVZ010000340.1:0-14370 GCA_035259785.1 Gemmatimonadales bacterium
TTTACCGAGATCAGCGATACCCAGATCGAGGAATTGCGTCGCGGCTCGCTGGATCTCGTGGTGCTCGATCTAGAGCACGACCCAGCAACGGGGATCAAGCTCGCGGAGTTTCTGGCCGAGCTGCATCCGCGCTGCCAGATCCTGGCCGCTGGTGCAGCGCTGCCGCCCGACTTGCTGCTGAAGGGGATGCGAGCGGGCATCTCGGAGTACTTGCTAAAGCCGGTCACACAAGAGGCACTGCGCGACGGCGTTCAGCGCGTGATGCGCAGGCTCGGCTGGACACCCGCCGCGGAGCCTCGTCAAGCGGGCCGCCTTTTTACGCTATTCAGCCCAAAAGGTGGCTGCGGATCCACGACGATCGCCACCAATCTCGCGTGCGTCCTGCACCGGCTGACGTGCAAGAAGACGGTGCTCGTGGATCTCGATCTGGAATTTGGTGAAACCGCCCTGCAGCTGGGGGTGGAGCCGAAGTTCAGCATCCTCGACGTGCTGCGAAACTTTCATCGGATGGATGCTGGGCTGCTCGGATCGTTCGTCGAGCGCCATGAGTCGGGAGTGCATCTCCTGTCGGCCCCGCTTCAGCTCGATCGAGGGGCCGTCGTGGCGGAGGACCAGATACACATCACGCTGCGTTTGCTCAAAGAGCATTACGACTACGTCGTCGTGGATACGTCCGGCTCCTTTGTGCCGAGCACGCTCGCCGCGTTTGCCGAAGCGGATCGAATTTTCGCGGTCACGAACCTCGATCTTCCGTCGCTGCGGAACCTCCAGCGGTGTCTTCCCTTCCTCGAGCAAACAGTCGGGAAGGCCGCCAAGGAGAGAATCCAGATCCTCGTCAATCGCTACACCGGCGACGATGTGATTGCGTTGAACGACGTGCAGCAAACACTCGGCATGCCGGTCTACCGGACGCTCAGTAATGATTACGCGGCCGTGAGTCGTGCGATCAATAGCGGCAAGCCTGTGGTACTGAACGGCAAGTCGAAGTACGCGCGTGACCTTCAAGCACTGGGTACGGACCTTGTGGGCGTGCAACGGGCGGCGCAGGCCGCCCGAAATGGCAGCAGCCTACTCGACGCGCTCTGGCGGCGCCTGCGCCAGCCTCTTGAAGTGGCGAGTGCACGATGACAAACGACTTCCGCAGTTCGGGTAGCGTGCGGCTTTCCTCTGCCAACGGCGACGGCCAGCGCCGCTCGCTTCCCTGGGAGACACCGGTCGGCGTCGACAAGACACCGGCCAGTCCCGAGCCCCAGGGGCGGCAGGCAGCCTCGCTCCAGCCGATCAAGGTGCGGATCCACCGCCAGTTGATCGACCGCTTGAACCTCGCCGACCTCGACCGGCGCGAGCGGGGAGAAGTCGTCGCCACGATCCGCAAGGTCGTACTCGAGATCATCGCGCAGGAGCATATCCCGATCAACTTGGAAGAGCGGGAGCTGCTGCTGTCGCAGGTCGTCGATGAGATTTTCGGGCTTGGGCCGCTCGAGCCGTTGCAGCAGGACCCCGAGATCTCGGACATTCTCGTCAACACGTACGACCAGGTGTACGTCGAGCGCCACGGCAAGCTCGAGCCCACCGAGGTGCGGTTCCAGAACGACAAGCACCTGTTGCAGGTGATCGACCGGATCGTCTCGGCCGTGGGCCGCCGCGTGGACGATTCCTCGCCCATGGTCGACGCGCGCCTGCCGGACGGATCGCGGGTCAACGCGATTATCCCGCCGCTCGCGGTCGACGGGCCCCATCTGTCCATCCGGAAATTCAAGCGCGATGCGCTGTCCGGCGAGGACCTGATCCGCTCGAAGAGCCTGACGCCCGCGATGCTGGAGCTGCTGAGCGGCATCGTGCGGGCGCGCTTGAACGTCCTGATTTCCGGAGGCACAGGCGCCGGCAAAACCACGCTGCTCAACATCCTGTCCTCCTTCATCCCGGCGGAGGAGCGCGTCGTAACGATCGAGGACTCGGCCGAGCTGCAGCTGCGCCAGCCCCACGTCGTGCGCCTCGAGACCAGAGCTGCCAACGTCGAGGGCCACGGCGAGGTGCCGCAGCGACGCCTCCTCATCAATTCGCTCCGTATGCGGCCGGATCGCATCATCATCGGCGAGGTCCGGGGCGCCGAAGCGGTCGACATGCTGCAGGCGATGAACACCGGCCACGACGGTTCGCTGACGACGCTGCACGCCAACGGCACGCGCGAGGCCCTCAGTCGTCTCGAGACGATGGTGTCCATGGCCAATCTGAACCTGCCCGCACGCGCGATGCGGCAGCAAATCGCCAGTGCGATCGATGTTGTTATTCAGGTGAGCCGCCTCTCGGACGGTACGCGCAAGCTGATTACCATCGCGGAGCTCGCAGGGATGGAAGGTGAAGTGATCACGATGCAGGAAATCTTCAGCTTCGAGCGCCAGGGCGTCGACGCCGAAGGGCACGTGATCGGAAATTTCCGCCCGACCGGAATTCGGCCGCGCTTTGCGGAGCGGCTCAAGGCTTGGGGCATCACGCTCCCAGCGGACCTGTTCTCGCCGCTCGCGGCGGCATCGCTGCAGGATGGTGGCCGATGATAATCCAGTGGCTGGGTGCTTGGGGTCCCGCCGGCGCGGCTTTCGCCGCGGGTGTGCTGGCGATTATCGCATTCGCGCTGCTCTGGGAGTGGTGGTCGGATTGGCGTCGGTCAAAGGACGCCGTACAGCAACTTCGCACGTTCGCGTCACAGGGCACCGATCAGGCCTCGGAGACGCTGATTCGGAGCTCAAAGATCGTAGAAGCGCGGTGGATCCGGCCTCTTGCGGCCAGGGTGCCCCACCTGCGCGATATCGGGAATGCGTTGGAGCAAGCGGGGGTGCGGTGGAAGCCCGAGACTTATCTTCTGATCACCGTTGCTGCGGCGCTTGTGCTGGGGCTCGTGAGCTTCGCCGCGGTGCGGCTGTGGATCGCCGCGCTCATCGGGGCGATCGGCGGCGCGTCCCTTCCTTATCTATACCTGCGCTGGAAAAAGGCGCGCTTCATCCTGGCCTTTGAGGAGTATCTGCCCGAGGCTATCGACCTGCTCGGTCGAGCAATCCGGGCCGGCCACCCGCTCTCGGCAGGGCTCAAGATGGCTGGTGACGAGGCTGCTCAACCGGTCGCCGGTGAGTTCCGTCGCGTGTTCGAAGAACAACGCTTCGGCATTCCTTTCGAGGACGCCCTGATGGGACTGGCTGACCGGATTGACCTGGTCGATGTCCGGATCCTCGTGACGGCCATCATGGTGCAGCGGGAGGTAGGCGGCAACCTCGCCGAGGTGCTCGACAAGATTTCGCATACCATCCGCGCGCGATTCACTATCCGGCGTCAGGTGCGCGTCTATACGGCTCAGGGACGCTTCAGCGGTATCGTCCTCGCGCTGCTCCCCATTGCCGTCGGCAGCGCGATCTTCGTGGTCAACCGACCATACATGATGATTCTGTTCCAGGATCAGTTCGGGCGATGGCTGCTTGTCACGGGCGGCGTGATGCAGATCCTCGGCTACATCTGGATCCGTAAGATCGTGAACATCGAGATCTGAGGACCTTCCAATGATCTATTTTGCGACTGCGGCATTTGGGATCGCCATCGCGCTGATCGTTGCGGTGGCTAGTCAGCTTGCGCCTGCTCAACCGCGGGCGGTGGCGCGTCGGTTACTGGAGCTTGGGCAGCAGGGGAGCGACCAGGATTCGCGCCTACAGCGGCTGCGGCGGCAGGAACGAGCCAAGCAGCTCGGGGCGGTGCTGGAGTGGTTGGGTGGAAAGTTCGCGAGGTCTAATAACCCCGCTGCGCGCAACCTCCTGCTGCACGCGGGATATAGGCATCCCAACGCTCCTGCGGTCTACTGGGGAGCGCGCCTGGGGTTGATGGCGGTGCTGGGCGTTTGCGGATTCCTGGTGGGGCCGGTGTTCGGTGCCGGTATTGTCGGTGGCGTCCTGACCGCCCTATGGAGCGCGGTGCTGGGATGGCTCATGCCCGCGTTCTACGTGGGCAGTCGGGCTAAGAGGCGGCAGAAAGACGTCCAGCGCGCGTTGCCGGATGCGCTCGACCTCTTGGTCGTGTGCGTCGAAGCGGGGCTTGCCCTCAACCAGGCGCTGGTCCGCGTTGCGGCCGAAATCAAACACGTGAGCCAGGTGATGAGCGAGGAGCTCGTCCTGGTCAATTTGGAGATTCGTGCGGGGGTGCCGCGGGAGGATGCGTTGCGGGCGCTCGGCGAGCGAACCGGAGTCGCCGATGTGCGCTCGCTCGTCGCAATGCTGATTCAGACCGATCGCTTCGGCACGTCGATCGCCCAGGCGCTCCGCGTGCATTCGGACACGGTGCGCACGAAGCGACGGCAGCGGGCCGAGGAAGCCGCGGCCAAGACGACGATCAAGCTCGTCTTTCCGCTCGTGCTCTTTGTATTCCCGGCGTTGTTCGTCGTGATTCTAGGCCCGGCGGTGATTACGATGGTCCGGACCCTCAGCACGTTCGGCCGATGAACCACGTCGGGTTCACTAACGTGACTCGCGGGCGAGTTCTCGGAACGTGGATCGCCGTCGCCGACCGCTGGTGGCAACGGCTCTTGGGGCTGCTCGGTCGATCACCGCTCGCAGCGGGAGCCGGCCTGCTGCTGCAGCCCTGCCGCGCGGTGCACATGTTCGGCATGACCTACGCGGTAGACGTCGCTTTCTTGGATCGGCGGGGATCTGTCGTGGCCGTGTATCATCGCTTGGCGCCGGGCGAGCGTTCGCGTTGGCACAAAGGTGCCGCATACGCATTGGAGCTTCCGGCGGGCACGCTCGCGAAGACGGGCACGCGTGAGGGCGATAGGCTCGAGTGGGACTTGTGTGATCCTTTATTCTCGGCGCATCAACAGGTGGAGGACCAATGACGGAAATCGATCCCGTAAACGAACAGACGCATGACGCCAGTGCGGATCTGGTGAAGCGCCTCGAGAAGGTGGAGCATGAAAACCGCCGCCTGCGTCGCACAGGGCAAGCTGTTCTCGTCGGCCTGGCGGTCCTCCTCGCGGCCGGAGCTGCGACTCCAGTCATATTTCGGGACCGCCCGACCATAAAAGATGTCGTCGAGGCCCGCAGCTTCGCCCTCCGAGACAAGCAGGGTCGCGTCCGCGGTACCTTCGGCATGTCAGCAGACGGTTCGCCGCAGTTCGTGCTTCAAGACGACAGCGGAGCAGCGCGCCTCAGACTCACCGTTCTCGAGGACGGTTCGCCCGGCCTCTCGCTCATCGACTCGAAGGGCCGCTCCCGCGCTGCGCTTGGCCTCCTACCGGACGAGACCATTACGCTTGCGTTTGCCGATCCGAAAGGCACGACTCGAGCGGTACTCGGCTTCACAGCTGCTGAAGGGGCCAGCCTCGCACTCGCCGATAGCGTGGGCGCCACCCGGGCCGGGTTGGGTGTCTCCGGGGATGGAAAGGCGACCGTTACAGCACCCTGAAACCAGTAATGCGCGAAGCACGCACGGGACGTGCTTCGCGCTCAAGGCCGCAGCATCCCTTCCATAATTCTCGCCCTGTCCTGCTCGGTTACTAGTTTCTAGCTTTACGGCATGATCCAGGGCTACGACCTGATCGTCGTAGGCGCCGGCCATGCCGGCAGCGAGGCCGCTGTGATGGCGGCGCGCTTGGGCGCGCGCACACTCCTGCTCACGTCGAACCTCGAAACCATCGGCCAGATGTCGTGCAATCCCGCGATCGGCGGGATTGCGAAGGGGACCGTCGTTCGCGAAGTCGACGCGCTGGGTGGCCTGATGGGCCGCGCCGCTGATCGCGCAACCATTCAGTTCCGAATGCTGAATCGCTCCAAGGGCCCCGCGGTGTGGGCGCCGCGCGCGCAAGCCGATCGCACGCTTTACCGTCGTGCCGTTCGTCATCTGCTCGAGCAATTCCCTGCCCTGGAGCTGACGCAGGGCATGGTCACAAATCTGCTCTTCAATGATCAGGCGACTCGCATCACCGGCGTCGAGACCGGCGACGGTCGTCGCTTCGCTGCGCGGGCGGTGATCATCACGGCAGGCACGTTCCTCCGCGGCCGCATTCACCTCGGTACCGACACACAAATCCCGGCCGGCCGGGCGGGCGATGCGCCGTCCGTTCAAATGGCGCAAGTCATTGAAAACATTGGACTTACAGTCGCACGCTTCAAGACAGGAACTCCGCCGCGCATCGACGGACGCTCGGTCGACTGGATCAAGGTCGAACGACAAGAGGGTGACAGCGACGAGTATCGCTTCTCGTTCCACGAGCGTGTCGAGCGCCCACGTCAGGTTCCTTGCTGGATCACCTGGGCCGGCGAGGAAGTGAAGCAAATCATTCAGCGCCACATCAAAGAATCTGCGCTCTACGGCGGCGCGATCAGCGGGCGCGGGCCACGCTACTGCCCGTCGGTCGAAGACAAAATCGTCAAGTTTCCGGCGGCAAAGCGCCACCAGATCTTCCTCGAGCCGGAGGGACTCGACACGACCGAGCTGTACGTGAACGGTCTGTCCACTTCCCTGCCGGTCGCTGTGCAGCTCGAGTTTCTGCACGCAGTCCCGGGGCTTGAGCGCGCGCGCATGACGCGCCCCGGATACGCGATCGAGTACGACTACTATCCGCCGACTCAGCTCACGCCCTGGCTCGAAGTGAAATCGGTTGAGCACCTCTTCTTCGCCGGCCAGATCAACGGCACGACAGGCTACGAGGAGGCGGCGGGCCAAGGTGTTGTCGCGGGGATCAACGCAGTGCGCCGGATCCGCGGCCAGGAGCCTGTGGTCCTCGGTCGCGACGACGCGTACATCGGAGTTCTCGTCGACGATCTTGTCACGCGTGGCGTCGATGAGCCGTATCGGCTGTTCACGTCACGCTCTGAATTCCGTTTGTTGCTTCGCCAGGACAACGCACTGCGGCGCCTCCTTCCCCTCGCCGAGCGCCTCGGCCTTCTGAACGATCGAGAACTCCGCGCGGCAGCGCGTCGTCTGCGGGATGAGGAAAACGTTCTGGATCTCGCGGGTGCGACGTCGATCTCTCCCGCGCAGGCTGCGGACGTTTTATCTGAAAGCGGGACCACTCTGCGCGAGAGTGAGCGCATCGCTGTGGTCGCGAAGCGTCCGGGCGTCGCGCTGGCGTCATTGCTCGCGGCAGCCGGGGTCGCCGCGGATGCTTCGCCAGACGCCGTGCTCGCCGCTGAAATCGAAATCAAGTACGACGGTTATTTGGCGCGCGAGCGAGATGCGGCCGCGCGTCTCGCGGAACTCGCGTCATTTTCGCTCCCGAGTGACCTACCCTACCTCGATCTACACACGCTGGCGACCGAGGCGCGGCAGAAGCTCGATCGAGTACGGCCGACTTCGCTGGCGCAGGCAGCGCGGGTTCCCGGCGTGACGCCGAGCGACCTGCACAACCTGGTCATGGAAGCCACGCGCTGGCGCCGAAGAGTCGCCTAAGTCTAGGTTGCAGTTTCACGTGAAACTTACGGCTTTCGTTTCACGTGAAACGAGCGTATATTGAGCGGGCAATTGGTCGGTCAGTGATATAACTCATTGCAGGACAATAAGTTATAGCATGTCTCGTGTAATCGCGATTGCCAACCAAAAAGGCGGCGTCGGCAAAACCACGACGGCCGTGAATCTCGCCGCGTCTCTCGCGATCGCGGAGCGAAAGACGCTGCTCATCGACGCCGATCCGCAAGGCAACTCGACCAGCGGCGTCGGCATTGAACGCGATCGCATTCGACATTCGCTGTACGACGCGATAATCGAAGGCTCGGCACTCTCGCAGGCCCGTTTTCCCCACGTGCACTTCCCATATCTCGACGTCGTTCCGGCAACGCAGGACTTGGTCGGCGCCGAGCTGGAGCTCGTTAATCAACGTTCGCGCGAAACGCGCATGCGGGAAGCGCTGCGGGACCTGCGCGATGAATACGCCTACGTCATCATCGACTGTCCGCCGTCGCTCGGGTTGCTCACGCTCAACATGCTCACCGCCGCCGACAGCGTGGTCATTCCGATTCAGTGCGAGTACTACGCACTCGAGGGGCTGTCTCAGCTCCTGAACACGATCAAGCTCGTGCAGCGCAATTTCAATCCTGCGCTCGCGGTCGACGGCGCACTGCTGACGATGTACGATGCGCGGCTGAATCTTTCCAAGCAGGTGGCTGAAGAAGCAAAGGAATACTTCGGCGGGCGCATGTTCAGCATGACGATCCCGCGCAACGTGCGGCTCGCCGAAGCGCCCAGCTTCGGGAAGCCGATCGTGCTGTACGACGTGCAGTCGGTAGGGGCGAAGAGCTACCTGGCGGTCGCACAGGAGCTGATTCACCGGGTCGAGCAGGGGGCTCCGTCGTCGCCCAACCTGCCAGCCGTTGAATCGCTGCCGACACCGGAGGTGCCCGCATGACGGAAACCACCACTGGAAGACGCCGTCTCGGCCGTGGTCTCGAAGCGCTGCTCGGTCCCACTCGTGAAGAGGCGGAACGAGAAGGGAACCTGGTCGAGCTGCCGATCAAAGACATCAGGCCCAATCCATTCCAGCCACGCAAGGATGTGGATCCGGCGGCGCTCGAAGAACTGGTGTCATCGATAAAGCAGGCCGGTCTCTTGCAGCCGATTGTGGTGCGAAAGGCACCGACCGGAAACGGCGTATTCGAGCTCATCGCCGGCGAACGCCGTTTACGCGCCTGCCAGCAGCTCGCGTGGGAGCGTATTCCCGCCGTCCAGCGCGCTGCCGACGACCGCACGTTGCTGACGCTCGCGCTGATCGAGAACCTGCAACGCGACGATCTGTCGCCGGTCGACGAAGCCCGCGGCTACGAGCGCCTGATCGCCGAATTCAAGTTGGCGCAGCAGGACGTCGCCGATGCCGTCGGTCGCGACCGCTCGACTGTTGCCAACGCACTCCGTCTTCTGAAACTGCCCGAGGTGGTGCTCCAAATGCTGCACGAGGGGCACCTGACGGTGGGGCACGCGCGGGCGCTGCTTGCGCTCGAGGATCCGCGTATCGTTACGAACCTCGCGCGCGAAGCGGTGGCGCAGGGACTGTCGGTCCGCGAGGTGGAGGACCGCGTGCGGGGAGGCCGCGCACCCGAACGTCGGCCGCGCATGAAACGCGGCGTCGGCGCCGCTCCAGAGGTGCGACGCGTCGAAGACGCTTTGCGCAGGCGGCTTGGCACCGACGTGCGTGTCAGCTTGCGCGCGAAAGGCAAAGGTCAGATTCACGTGTCGTTCTATTCCAACGACGATCTCGCTCGACTACTCGAGCTGATCCTCGGCGCGCCGTTCGACGGATGAGTACTCGCGGCGTCACGATCGTCCTCCATGCGGACGGCGACCTCGAATCTCATCAGTACCGGCTGCCGCGCTGGGCGGTATTGGTGGGCAAGTGGGGCGCGCTGACGATCGCCGTGATGGTCGTCTTGTTTTTTGCGTTCGCCGGACCGATCACGCGAAATGCCGCGCGTGTACCCGGCCTCGAGCGTGAGATCTCGCGCCTCCGTGTGGAGAACAGTCGCGTGCAACAGCTCGCGGCGGCGCTGAATCGCGCGGAATCGAATTATCAGGGGCTGCGTCAAATGCTGGGGGTGAACACGCCCCCGCCGCCGGCTCCTTCCCGCGGGGGAAACAACACGGCCTCACGAACCGACTACGTCACGGCGATGCGGACCGTCCCGATCCGGGCCTCTCGACCGAGTGGAACCCCGGAATACGAGGCGGGGGCATCGGTGCCATCCCATTGGCCCCTGGACGTTCAGGGCTTCGTGACCAGGGGACAGGTGCGGCCCGGCGTTCCGGACGAATCGCACGTCGGCATCGACATCGCGGTGCCCATTGGGACGCCCATTCGCGCATCCGGCGGAGGTACCGTGATGGCTGCAGGCTACGATTCGGACTACGGTTTGTTTGTCCTCTTGCGGCATCCGTCCGGTTATGAGACGATGTATGGTCATACGTCACGGCTCCTGGCCGCGGAAGGCGACGAAGTTCAGGCTGGTCAGGTGATCGGATTGTCCGGCAACTCAGGGCGATCGACCGCGCCGCACCTGCACTTCGAGGTTCGACGTGACGGTAAAGCGGTTGATCCACTCGAGCTCGTGAAACAGGGGGGGACGCATTGATGGCGGTGTTCAGTGAAAAAGAAAAAACCGTCGCGAGCGGCGGTCGGGAAGGCGTGCCGGGCCTGTCGATCATTGGCGCGGGAATGCGCGTGGTCGGCGATATCTCCGCCGACGGAGTCGTAAAGATAGAAGGGTCGGTGACAGGAACCGTTCGCGCCGCCAAGCAGGTCCTCGTCGCGCGGGGCGGGGAAGTCGAAGGTGATGTCGTCAGCCGCGAGGCGATCATCGGCGGGGAAGTGCGCGGCGCGATTTACGCCGAAGAGCGCGTCGAGCTCCAAGCGACAAGCGTCGTACACGGTGACATCCACACCAAGCGGCTCCTCATCCAGGAGGGCGGCGAGATGAATGGAGTTCTGCGGATGGGTGAGGACGCCGGCCAGCCACCCCAAGTCGCACCCCGTACAAGCCAAGCGTCACTGGCGCGCGCCTGAATTATCCACACGCTCGCGTTCCGCGCGTGTGGATTCTCTAGTGGCTTGTAAACAAGACGCTTACAAGCCACCGCAATGTGGAAAGCCAATATACTGCCACGATACTGTCGCTACGGTGTCGTAAATGCGCCTAGAAACCCTCGCCACCTATTTGGACCAGTACCTTCGTGTCGCGGAGGAAGTCGCCGATCCACCTGAAGCACTCAACGGATTACAGGTAGCCAACGCTGGAGATGTAACACGCGTCGCCGCAGCCGTCGATCTGTGCTCGGCGACGGTCCGTCTGGCGAGCGCGGAAGGTGCTGACTTCTTGATGGTCCATCATGGGATTTTCTGGGGCGGACTTCGGCCCCTGACGGGTCCGTTCTACGATCGCGTCGCGGGCCTTCTGCGCAGCAACATTGCCGTGTATGCCGCCCACCTTCCTCTAGACCGCCATCCGGACGTCGGGAACAACAGCCAACTTGCACGCCTGCTCGGAATCAAGGTTCGCGGGGAATTCGGTTCCTATCACGGCGCGCCGATCGGCGTGTGGGGCGAGCGCAGTGGCACGCGGGAAGAGCTGAGTCGAGCGCTTGTGCAGGCACTCGGTGGCGCGGGACGTCTCCTGCCGTTCGGTCCGGAGCGCGTTCAGCGCATCGGCATCGTCACGGGCGCCGGGGGTTCCTTGATTCCGCAGGCCGCTGCTGCCGGGCTTGACACCTACATCACGGGCGAAGGGCAACACTGGACCTACTTCGACGCGGAAGAGTTGCGGCTGAATGTTTTCTATGCTGGTCACTACGCGACTGAGACCGTTGGTGTGAAAGCGCTCGCAGAGCACATCTCCAAGAAATTCGATTTGCCCTGGGTGTTCCTGGATCATCCCACGGGGTTGTGACCCCCCGTCAGGTTCTGGTCATCCTCGCCACCGCGGAGCTGCTCGCGATGGCCCCATGGTTCAGCGCTTCCGCGGTCGCGCCGACCCTCGCTCAAGTGTGGCAATTGTCCCCCGCGTCGACTGCCTGGCTTACCATCAGCGTGCAGCTCGGTTTTGTCGCTGGGGCACTCGTGAGTGCGATACTGACACTCGCGGATCGACTCTCGGCTCGCAGGCTCGTCGCGGGCTCGGCGACGATCGCTGCGCTTGCGACGCTGGGCGTCGCTGCCGCTCCCGGAATCGGTCTGGGAATCGCTTGTCGTCTACTGACTGGGGCAGCACTCGCCGGCGTCTATCCACCTGGGATGAAAATCGCGGCGGGGTGGTTTAAGGAGTCGCGTGGATGGGCGATCGGGATTCTTGTTGGCGCGCTGACGTTGGGGTCGGCGAGTCCGCACCTCGTTCGCTGGGCAGTGTCACCGGCCGCGTGGCGCGTCGTGCTGGGGATCGCGGCGACCAGCGCACTCGCCGGAGGAATCCTCGTCCTGCTCGTCCCGAACGATGGTCCATATGCTGCACCGTCGCCGCCGTTTTCGCTGTCAGCCGCGCCGCGCATCCTGACAGACAAGGCGATGGTCCTCGCCAACCTCGGCTACCTCGGACACATGTGGGAGCTCTACGCGATGTGGACCTGGATCGCGGCGTTCATCGCTGCGAGTGAGCATGCTCGACGTGGCCCACAGTCGGATGTGACGAGTCTCGCGGCGCTCACAACGTTCGCGGTCGTCGGCAGTGGTGCGCTCGGATGCTGGCTTGGAGGCAAATACGCGGACCGGTTGGGTCGGACATTGATCACAAGCCTCGCGATGCTCGTGTCCGGTATCTGTGCGTTGACAGTCGGCGTTGTCTACGGCGCGCCGTTGATCGCGTTGCTACCGCTGTTGCTGGTGTGGGGGGTGACTATCGTCGCCGACTCTGCGCAGTTCTCGGCGGCAATCAGTGAGCTCGCTCCGCGCGAGTACGTCGGAACGGCGCTCACCCTACAAACGAGCCTGGGATTTCTGCTCACCACCGCAACGATCTATCTCTTGCCTTCAGTGGCGGAGTCCATCGGGTGGCGATGGAGCATGAGTGTGCTGGCGCTCGGGCCGGCGATTGGAGTGTGGGCGATGCTGACCCTGCGGCGTCGCCCTGAGGCGCTGCGATTGGCGGGAGGCCGGCGCTAGGGAACGACGAAGCTCCCAACGTCGTCGCCGTAGTCTCCTACCAAACGAGTGGTCCCTACCGGTACCGTCCAGGGACCGCCGTCGATACGCACGTTGATCTGATGAACACCTGGCGGGATCAGTAGCACTATTTCCCAACCTCCTTGTGGCGTCGGCGCCAGCGACATCGGCCGCCAATCTGTGAAGTCCCCGGCGATTTCCACGGAGGACGCGGGCGGTGTTTGCAGGAGGAGTCGTACGGACCCTGACGCTTCGCGGGTGAGCGTCAGACTTGTTGTCGACATTGGATCGGCGCCGCCATTTGAACCGCTATGGGGCAGGGGCAATGGGAAAACCGGGCGTCTGGTCGGCTGAAGGCGGAAGCGGATCGCCGCCGAGACATAGCGGCCCGCGATGCTGCCTCGGATGGGGTCGGAGGGGTAGCGGCCGCCGGAGATCACGGCTGCCCAGCGCTCACTAAATGGGAGCACCCCACTCGCCTCACCGTATACTCCTTCGCCCGCTCCCTGACTCCAGAACCGGGCGGCGAGGAGCATTTCGAGCACAATTTTCTTGTACTGTCGGCGTGCTGTCATGCCGATGTCGCTATACTGTGTGTCGCCGACGAAGGCTCGGCCGGCGGTCATTAACAGCACAAACCCGCTCTGCCGCCGCATCGCGTTGATCGACGCCGCCACAACCGGCCGGGCTTCGTCCGTTGAACCGAAGGCTGTTCGCCCACCCGTCACGCCCAGCCAGATACCGCCGCGGTCCGTGTTGTATCGGACGCGGACCTCTCCGAGCAGATGCCAGAAACTTGCGAAATCGGCGTAAGACGAGGCGCCGGCGGTGCCCGATGCTTCGATACGCCAGCTCGTGGCCGGGCGCGTGAAAACAGATCCTACTACGGAGCCCTGCAGGCTTCGATTGCCGCTCTCAAAGCGCAAGAATGTGCCGCGGGCGTTTACTGCCGCGCGGCTGCCAAGCCATGTGAACGTCGGGGTAATGGTGAGAGCGTTGCTCAGCAGAAAGCCATCGTAACGCACGAGTGAGGCGCCCATGTCGATTGTGGCGCTGGCCTGCGCGTGCAATAGGCGTGTCGCTGACAGCAAGAAGGCAGACGTCGCTGCGAGCAGCGACGTTCCCCAGTACGCCCACCCTGGGGGCTTAGGGTTTGCCGGGCTGGGCGTTACGCCCGGTCGCATTCAGATCGGCCGCAGCCGCCCGCACAGACGTAGCGGAGGCTGGGGGCGCGCCGAGAGCGATGTCGCGCTCGACAGCGCGGCGAAACTCTACGAGATCGGCATCACGGACCGTGGGCGCGAGGACGAGTAAGGCAGCGGTGGCGCTATCGGCCGGTACTCCGCT
The DNA here is from genome assembly GCA_035259785.1 of Gemmatimonadales bacterium. Classification (GTDB taxonomy): domain Bacteria; phylum Gemmatimonadota; class Gemmatimonadetes; order Gemmatimonadales; family GWC2-71-9; genus 20CM-2-65-7. The sequence continues at coordinate 13,955 of DATFVZ010000340.1, forward strand.
CGCGACGAGATCCGCAAGCACGGCGAGCGCCATCGTGACGGGTGGTTTCCGCAGATCCCGCAGTCGCGTGAGGGTCGCAGGCGTGGCGCCGGCACGGAGCGCGGCAACGCCGGCCTCGAGCTCCGGTGTCGTGGCCTTGGAGCCGAGCGCCTCGCGGGCCGTGCCGAGGTCGACAACGAGTCGACGTACGGCGGCCACGATGCGGTCGCCCGCGGCGTTCTTCATCGAGCCTTCGAGCGCGCGCTGAATCAGCGGCTCACTCGGCAGGCCGGCGCCCCGCGCGGAGTCGATGATCGCAATCACGCGGCCGCGAGTGTCAGGATTGAGCCGCTCGTAGCGCGGATCCTGTGCGGGTGTCTGCGCAACAACCAGAAGCAGCGCAGTCAGGATCATGAACGACGTCCTCCCACGGTTAC
>DATFVZ010000341.1:0-2158 GCA_035259785.1 Gemmatimonadales bacterium
CAGCCGTGGCCGGATGGTCGTCGGGGCAAGCCCGGCGGCGTGACTTGATCGAGTGGGTTGACCGCCATGGCTGCACTCCGGCGTGAGGACGTGATCGAGAAGCTTGGGCGGGTTGATGACTCGGTCATCGACGAGATCGTCGCCATGGGCGCGACGGCGGCCGAGTTGGATGAGGCGCTCGCCTGGGTCGAAAACGACGAAGCCATGCTGAACGACGGCCGGCCGCTCCCGCGCGGTCGGGTTGCGCGACTGATCGAGATCATCCGCGACGTCGAAGAGGGTGATGAAAGGGAGCAAGTGCTTCAGTGAGACGAGACGTGCCGAGCGATGGCGGCTTGTCGCTCACCCGAGTGCTGGAGGGGCCCTTACTGCTTCTGTAGCTCGGATCCCGAGCTGGGGTACTGAGGCGTGTACTCTTGAATCCGAACGATGCCCCCTGGGGCTGATGCCCGCTAGCCCGGATATCTCACGCTAACTATGCCTAATCATATCAGACGGAGACGGCGGTCAGGCTGGGTTTGGGGACGCACGTGCCGGTGGCGTCCTGATGACGCGATCTGAAGCTGGGACTTTTCCGGCTGTACGGCCGGCAGCTACGAGCGTGACGGTGTGGGCCTGGGATGATGCCGCGGTTTTGCGCATGGCAGCAGATGCGTGTCAGGCGGGAGAGGCACGGGCGCGCGGGGCGGCGCTGAGACGGACGGCAGCGCCGCCCCAGATATCGGCGATCGGACAACTCGACGCCATCGCGAACTTGATGCGGCGAACACTGGTGCGCACGAGCGCGCCGATCCTGAGCAGCTTGAGGCGAATGGTGCCGCAGCTCGCATCTGCCAACCGCGTGTGGGTGAGGCCGATGCGGCGCAAGGCGCAGAGCAGAACGTAGGCCATCGAGGCGAACCACAGGCGTAGCTGGTTGGCCCGCATTGTGGCCGTCGAGGTGCGATCGGCGAAGAGGTCGAGCTGGCACTCCTTGATCCGGTTCTCCATGTCGCCGCGCGCGCAGTAGAGCTTCTCATACAGGTATTTGGGCCCGCATTCGTACCGCCGCAATGACGTGACCACGAAGCGCGGATTGGCCTCTGCCGCGGTGAACTCAGCCTTGGCGATGACCCGTCGCTCGCGCGTCCACCGATTGCGCCGCGTCGTCGTCCACATGAAGTCCCGGAAGTATCGTGCCGGCTTGCCGGTCCGTCGGCTCTTCGCCTCGGCGCGTGCGAGTTCGGATCCAATCTCAGCGATCAAGCGCGCGTTCTTCTGCAGCCCCAGAATGAAGTCCACGCCGTTCGCCTCGCACCAAGCCATCAACGCATCGCCGGCAAATCCGCTGTCAGCGCGCACGACGATGCGGGTCTTTGCCCAGCGCTTGCGGATGTGCCGGACGATCCGTGCCACCTCCTCGACGACTCCCGCCCTGGCTCCCGCGTTCGCCCGCCGCAGCCGGGCCGCCAACAGATGGCGTCCGCAAAAAATGTAGAGCGGCAGATAGCAGTAACAGTCGTAATAGCCGTGGAAGAATCGTCCCTCTTGCATCCCGTGCACAGGGTCGTCGGTCGCATCGAGATCGAGGATGATCTCGCGCGGAGCTCTCTTGTGCGCTTCCAGGAACAGCTCGACCAGCAACCGCTTGATGGCGATCGGATTGTGGCTGATCTTGTGATAGCGGCTCGGTTCCAGCCGGCTCAGTTCCAACCGATTGAGCGTCGACTTACCGGCCAGCGGCGCACAATCCTTGCGACCTGACGCGAGCTTACCGGCCAGCACCGCCATGACCGGATCGTGGCGCAACTCGTCATGGTCGTTGAGGTCCTCATAACCAAGCGCAATCCCGAACACCCGCTGGCTTACCATCGTCACAACCCGATGCTCGATCAGGTATGGACACCGCTCGTCATCGAAGCAGGCGGCAAACCGCTCCGTCAGTTTCACTGCACGGTCTGCCGCCCCCAACAGCAGGCCGCCGGCGTCCGACGTGATCGCCCCGCCGTCGAAGCCGGCGACAACCTTGCGACCTTCAACGGGTGCAAATCCAAACAAATCTGTGCTACACTCTGTCGTCATCGGGGCGCTCCTCGAATCCTAGAAAGTCGTTGCGGCACAACAACTTTCGCTGATTCGGCGCCCCGATGCACTTAAGAGTGTGAGATATCCGGGCTAG
>DATFVZ010000342.1:0-12097 GCA_035259785.1 Gemmatimonadales bacterium
AAGAGCCCCAGATGCTGGAAGCCATCACCTCGCGCTCTCGCCTCATTCCCCGGCGGGACACGGCGGCGCCGGCTCCCTCCACCTGTGGTCAACGGGCAAGGTGCCACGGAGTACATTGCTCAAGCGGCCCGACAGGTCACCGACCTGGACATAGTAGTAGTACGTTCCCGATTCGTTCGGCGTGAATAGCGTCTCGACTTCTTCGTCATGTCCGGCGCGACTCGCGTCGAGGTCCAGAGGGAGCGTCGAGCGGCCGTACTCGGCGCCCCGACCGTGCCGCCGAACCCATGCGTAATTGGCGCCCACGATGCCCTCTGTGGCGGCATCAAGTCGAAACTTCGCATTGACCGAACAGCCCGCCAGCGTCACCGACGGGACGAATCTCAGATGGGAGATACGCGGCCCCTCGGGTGACGGGTCGTCCATATGGACGAGCGGCGCGCACGCGGCCAGACCGATCGACAGCATCAGCACGGTCCGCACGCGCCCGCAAAGCTCGACGGGACGGATCATTACCACTCGCGAGACGCGGGGGACGGTCTCCTTGAAATGTCAGCGCCGATGCCACCTGGGGGAGCCACAGTCCCGTCGGCATGCGCGTCGGTCGCTGACGCGCGGCCCAATGATCCCGTGCCGGGCCTAGAGGCTTTCACCGCAATCCCTTATCCGGCGCCGCGCTTCGTGGAATGCGGCGCCGGATACGCCCAGCAGTCGCACGAGAAGCACTCGATCGTCGAGCTGGTCAGCTGCGGCCCGCACGCCGGCGAGGCGGCCAAGCTCGAGATGGACACGCTCCGTGACGCCGGGCTCAATCGGTCGACCGCTCATCAAAGTCGTGCCTAGATGCGAAGCATCGTCTGCAACCCACGGCCGCGAGACGGCCAGCTCGTTGGGTTGGATACGATAACGCTCCAGATACTCGAGGGAACCGTCGCGGGATACGGCGATTTCGTGTGCGAGGGAAGCAAATTTCCAGCGCTCCCCGCAGGCGTGCCGACCGCTCATCAGCGCGTCGCTCCAATATAGATAGCCGCCGCCGGCGATGTTGACGTCGATACGCTGGTCGATGCGCGCGTCGGTAAACGGGATCAGTGGATGCCAATGGCAATGCAGATGAGCTCCATCGTCGACGTGATAGGAGCTCCGAAGATGGGCGGTCGCGCCGTCGGGCGATGGGTGGACCTGCAGCGCCGACTGCGAAGTCAGCCGCACGCGCGCGCCGCACCCGACGCGGACGATCTGCTGAAGCTGATCGTGCCCGAATGCGCCGGGGGCAGACGAGGTGAGGATCATGTGCACGCCCTCGCCCTCGGCAAACGATCGTCCCACGCGGAATGGTGGCTCGGCATAGGCCTCGGCTAACACGGTCCGACCGTTGAGGTAGAGGAAGGTGAGATCGAGCCGGGCCTGCCGCCCAACCGCCAGGAGTGAGCGGTCGTCGCGATGCCCCGCGGGCCGCAGGGGTACGTGCGATTCCTTCGTTACGCCGGAGCAGGATGCTCGTACAGCAACTCGCGCCGTATCCACGTAACGACCTCTTCCAGTCCTGCGCCGCTCTTGAGGTTCGTGAAGACGAATGGCCGGTCGCCGCGCATCAACCTGGCGTCGCGCGCCATCACGCCGAGGCTCGCGCCGACGTGGGGAGCGAGGTCGATCTTGTTGATCACGAGCAGATCCGAGCGCGTTACGCCGGGGCCCCCTTTTCGCGGGATCTTGTCTCCTCCGGAGACGTCAATCACATAGATCGACGCGTCCACGAGCTCGGGACTGAAGCTGGCCGCCAGATTGTCGCCACCGGACTCGAGAAAGACGATCTCCAGATCGACGTGCCGCTTGGCCAGCTCGTCAAGCGCGTCGAAGTTCATCGACGCGTCCTCGCGAATGGCTGTGTGCGGGCATCCACCCGTCTGCACGCCGATGATGCGATCGCCGGGCAATGCCTGGCTGCGGACCAGGAATTCCATGTCCTCGCGCGTGAAGATGTCGTTCGTGATGACGCCGAGGCGGTAACGTTCGCGCATCGTCTTGCACAGGGCATCCACGAGCGCCGTCTTTCCGGAGCCCACTGGTCCGCCGATGCCGATGCGCACGGGACTCTTGCTCATGACCTGAACAACCTCGAATGCAGATATGGCTGTGCCATGGCCGAAACGTCCATCGCCGGCGTAAAGGATTCGAGTCGAGCGCGGGTCGTCATGGTGTCGACGACCATCGGAACGCGCCCGAGCGCGTTCGCCAGCCGTGCGTGGGCGTCGGTCTGGCCGATTCGCATCAACCGCAACGCGGCCGACGTCGCCGACACCAGCCGGGTATATGCGAAGGCGGCACCGGCGTCACGCATTCCCACACCGGCCGACGCGCAGGCACAGCCGAATGCGATCGGCAGGGCTGGACCAAGCCGTTGCCCATGGGCGAGATCGAGCAGCTGTTCGAGCCGTCGGTTGGGATACAGAGCACTCCATGTCGTGACTAGCCTGAGTCCCATGGCACGGGTCGATCGCCGTATCGCCGACGACGGTCGCATCGCGATTGTCTCGTCGTCGAGCTCGCAGAGCGCTTGCCAGTCTTGTCGGTCGAACGCGGTCCATGCGCGCAGTGCGGCCGGACCATCCATCCGCCCCACGACCTCGTCCAGACACACGTCCAGCCACGTCTGTAGGTCGGCCGGCGTTTCGATCAGCCCCGCCGCTGTCGCAGCCTCGAGGCCGTCGGAATAGCCGAAGCCGCCGATGGGGAACAGGCTGTCGCAGATATGCAACAGGGCGACCAGCGGGCGTGTCGTCGTCTCAATCATGATCGCTGGCGACCGCGGTTGCCGGCGTGAACGCCAGCGTCGTGCGCGCGAAGGGAATGCGTTGCTGCTCGAGGAGCTGTCCGACGCCAAGAACATCGGGGCAGACGATTCCCGTTTCCGTGATCATCAGTGGCTGGTGCCGGTTGCCGATGTGGTAGGCGTAGAGCCCCCACTCCTGGGGCGTGCGTGGCTCGATCAGGAAGACGGGCTCCAGCCGCTCGATGACGATGACGACCGTCTTCACCTCGTCGAGGACGAGGCAGTCGTCACCGCGCAACATCGTGCCGCGCGGAAGGGAGAGGCCGAACACGATCCCTCCGTCCGACCGCCGCCTTCCGTGCGTGCGCAGTCGGTCGTCCCATCCGAGCGTGATCGTGTCGCGGCCGTAGCCGCGGGCCGTGGCCGGCAGCTCCTGCTCGCGATGAATGTGCTCGACGATGATCAAAACAGGAAGTAGCGCTGGGCGAGCGGCAGCACATCGGCCGGCTCGCTGGTGAGCAGCTGACCGTCGGCGCGGACCTCGTAGGTGTCCGGGTTGACGGATATGGTCGGCAGCGCGTCATTCAGCACGAGGTTACGCTTACCGATCGTCCGACAGCCCCGGACCGCGACCAAATGACGCTTTAACCCGTCCAACGCGCCGGACTGGATGCCGGCCTGGCTGACGAAGTGTACGCAGCACGTCTGCCGCGCGCCGCCGAACGCCCCAAACATCGGCCGTGCGATGACGGGCTGAGGTGTCGGAATCGATGCGTTGCCGTCGCCCATCATTGCGCCAGCAATCAGGCCGCCTTTGAGCACAAGCTCGGGCTTGACGCCGAAGAAGGCTGGCTTCCAGAGCACGAGGTCCGCCAGTTTGCCAACTTCGATCGAGCCGACCTCTCGTGCGATGCCGTGCGCGATCGCCGGGTTGATGGTGTACTTCGCGATGTAGCGGCGGACGCGCAGATTGTCGCTCCCCGGGTTCTCCCCTGGGAGGGGCCCGCGCTGGCGCTTCATCTTGTCCGCCGATTGCCAGGTGCGGCAGATGACCTCACCGATCCGACCCATCGCCTGTGAGTCGGACGACATCATGCTGATCGCTCCCAGATCGTGCAGTACGTCCTCGGCGGCGATCGTCTCGTGACGCGTGCGTGAATCGGCGAACGCCACGTCCTCCGGGACGCTCGGCGATAGGTGATGGGTCACCATCATCATGTCGAGCACCTCGTCGAGCGTGTTCCGCGTGAACGGCATCGTGGGGTTGGTGGACGACGGAAGCACGTTCGGCTCGCCGCAGAGGCGGATGATGTCCGGTGCATGTCCGCCGCCAGCGCCCTCAGTGTGATAGGTGTGAATCGTGCGCCCCGCGATCGCCCGTATCGTGTCCTCGACGAAGCCGGCTTCGTTCAATGTGTCGGTGTGAATCGCGACCTGGACGTCGAATTCGCTGGCGACCGACAGACATTGATCGATGGCAGCCGGCGTCGCGCCCCAATCTTCGTGCAGCTTCCATCCGATGGCGCCTGCGAGGATCTGCTCTCGAAGCGCCGCGGGCGCTGACGCGTTGCCCTTGCCGAGCAGTCCGAAATTGAGCGGAAACGCTTCGGCCGCCTCGTACATGCGTCTGATGTGCCACGCCCCCGGGGTGCATGTCGTGGCGTTGGTGCCCGTTGCCGGTCCCGCACCACCCCCGATCAACGTTGTGATGCCCGAGTAGAACGCCTCAGGGATCTGGTTCGGCGAAATGAAGTGGACGTGCGTATCGATCGCGCCGGCGGTCAAGATGTGACCCTCGCCCGCCAGGATTTCGGTGGACGCGCCGATCACTAGCTCGGGCGACACGCCGTCCATCACGCCTGGGTTGCCGGCCTTTCCGATGCCGGAGATGCGGCCGTCTCGGACGCCGACGTCGGCTTTTCGGATCCCCGAGCTATCGACGATGATTACATTTGTGATCACCAGATCGGGCGAACCCCCGGCGCGGCTCGCCGTCGCTGATTGCCCCATACCATCCCGAATCACCTTGCCTCCGCCGAATTTCGCCTCGTCGCCGTACACCGTGGCGTCGCTTTCGATGGCAATGACGAGATCGGTATCGGCAAGACGAATGCGGTCACCGGTCGTCGGGCCGTAGTGGCTTGCGTACATACGTCGGTCGATTCTCACGGCTGCACGCTAAGGAAGTGTTCCAGGGCGGTGCGGGCGGACTCACGGACGGCATCGGCGTCGAGTGCGCCGTCGACGAGGCGGTTTAGGCCGATAACCTCACGCGCGCCGCCGATCGCCACCAGCTCTACCTCGACCGTATCGCCCGGCTCGAACCTGACCGCCGTCCCCGACGCGATGTTCAGACGCATGCCGTACGCCGCGGCGCGGTCGAAAACCAGGCGGCGATTGACCTCGAAGAAATGGAAGTGGGAGCCCACCTGCACCGGGCGATCTCCGGTGTTGGCGACCTCGAGTCTTCTCGTCAGTCGTCCGGCGTTGATTTCGATCTGATCGCTGGCGAGCAAGTATTCTCCTGGGACCAAGGCATCACCGAATGGGTTGATGAAGGGTGACGAGCTTTGTGCCGTCAGGAAACGTGCCTTCCACCTGGATCTCGCCGATCATGTCCCCCACGCCTTCCATGACGGCGTCGCGCGGGAGGATCGTCGGCCCGATGCTCACGATCTCGGCGACCGACTTGCCGTCGCGGATGAGCTCGAGGAGCTCAGCCGTGATCAGCGCGACGGCCTCCGGATGATTGAGCTTCAAGCCGCGGCAGCGCCGTTTTCGCGCGAGCTCCCCGGCACTGACGATGAGGAGCTTGTCGACCTCGCGTGGAGTCAAGTGCATCAGAATCCCGCCAAGCCCTGCGGGCTGTTGTAGGGAATCTTCGCGCTGGTGATCTCCTTGAGCGAACCGTCTGTCTGCGTCGCATAGCCCACCAGCTTCGAAGCGTTCCCGTAGATCTGGTAGAGATAGGCGCCATCGGGAGTAATCCAGCTATCGCTCGGTCCGCTGGTGACGGTCGAATTGAGACCTCTGGCGGTGCCATCGCCCGGAACCTTCGGGCAAGCGGGATCCTTCGCGAGAGAGAGCCGATTGCCGTCGAGGCGAAAGCTGCTGATGTTGCTGTATCCGAAGTTCGTCGCAAATACGAATCGGTCATTTGGGGAGACGCTGAGCCAGCACAGCTCGGACGGCAGGCCCGCGCTCGTGTCGACCTTCACCAGCGGGCCGATATTGAGCTTGCCGTCTGCATCGATCGTTCCCATGGCGCATCCGTCGCCGACGGCATATCCAATCACGAACGTATCCGGCCGGGTCTTCAGGAAGGCGATGTAGAACGGAGAGCCCGCCTTCCCGTCCTGGAACGAGGGTTGCCCGAGCGTGCCGTTTCCATCGACGGGGAATACGACGAGGCCGTCGGGGTCCGGCGCATTCGAAGCGATCACCCTGAATGTACCGTCCGGCTGCTGGACCCAGAGAATCGGTGAGCCGTCTGGATACGTGCCGGTGTGCGCGATGGGCCGATCGAACGTGGTACCGACCAGGAGGAATTTCCCGTTGGGCGAGAGTACGGCCATCGTAGGCACACGGTCGGTCTTGTCTTGAGTATTCGCCGTGTATCGCTCCGGCCGCGCGGTGAGCTTGCCTTGGCTGTCGACCGACATCAGCCGGAGATGGTCGGGGCCGAACGAGTGCAGCACGTAGAGGACGCCCTTCGAGGAGGCATATGCCAGTGATTTGGCGGTGCCGCTCTTTCCCTCGACGGGGTTCCCCGTCGGCTTGACGTCCAGCGGTGAGAGCCGGCCGTCTTTGTCGAGAGTGAAGCTGGAGACCGAATTGTCTCCGCCATTGGTCGCAAAAAGGAACCGTCGATCCGCCGTGAGGATGACGCTCCCGGCGCCCTCGAACGCGTTCGGTGAGCTTTCCTGGCCGCTGATCGGCTTGAACGTTCCGGAACCGGCGCCGCCCGTCGGCACACGCTCCACCTCGCTCAGCGTGCCGCTCGTAGCCCACCGATAGTGCACGATGGCGTTGTGGATCTCGTTCGTCTGCATGTAGAGATGCCCGCCGCGGGGCTGCGACGTACTCGCCGCGTTCATCCCCGTCTGCGCCGTGCGGCCCTTCTGTGCAGCGGCAGCGATAGCAGGGACCCCGCCGACGACAGCAGCGCCGGTCGCCGCGCCGCCCACGATGAGAAACGCCCGCCGATCCATCTCGTTCGACATACTGTTCTCTCCTTTCATGGGGTGACTGTCCGCCGCAAGGCGCTCAGCTCAGTTGTCCAGCAGGCGATAGAACTGCGTCCAGACCTCGTCCTTCTTTGCGCTCGCCTGATGGCAAAAGGCACACTCCGCCTTCGGCCGCAGCTTGGCGGTCGGTGCCTTCGGCTCTTGATGATTGAAGTTGTAGTATCCCCACTTGCCGCCGGTCTGTGCGTACCGCTTGGAATCCTTGACGGTCACATCGGCGCCGTTGAACGCTCCTGGGAAATAACCCCTGCCCGACGGTTCCATACGCGAGCCGTCGGGAAATTGCTGGGGCCGGAGGACACGCTGCAGCTCCTTGAAGAAGATCGTGCCCTCGGGAAATTCTCCGGTCTTCTTGTAGATCTCGTAGGATCCCGGCTCGATGTAGACATTGTGGTATTCGGGAAAGCCGGCCTTGCCGTTGTTCAGGGCGTCCGGCGTCAACGGCGAGCCCACGTATACCCACGAGCGCCAGTTCTTGGGCAGGATCAGATCGCCGTCCTTCGTGTACTCAGGCAGGTAGCGTCCGGGGGCCGGGGCGGTATTCGTTTCCTGTCGCTGGGCGAAGACCACGGTGGTAAGAGCCCCGAGGGCGAGGATCGCGACCGCGAACGTCAGTTCCCTTCTCATGACGACTCTCCTTGTAGTCGGACGAAACTAGTCCGGATCGCCCGTCTGATCACCGTGAGCTGCAGCTCCATGTCTGCGCGCTGATGTGTTCGCCTGGTTGCCTCGCCTATGCCCTTTCGGACGGAGCGCTGCGAGCCCAGGTTTCAATGTGGTTCGCGCCAGCGCATCCGGACGGTAGACGTCAGAACAGCGCCGGCCGGCCTGGTGCAGGGCGAAGGACCAACGGATCGATCTGCAGGATGTTCTTGCGACGCGGTGGCGTGGGGCGACTCCACGACGGAACCCGCGATGTACCGGCCGACGTCTGAAGGCGCAGGAGGGATTATGCGATGGCGAAAGGGTTCAATCGGACGGTGACGGAGGGGCTGTTGGCAATGACCATCACGACGATTGCAGGGTCTGTTGTCGCGACGGCGCAGACTCCGGTCGCGGACGCGCAGGCTCCGTTTCGATTCGAGCTCGATCAGACCAACGGCCCTCGAGGGCTGGGCGTCGAGGGGTACGTTTACAACGGTCTCCCTTCGCGAATCACCAACGTTCGGTTGCGAGTTGACAGCGTCGACGCGAAGGGGACAGTGACCGCGTCCACCTCGGGCTGGGTCGTCGGTGACGTGAAAGCCGGCGGTCGCGGTTATTTCTACGTTGCCGTCTCGTCGCCGGCGACCACGTATCGTGCGACTGTTCAGTCGTTCGACAAGGTCGCCGTCGAGGCGCCCCGGTTCGAGGCGCCTTGAGTGAGTGAGCCCGTCCTGGGCATAGCTCGAGCTGCGATCTGGATCCCGCTGGCGGTGGCGCCAACGCCCTGGCTGCGCTACCCTCCCGTCAAGACCTGGTAGCCGCGCGCCCGCATGCAATCAGTGACAGTGTCGCGGTCGACGTAGAGGATCGCGGCGCCGTGCTGCCCGGCCGTGTCGAGCGCGGCGAGCGTGCACACTGCCTCGTCCGCCCGCTTCTGCTCCTCGGACACGCCGGGCTTCTCGTAGACCATCGTGTCGCGTACCGATGCGCAGCCGCCGATCACGATCGCCGTCATGATCGCCGTGGTGATGATTCGCATGTCCGCGCTCCGCCGCGTCCTTCACCGAGACTCGCCCGCTCGCTCTGCGTGAGGTGGCACATTCGACAAGAGCGGTCCGAGCCCCTCCGCCATCGTGGGGTGCGCGAGGACGGCATCACGCAGCGTCGAATAGGGCAGGTCGGCCAGCATCACCGCTTGCACCGTGGCCACGACCTCCCCAGCCTCGACGCCGATCATCGTGAAGCCGAGAATGCGATTGTGACTGGCGCCGACGAGAGCTTTCATGAAGCCTTGCTTCTCGCCGGTCGTCTGCGCCCGAAGCACGCTGCTCATTGGTAGCCTTGCGACGCGCACCTCGACGCCCTGGCGCTGCGCGTCGGCTTCGCTCAGCCCTACACGGGCCAGCGGCGGGTCGGTGAACATGCAATAGGGGACGACCCGATCGCGCGTCGTGCGCGTTCCGCCGGCCAGGTTGTCCCTGATGATCCGGTAATCGTCTTCCGACACGTGCGTGAACTGCGGACTCCCCGCGCATTCGCCGATGGCCCAGACGTCGGGTGCGCTCGTCTCTAGTCGGTCGTTGACGCGAACGAAGCCATGAGCGTCCAGGTCGACGCGAGCCTTGTCGAGGCCGATGTCGGCGGTGTTCGGGATGCGTCCTGTCGCGACTAGGATGTCGCTGCCCTCAACCTTTTGTTCACCGGCGGTCGTGCGCACCATGAGCGATACCTCCTTTCCGGATCGACCGTGCACACGGGCGATCTCGGCGCCTACCAGGAATTCAATCTCCTCACCGGTGAGAATCCGCTGCAGCTCATCGGAGACGTCGGGATCCTCGCGGCCCATGAGCCGCGGCCCGTGCTCGATCACAGTCACGCGGCTGCCGAAGCGCCGATAGGCCTGGGCCAATTCGAGCCCCACGTAGCCGCCTCCGAGCACGATCAGATGCGGCGGCAGATAGTCAAGCTCGAGCGCCTCGATGTTCGTGAGCGGGCGAGCGGCCTCGAGCCCGGGCACGCCAGGAATCGCCGCGTGCGTACCCACGTTGATGAACACGCGGTCGCCGACGAGCACCCGCGTGCCGCCGTCGTTCAGATGGACCTCGAGCGTCTTCGGGGCCACGAACCGGCCGGAGCCCATGATCAGCTCGGCACCACTCGACTCGAAGTTGCGCAGGTGCGCGGTAATGTTCTCATCGACCATGGCCCGCTTTCGATCACGAACGGTTGCCATATCGAGGGCGACACGCCCCGTCTTCGCGCCGTACTCGGCGCCGTGGCGCACCAGCGACACCACCTTTGCGCTATAGATCTCGTTCTTGCTGGGCAGGCAGTTGATGTTGGGACAGGAGCCACCGATCCAGCGACGCTCCACGACGGCCGTCCGTCGAGCCGTTCGCGCCATATGCCACGCCAAGAGCTTGCCGCCTACGCCGCTGCCAAGGACCAGGATTTCAAATCGTTCCGGCTGGGACATGCCTGCCTCCGGTGGTGCTGGTGTGCGTGCGATCTTAGGACGGCACTAGACGGACGCTGGTTACATCGCATCTGCCAGCTCAGATGTGGGATCGGCCCGGGACTTCGTCACTGTTCAAGTGCCCGAGAGGGTTAGGGGGCGGACTCGATGTCATCTTTCGTTTCTGACGGCGCGGCGGCGCAGAGCGATGGCCATCGTTAACCCGGAGGCGATTCTGGTTCTCTGGCTTACGCGTTCGTCATGGCGCCTCGGTTTCGAGCTTGGCCTGCGGGCGGGAATAGTCCCACACCGAGACGCGATAGTGATCAGTAGCGGGCAAATGTCGGATCTCAAAATACGCACGCTCGTATCCGCCGACGCCTTCGGGAACCCAGACGATCCGCTGGCCAACGACCGCGCCCGAGGCGTCCAGGGCCTGCCCCAACAGACGTAGAGGCTCGGCGGCCACGCCATATTCGTTCGTGATGTAGCCGCGAATTCGCACGTCGCCGCTTGGCTCGCGGTCCGTCGACCATTCGAGCTTGAACCAGTGATCCCAGCCCTGCATCAACGTTGTCGTGGACGCTGACGGCGTGATCGACGGACTGTTCATCGATGCACACGCTGACGTCCCGAGAGCCGCCAGCCCAATCAGCACGGCCGAGACGGTCGCTCCCGCGGTGGTATTCATCGCGCTTGCTCTTCGTTAAGGGCGTTCGAAAGTAATGGCAATTACGCTGGGACATCTGAACGAACGCGATGAATTCAACTGCGCACGCCCCGCCGCATTACGCACTCCGCTCATCGTCATCCCTTATTCACGCAAGGCACCTCACCGTGCGCGACGTAGCCATCGTCTGGTGCGCCAAGGCACTAGAGAGGGCCGCCTCTCGCGGATGTCGGCCGTCGCCGCGAGTCGATCGCGTCGGAACTCTTCGGCGGAGACAACGCGTATGATTCGGCCCTGTGCGTCGAGAATTGTGACGGGCGCGATGGACTCGTCGTGGGAAGGAAGCCGAACAGCGGTCGAGAAACAATTCATGCGTCGTGTCTCCCATCGAGAAAGCGAGCCAGGGAAGCCCAGATCCGGCTGCCGCAGGCGGGACACGAATCGGCGCCGACCTCGAAGCACGTCTCGCAATCGAGACACATAGCGAGACGATCCAACGGCAGCTGCAATTTTTTGCCCGAGGTCCAGTCACTCATTGCCTTCACACGCTTACGATGCCGATCGTGGAACATTGGTGACTCCCAGCGGGCAGGATGCCGCCGGTCGTGGAAGGCTTACTGAGGGGAGGCACACGGGCGACGCTCTCGCCGAAATAGTCGATGTATCGATCGATGGCGCGCGGCCGATCGCTGACTAACGAACATTTATAGAGGATCGACTTCAGGTCCAGCGAGGAGGTACCTCTACGAGCGCGGTAGAAACGCATCTGCCATTGACCCGGGCAAGTGGAACCCGACGAACGCGTAGAGCAACAGTCCCGCCGTCGCGAGGGCTAGACCGAACGCGACGCTCGGCACGCGCTGCAGCCAACGACAGCGTTCGCCGTCGCGGTTGATGGCCGCCGTCGCTACCAGCGATGGCGCACGGATGGGTTGAACCGCCTGTTCCTTCAGAAGAAGGATTCGATGACGCTCCTCGGAAGTGAGTCTGCCCATCTTCGACTCCCCACCAGTGTCTGACTTGCCTTTGAGACGGCTGCCCGCGATCGATGGTTACCGAGCCGTTGGGCGGTGACGACCAAGACCACGGAATGCGCCAAATGCGCGCGTCGTCGGGGTGCCCGCGAGCGCGGCATCGTCCTACTGTCGAGTTCGGATTGCGACGGCGAAAAAAGCCAGCAACGTGACTGCCGCAACCTACTCCGCGTGGGTCGACGATGGGGTGCGCAGCCGGGCCAAGGAGTTTGTCGCGGCACACTCGGCGACGGAGACCCGCTGGAGTGCGCTGAAGCCGCCCGTGGGCAGGAG
>DATFVZ010000343.1:0-5216 GCA_035259785.1 Gemmatimonadales bacterium
CGCGTACGCCGAGACGCTCAGCTACCTGCGCAGGCTCCAGAACGACGATTCGGTGTATCTGACCGCGATCGAGCGCTTGAAGACGACCGTCGCTGCGGAGCTGGATCGGGATACACCCGAGGCGCTGGAGGCCGTCTTGACCGAGTATTCGGAGAAGTATCCCCGGCTTGGTGGACTGGACGGCGTGCGGCAGGACCTGCGCCAGTACAGCGAAGTCGCGAGGGAGGCGCGCGCTCGGAAGCTCGGCAGGCTCGTCACCCTCTTGGCAAAAGCCCAGTTTTCGACGCCGGCATTTCAAGCCAAGTTTCGTGCGCTGGCCGCGAGTGACCGGCTTCCTCCTACCGATGTGGTGCAGCAGTACGGAGCCGTGGCCGAGGCTTGGCGCCAAGGCGACGCGAACAAGGCGTTCGCGAGCTTGCAGAAGATGAACACCGGGCCCTGGGCTGCAGCCGTCGCAAAAGAGCTGCAGCACAAGAAGCTCATCGTGGAGCAGTACGCGGGGCTGGAGAGGGCCCGCGGCGCCAGCGGCTACGAGGAGCGCCTGCTGACGTTCTACGCGGGGCTCGATCCTGACGAGGACGCCTACTTCATGCGGGCCACGGAAGCGGACGTCGCCCTCCACAAGGACAACGCGCTCGCGCGGGCGGGGGAATCGCTCACCCGGGCCGAGTCGCTGTGGCGTCAATACAAGGAAAGCGGGGGAATCGAAGGAAAGCAGCGGCTCAGGGCCGATATCTCGAGCGAGTTCCGGGCCCAGGCCCAGGTGCTGTCGGAAGCAAACGAATCGGCCCAGCGCGGCATACGCATTTACACGCAGCTGAAGGCCGCCCACCCCGCGCAATGGACCAAGGTCCAAGAGGACATCAAGGCCGAGGCGGAGCTGCAGCGCCGGGCACTGCTCGATCTGCGCAATGTCTTGGAGCCCGGGCTGTTGAAGGCAAAGCTGGCACTACTGAAAGGTTCGGAACGATGACGAACGCAAATCGCCTTAGACCGTTGACCGAGGCGCTCGAAGATCACGCTGCCGAAGGCATCGCCATCCTGACGGCCGAGCCCTCGCGTCTCACCCTCGCCGTGGTCGTTGCGATGGCGGCGCTTATGCTGTCCGCCCTGATGTGGTCGTTCTTCGGGCATGCCGATGTGATCGTGACCGCCCAGGGCGCGCTCTTGCCCGACTCGGAAGTACGGCGTTTCTACGCGCCGATCGATGGGGAACTCGCGGATCTCTACATCGCGGAAGGCCAGCCGGTGTCGAAGGGCGACGTGCTCGCCCGACTTAACGCGAGAGGCGCGATCGAGGCCGCGAGCAATGCGCTCCAGGCCCAGCTGAAGCTCGAGGACGCGGAACGGGAATGGAAGCAATTCCCGGAGAAGAAGGCGTTGATGGAGCGCAAGCTCGCCGCATTGAAACAGGCGGTGGAACTGGCCGAACGCCAGCAGGACCAGCGCCTCTCCGAAGGAACGGCGAAGTTCGCGGAGATGCAGAGAGCGCAGGTTCAAGAAGCCCGTACCAGGCTCGAGGACGCCCGTCGCGCCCGCGAGGCCGCCAAGCAGGAGGCGGAAAAGTACGAGCAGCTGTTCGCGCTGCCCGGCGGAGGCGGCGTCTCGCAGCTCCAGGTCGAGACCAAGAAAAACGCGCTCCAGGCAGCCGACAACGCTTACATGGTGGCGCAATCCAGACTGAGCGAGCTAGGCGCTCGGCAGAGCCAGGAAACTTCGCAGTCCAGGGCGCAGCTCGAGACCAGCGGCCAGGAGCTCACCAAGCTGCAACTGCAGTACGACTCGGCGGCGAAGGAGATCGCAATCACCGAGGAGAAGCTGCGACTGCAGCTGCAAACGGCCCGTCTGGTCGCCGAGGCCGCAGCCAGGATCCGGTTCGAGAACATCGACAAGGAGAACTTTCTCCTGATTGTCGCCCCGGTGGACGGCGTCGTCACGGACGTGACCTCCACTCAGCCGGGCGACAAGGTCAACGCCAATACGCCGCTAGTCGGGATCGCGCCCAAGAATGCACGTCCGATTCTGAAGATCGAAATTGCCGAGCGCGATCGGGCGTTCTTGCGGGAAGGCCTCCCGGTCAAGCTGAAGTTCAGCGCGTTTCCCTATCAGCGCTACGGCATCATCAATGGCACGCTGAATTACATTTCACCCGCTACCAAGACGTCGCCGCAGACCAAGCAACCGGTGTACGAGGGGCGCGTCACGATCGAACGGGATCACTACCTGGTGGCGGAAACCAAGTATCCGCTGCGATACGGGATGACGGCCACCGCGGAACTGGTTGTGCGCGAGCGACGCCTGATCGATCTCGCGCTGGATCCTTTCCGACAGATCGGGGGATGAGCCGGGCGCGGCGTGGCTCGCGATGGCGCCTGCGTAGGCGTGCAGTCTGGACAGTCTAGTCCGGCGCCGAGGTAGCAGCGACGCCGCGCGGGACATGTCAGCTCGCGGCTAACCCGTTGTCATCCTTGCACCGCTTGGCGAGGTGATTACGTCACCGGCGCCCCGGTAATCCAGGACTGTTCCGAGCGCCACAACTGGCTAGACTCGTTATCGACTCTGCCGCATCCATTCAACCGCTGATAAAGGAGGGATGATGACAGCGATCGTGCGAATCGATGACGAAGTCATCGGCATCGATGGATTCGTAAGGACATTGAAGCTCACCGGGCAGTTCGAAAGTCTGATCGAGCAACTCGTCCGAGACAAGCTCGCGGTGCGGGCCGCGAAGAAGCAGGGCATCCGCGTGCCGCCCGAGGAAATCCAGGAACGGGCGGATCAATTCCGGCGGGTCAAGGGTCTGCACCGGGCGACCGATACCAACCGCTACCTCGACGCCCTGGGGGTCACTCTGGACGAGTTCGAGGCCTTTATCACCGACACCCTGTACCAAGAAAAAATGATGGAGCACGTCTGCAGCGACCAGGCAGTCGCGGAGTATTTCAAGCTGAATTCGCCGAAGTTCGAAAGCGTCGAAGTGAGCCACATCGTTCTCGACACCGAGGGCAAGGCGAAGGAAATGATCTCGCTGCTGCGCGAGGATCCGGACTGCTTCGCCGAAATGGCCCGCGAGCACTCGATCGCCAACACGCGCGAGCACGGCGGCGTCATCGGCAAGGTGCTGCGCGGGTCCCTGAAATCCGATGTCGAGTCCAAGGTGTTCAACGCGGTCGTCCACGATCTGCTCGGGCCGTTTCCCTCGCCCGACCGAACCTTCTTTGAAATCTTCGCGGTGAACGCGAAGCATCCGGCGACGCTGGACGAGGAGACCGCGGCCGAAATACGGCGCCTCATCCGCGAAGAGTGGCTCGCCGCCAGGGCGCAGGAACACGTCATCGCGGCGCGCTAGGACCGGGGTTGCCCATGGCCGCCCAACCGAACCCGCAGCCGCTCGTCGATTTCCTGTCGTCGGTCGAGATTCTGTCCCCGTTCACGCGGGACGAGCTTGAGCGGCTGGCTCAGCACGCGGAATCCCGGTTCTTCGCTTTCGGCGAGACCGTGTGTAACGCGACCGAGCCCGCCGACGGCCTGTTCGTGATCAAGTCCGGCTCGGTTCGGGTATTCACCGAGGAGCACGGCAAAGAAGTCAGCATGGGGGTGCGCAAGGAGCGCGACGTGTTCGCGGAGCTCGCGATGCTGCGCGAGCACCGCCACGAGTCGTCGGTGCGCGCCTCGGTGAAGACTGAGCTGCTGTTCATCCCGCGCCAGGCCATCGTGCCGATCATTTCTCGCAACGCCGCGGCGCAAGCCTTCGTCACGAGTTACGTTGCGATCAACTCCGCGGGCGGTTTCGTCGCCCGCCTGTTCGATCTGCGCGGCAAGGTGAACAAGGCCGAGCTCGAGGAATTCATCCGCAGCGTCGGCGTGAAGCGGGTCGCTGCCGGCAAGCCGATCCTCAAGCAGGACTCGCGAGAGGACCGGAGACTGTACGTCGTGCGTCACGGGGAAGTGCGCATCGTTCGGACCGAGGAAGGCGCCGAGTATCCGCTCGCGACGCTGCGGCAGGGCGAGATCTTCGGCGAGAAGGCGTGCGTGATGCGCCAGGAGCAGATGGCGTCGGTGATCGCGAGCACCGAAACCGCGCTGCTGGTCATCCCCGAGAAGACCGTCCATTTCCTGCTGGAGCGCAACCCGAAGTTGCGCGAGGTGCTGGAAGAGCGGGTTCGGTTCGTCGAGCGGGAGCTGCAGCGACAGAAGAAGCTCGCGGAGCGACGCAAGCTCCCGGTCCGGCTCGATCTGCAATCCAAGCCCGAGCTCGGCGAGAAGGTGATCAAGCCGTTTGCGCTCGTCGAGCAAGCAGAGGAGATGGATTGCGGCGCCGCCTGTCTAGCGATGATTTGCAGGCAACACGGCATCGCGATGACGCTGGGCAAGCTCAGGGAGCTCGCCAACGTCACTGCCCAAGGCGCGACGCTGGAGAGCCTCGCGCGCGCGGGCGAATCCCTCGGCTTCACGGCGCGCGGGGTCCAGTGCACCTACGAGGCCCTGCTGGGCTTCGACCTGCCCTTCATCGTGCACTGGGAGGGCTACCACTACGTCGTGGTGTATGGCATCTCGAAACGGCAGGTATGGGTCGCGGACCCGGGGGTCGGCTTCAAGAAGATGACCGTGGAAGAGTTCGAGCGCGGGTGGAGCGGCACCTGTCTCGTCTTCACGCCCGGCCAGAACATGGTGCAGCTGGCCGCATCGCGGTCGCCGTGGGTCCGCTTCGTGGGGTATCTGAAGCCCTACAAAAAGCTGCTCGCCCACCTGTTCATGGCGACGTTCGTGATCCAGGTGCTGGGGATCGTTCCGCCGGTGATCATTCAAAACGTCCTGGACGGGGTCATCGTTCATCAGAACGTCAACCTCCTGCACCTGCTCATCGTCGGGCTGGTCATCTCCAACGTCTTCACCCAGCTGATATCGACGATCCGGGCGTTCCTCGCAAACTTCATCGTGCGCAACATGGACTTTGCGATGATGTCGCAGTTCTTGAAGCACACCATGTCCCTGCCGCTGTCGTTCTTCGCGACGCGAAAGACCGGCGACATCTTCGCGCGCTTCCAGGAAAACCAGACGATACGGGCATTCCTGACCGAATCGACGGTCACCACCGTCCTCAATCTGCTGATGGTCTTCATCTACTTCACGATCATGTTCCTGTACAACGTGAAGATGACCCTCGTGCTCATCGCGTTCGTCATCCCGATCGTGGCGCTGACGGTGCTGGTCAC
>DATFVZ010000344.1:0-2853 GCA_035259785.1 Gemmatimonadales bacterium
CTCGATCACGTTCGAGGTCCTGAGATGCTTCCAGTGCGCCGCGGGGAAGTCGAAGAAGGTGAGCAGGACATCAGCGTCCTGCTCCAAGGTCGTGACGGCCTTCGGGTACTTGGCCCCGTACTCGCCGGCGAACCGGGTGATTGCCTCGCGCGCCTTTTCACGGGTCTCAGCGTACATCACCTCGTGGAGGGCCGCTTTCACGCGCGGCTGGAGCCGCCTTGGGAGCTTGTCGAGGTGGGAGAGAAAGGCGAGGCGGGAATCAGCCCTGAGGCGCAGAAGGTAGGACAAACGCGACCGTAGTTCCGTGCTCGTGGTTCGCTTGTGCCCAAAGTCGTCCGCCGTGCGTCTCGATGATCGATCGGCTGATAGACAGGCCGAGGCCGAGCCCTCTTGCCTTGGTCGTGAAGAAGGCGTCGAAGATCTGTGTCTCCTGCCCCGGTGGCAGCCCAACACCCGAATCGCGGACGCTGACCACCACGGCGCCGCCCGGGTCGCGCGCGCTCTCCACCTCCACCTCGCGCCGGCCTCCGTTCTCGGCGGCCATGGCTTCAAGCGCATTGCGCACTAGGTTCAGCACGACCTGCGCGATCTGCACACGGTCGACCTCGACGTGCAGTGGCGGCGCCAATCGCACCTTGAGTGCGACCGCGTCTTGGCGCAGCTCGGGCTCGATCAACCGCAGCGCGGCGCGCACAATGACGTTCGCGTCGCAGTACTCTCGCTGCACCTCTCCCCTCCGCAGGAAATCACGCAGACGGCGGATGATGTCGCTGGCGCGCAGAGCCTCGCTGGCGATGTGAGCCGCTGCCGTCCGCAGCCCCTCGACGTCCTCCACGTCGCGCTCAAGGCGCGTCGCCAGTCCGTTAGCGAAGTTGGCTATCGAGGCCAGCGGTTGGTTGATCTCGTGGGCAATCTCGGCGACCATCTCGCCCATCGTATGCACGCGCAGCACGTGGGCGAGCTCGGCCTGCAGACGCCTCGTCTGCTCCTCGAGCTGTTTCTGCGCCGTGATGTCCTGTAGCTGCGACACCACGTAGGACGCGCGGCCGTCACGGTCGCGTACCAACCAAGTGCTGGAGCGTCCCCATATCAGGTGCCCGTCTCGGTGGAAGTACCGCTTCTCCAAGTACCACGCGTCGCTCTCCCCTTCGACCAAGCGCTGCAGCTGCTCGATGGTAGCAGGCATGTCATCGGGATGGGTCAACCACCACACCGGCATGCCGATCATCTCGGCTTCCGAGTAGCCGAACATGGCGCAGAAGGCCCGGTTGACGTGCAACGTGATGCCATTGATCCCGACGAGCCCCATCCCGAGCGGTGAGTGGGTGAATGCCTGTGCGAAGCGCTCGCCACTCTCCCGCAGCGCCTCCTCGGCGCGCTTCCGCGCCCGGCGGATCTCCGCCTCGCGCAACGCCTGCTCGACGGCTGCGACCAGCTGCTGCGGGGCCTGCACCGGGATGATGTCCTCCGCCCCCGCCGCGACAGCTTCCGCGCTCCCATCGGGGCTATCGGTACTGGTGATCGCGAGGACGGGGACGTCGACATCGCGAACGCGCAGCAACTCCACCATGGCGCTGCCCTCGCGTCCCGACAGGGGCCACTCGCACAGCACGATCTCCCACGGCTCCGCCAGCGCTGCGGTAAGCGCGCCCACGGCGCCCACGCACGCACACATCGGGTCATAGCCGCCGTCCCGGAGGACCTCGAGCACGACCGCTCGATCGAGCTTCGAATTTTGAATCAACAGGACGCGCAGCGGCACGGACATTGTTAGCCAATCGGGGGGATCGCGGATCGACGCGCCAGACTTATCCGCAACCGACGTTGCGCTGCAAGAAACTGTTCAGCGCGACCCCGCGGCAGGCGCACAGTATGCGCGTCCAGTGGCGGTCGCCAACCATCGAGAAGAACGCCGCTTTCGCGGCCCGCGCGTGACTGGATACCCCAGGGACGATCGCGGTGGATCAGTCGATCAGTCCGGGAAGGAGGCACGCTGGGGGTATTCGCCCTTCGCGCCTATCAGCCCTCCGCTCGTGTGCCTGCGCGCCGCCCCCCTCCGTAAGAGGCTCAGCGTGGCTCTAGCACCACGACCGGGATCGGACGCTTCGTGCGGGACTGGTAGATGGTGTACTGGCCCTGATTGACGTCGTCGGCACGAGCCCAGAGTCGCGCCCGCTCCTCGCCTTTGGCGGCCCGGGCGCGCACAGGGACCCGCTCACGACCAACCTGGACCTCGACATTCGGCTCAGCCACGAGGTTGTGGAACCATCCCGGGTGCTGCGGCGCGCCTCCCTTCGACGCGATCACCACGTACGATTTCCCATCGCGCACGTAGAGCAGCGCGGCGGTCCGCGGCTCCCTGGTTCGACGCCCGACCGTGCGTAGGAGCAGCATCGGCCGACCCCCGAGGGTCGCACCGATCCGTCCGTCGGTGTTCTCGTAGAGCCACTGGTGGACGGTGAGCAGCGGACCGCAGTGCCCCGGTAGGCGGTGGGCCGGTTTCCCCCAAACGCGCCTCGGCCCGGGTACGAGCGCCACACCCAGCCCCGGCAGCTGCATCGGAGACGGTGCATCGATGCCGCACCGCCACCGGCTTGACCCTTGGGCGGCCGGCCGGCTCGCGATCGGGCCGGCTCGCCAACTGGGTTGCGAGCGCGTCGCCGGGGTGTCGATCCTGGGGGGGCTCGTTCGACATTAGGGCGGAGGGAGAAGACGACATGTCCGATCGCAAGCCGCTTCCAGGAAAATTCGTGTGGTTCGAGCTGGTTTCCCAGGACCCCAAGAGGGCACAGGTGTTCTACGGCGACGTGCTCGGGTGGAAGGTCCAGGCGTTCCAGATGGGCGACCAGACCT
>DATFVZ010000345.1:0-2363 GCA_035259785.1 Gemmatimonadales bacterium
GAGGAGCCGATCCGATAAGCGTCCCACGAGCGCCCGACGCCCGTAACAGGTCATGCTGTGGGCGATGAGATAGTCCGGGGAGCGGGGAAACCCGCACCAACCTGAATCCCTTGGTCCCTGGTTCGAATCCAGGCGGGCCCATCCATCTCAACAGCTTGCGTGGCGTCGGCGGCGGCCGCCGAGCATCACATCACTCCACGTTGGCAACGGCTTCGGTCCGCACCTCGTGGCCGCTGAGCCAGCTTCTCAGCGCGCACGCGGGCTGGGGCCTGCCGAAGAAGTAGCCCTGTCCTTCGTCGCAGTCGAGATTGCCCAGCAGCTCCTTCTGCTTGAGATTCTCCACCCCTTCGGCCGTGACCTTCAGACCAAGGTGGTGGCCGAGTTCGATGGCGGAGGCGACGATCGCGTGGTCCCGGGAATTCGTTTCCATGTTTGCCACGAACATCCGGTCGATCTTCAGTCCGTGCACCGGCAGGTTCTTGATGTATGCCAGCGACGAATAGCCCGTGCCGAAGTCGTCAATCGCGAGGCCGACGCCCAGTTCGCGCAGGGCTTGAATCGTTTTGAGCCCCTTCGCTGGATCCTCCATCAGCCCGCTTTCGGTGATTTCCAGGCACAAACCGCCGGCCGGTATCCGATGGGTGCGCAACACTTCCTCGATGATGGCGGGCAGCTCCGCGTTGACGAGGTCTCTTGCCGACACGTTCACGGACACCTGGAGACGCCTCCCCAGGTACGTGAGGTCCTTGCTTTGTGCGAGGGCGTTTTCGAGCACCCATCGAGTGAGCGCGCGGATGTAGCCGGTTTGCTCCGCGAACGGGATGAAATCGGACGGCGGCAGCGGACCCCGCGTCGGGTGCTGCCAACGCAGCAACGCTTCGACGGAGCTCGGCCGACCGGTCACGAGGTCGATTTTCGGCTGGTAGACGAGGTGGAGCTCGTTCTGATCGACGGCGCGCCGCAGTTCGCCCAGAAGGGAGAGGTGGGCCTCGCGGTGATGGTCGAAGCTGTCGTCATAGGTCACGAAGCTCGTCGTGCCCCGCTTGGCTTGATACATCGCGATGTCCGCGTGCCGAACCAATGTTGCCGCATCTTCGCCGTGTTCGGGATGGCTCGCGGCGCCGATGCTCGCGCCCACGTCGATCGCCTGTCCCTCTAATTGCAGAGGATCCTCCAGTGCACGCAGCACCTTCTGTGCGAGCTCCACCGCCCCGTCGACGCCGACGCCCGGCAGAAGTACCGCGAACTCGTCCCCGCCAAGCCGCGCCACCGTGTCGGATCGACGGAGCGCGTCATGGAGCCGTGCACCCACCCGGCGGAGCACTTCGTCACCGACATGGTGGCCGAGGGTGTCGTTGACGTACTTGAAGCGATCCAGGTCGAGCAGGAGGATGGTCAACGGGCTCCGCGCCCGCTTGGCCGCGAGCAAGGCCTGCGCTAGCCGGTCCTGGAACAGGGCCCGGTTTGGCAGGTCCGTCAGGCTGTCGCGATAGGCAAGCCTGAGGATCTGGCCCTCGCGTTCCGCGATGGCCTCGCGCATGTGATTGAAGCCCGTCGCGAGGGCGCCGATCTCGTCCTGCTGCGGGATGTCGAGCGCAGTCGTGTAGTCGCCGTCCTGCACTTTGCGTGCCGAGTCGGCCAGGGCGTTCAGCGGCTTGACGATCCCCCGCGCGATGACGATGCTGCCGACGATCGAGATCGCGATGGTCGCAAGCGCGAGTAGCAGCAGGGTGCCACCGAGCTTGTTGAAGTACTCCAGCGCACTGCTCAGCGATCGCTGAAGCACGGCGATGATTTCGGCATTCTGTTGATGCGCAACCGGCGTCAGCCGACCGGTGTACTCCGCACCGCCCATGGCCAGCGAGAACGCAACGTTTCCCCGCACCCGGTCCCGGGGCAGCCCCTGGACCAAAGTCGGCCGCAGTTCCTCCGGGATCGAAGAAGCCAGCACCCGCCACGGTGCGGTTCCCCGGCGCGCAACGAAGGACACTTCGAGCGAAGTGAGCTCGTTCAATTGGCGGATCACCTTGCCGTCGATCAGAAAGCCGACGGCGATCCGCGCGATCGGCACCGGAGCGAACACCGGAACGACGACCATCTGGTAGAGCTGGCCGTCCGCCATCTCCACGATTCCCGAAGCCTTGTCCGAGACCGCGGCGTTCTCCAGCAACGGCGAGAAAGGAAACGGACGTGGCGGCAGCGTCGGATGCTGCGTATCGGCGATGACCATGCTGTCGAGCGAAACCAGCATGACCACGCTGGCATCGATGCGCGCACCGTGGTTGTGCAGCGCCGAAAGCACCGTGTGGCGGTCGTTGCTGGCGATCGCCGCCCGGAAGGCGAAATCCGCTGCGAGGACGGTC
>DATFVZ010000346.1:0-2073 GCA_035259785.1 Gemmatimonadales bacterium
CTCAACCGCCACCAGCAGGCGGCTGCGCGCTGATTTGGTCCTCGCGCGCGCGATCATCTCTTCGGAGGCATCGACACCGTGTACCGAGCCGCTCGCGCCCACGCGCCGCTTCGCGGCGAGCGCGAGCGTGCCGGTGCCGCAACATACATCGAGCACGTGATCACCGGCGCCAACGCCCGCGACGTCGAGCGTGCGCTCGCGCATTTGGGTCTCGCGCCCGAGGCAGTACGCTGCCGCCAGCCAATCGTAGAATCGTGGCGCGTGGAGCGTTGCGCCCAGCGCTGCGCCGTCGTCGCGGCGTCTGCGTGTGTGAGACCGCAGCGCCGCGAACAGAATGCCGGCGCCGCCAAGCGCCACCCCGATGTGGACGGCGACTGCTACCCCGGCGTGGAGGGCAACCGAGGTTGCTGCGACCGAGCCGATCGCCCGCCACATGGCCGGCCAGTGCAACAGGACGACGGCGCACCCCACGAGAACCGCCCCAAGGAGCACATGGGTCTTGAGCATCTCGTGGCGGGGTTTTCGGGTCAGGTGTTGGACCATCTTCCAATCGTCGAGTTGGTCGTCGCGGCCTCGAGACCTGGCGACTTTATCGATACACAGTGTCTCTGTCAATCCACCGTGTATCCATGTCGGCCATCGCGTATAATTCGGAGCGTGCCGAAGCTATGGAACCAAACGATCGAGGCCCACCGCCGGGAGGTGGGCGACGCGATTCTGGACACCACCATGGGGCTGGTTGCCAAGCATGGGCTGCGGGCGGTGACGATGTCGCAGATCGCCGAGGAGACCGGGATCGGACGAGCGACTCTCTATAAGTACTTCCCCGACGTCGAATCGATCCTGCTCTCCTGGCACGAGCGACACATAGCCGGTCATCTCGAGCAGCTTGCCGCGCTCAGCGACGGGGGAGGCGATCCCGGCGAGCGGCTCAGGGCGGTGCTAGAGACCTACGCGCTCATTCGCCACGAACACCAGGGCACCGACCTGGCGGCGCTGCTGCATCGAGGCGCGCATGTCGCACGCGCGCACCAGCACCTCAGCAATCTGGTCCGTGAGCTGCTGACCGAATGCGTGAAGACCGGGGAGGTCCGGGACGATGTCCCGCCCGGCGAGCTGGCGGGCTATTGCCTTCACGCGCTCGCAGCGGCCGTCAGCCTGCCCTCCAGGGCGGCCGTTCGCCGGCTCGTAATGATCACGCTGGCTGGGTTGCGTCCGCCACGTCGACGCTAGACCGAGTAGGATCCGAACCTGATCACCTTCCCTGCCGGGCGAGGCGCCTAGTGCCGATGCCGATGGTGTGGACTTGCCCCCCATGAAGGCGGGGAGTCAAGTGCTGTCCTCTTGGGACTCCGGTCTTCGGCCTCCTCTGAAGTTCGGGTGACCCAGGCGAGCGATCGCCAGCCGTCCATTGGGGGTCGTTGCGCCCCACATTGCGGTGCGGAGAGCGCGGCCCCACACGGTTTCCTGGGCTTGGAGCCCACGGGGCAAGACGGGGTCTCGCGCTCGTTCGTGGTCGCTCGTTGGGATCCTCTCGTGGATCAGCCAGCGGTAGGCAGCGCCCCGCTGGCTTCGGGGTGAACCGGTACTTGTAGGTCGTGGCGCGCGTGAAGTGGCCTTCCTCGACGCCGATGCGTGCGGGATCGAAATCCGACCCGTCGCGCAACATGGCAAACAGGATCCGGCAGAGCCGGTGGGCCACCGCGACGACGGCGGTTTTGTACCCGCGCCGCACCGTGACCCGCGCAAAGTGCGGATTGAGCGGGTGGGTCGGGCGGTGCGCGTGGTGCGCCGCCTCGCACAGCATCGTGCGCAGCTCGTAAGGCCGGCGCGCCGTATGAGCTGGTCGCCGCCCTGAAGGGAGACGACCATGAAGGTAGACACGGTGAGACTCTTTGACAAAGACGTGAGTAGCCTCATCGACGTGTTCGTCCTGACGCGGTCGGGCGTCGAGCGCGCTCCTTCTCTCCTGGGCGACCAGGGCAGGTACTCCCCGACGTCTCGCTCATCCTCCAGACCGACTTCGACGCGCTCATCGGCGTCGAGCTGCACATCGCCGAGCTGGCGTCGCGC
>DATFVZ010000347.1:0-2946 GCA_035259785.1 Gemmatimonadales bacterium
ACGGTGCAGAACGGATAGTTCTCAGCCGCTGCCGCTTTCGATGACGTCAGCGCATTGAAGAGCGTGGACTTCCCGACATTTGGAAGACCTACAATTCCCAGACGGAGCATCAGCTCTTAAGCCACTTCTCGACGGCCTCGATCATTTGCGGCATGAGCGACTCGACTTGCTCCCGTTCTTCCGGTTCAAAATTGTTGAGGACATAGTCGGCCCAGTCGCCGATCCCCTCGGGGAGAGGCCCGACGCCGATGCGGAGCCGCGCGTATTGCTGCGACTGCAGGGCGCTTTCGATGCTCTTGAGACCGTTGTGTCCGCCCGCCGATCCCTCCGGCCGAAACCGAAACGTGCCGAGGGGAATCTGAAAATCGTCGACGAGGATGAGCAGATCGCGCGCGGGCGTGAACGTGGGGTCGGCCCGCAGCGACGCCAACGCGGCGCCGCTGCGATTCATGAACGTTGTGGGCTTGAGAATGCGGACCGCCGCGCCGGCGACCATCCCTTCGGTCGCGCGCGCGCGCTCGGCGCGCCGGAAGGGCGGCAGCTGCCAATGAGCGGCGAGCGCGTCGGCCAGGAGGAATCCCGCATTGTGGCGCGTCGCCGCGTATTCCGGACCCGGATTGCCGAGGCCGACGACTGCGCGCAGGGGCTACTCTTCCTTCTTGCCCTTCGGCTTCTCTTTCTCTTCTGCCTTTGGTGCTGCGGCTTTCCCTTCTGCCGGGGCTCCTTCGACTTCTTCGCCTTCTTCGCCCTCGCGGACCTTGCGAATGAGCTCGGGCTCGGCGACTTCCGTCGCGGCTTCGGCGGTCGGCGCGGCGACTTCCTCGGCGCGCGGAGGCACCACCGTCGCGATCGTCAGATCAGCGCCGGTGAGGATCGCCGCGTTGGGAATCGTCAGATCGCGCGTGTGCAGTGAATCGCCGATCTTGAGCGCGCTGACGTCGAGCTCGACGCGGTCGGGAATGTTCTCGGGCAGTACTTCGATTTCGACCTCACGCGTGACCTGATCGAGCACGCCGCCGGCGTTGCGCACGCCGTCCGGGGTGCCGACGAGGTGCACGGGGACCTTGAGCGTGATCTTCTCGCCGCCGCGGATCTCGTAGAAGTCCACGTGAATGATGTCGGGACGAATGGGATGGCGCTGGATCTCGCGAATCAGCGTACGCGACTTCTTGCCGTCCACCGTGAGCTCGATCAGGGTGCTCTCGGGCTCGATGCCGGTGAGCGCCTTCTCGAGCGCTAACGCGTCGAGCATCAGCGGCTGCGTGGGTCGTCCGGCGCCGTAGATGACGGCCGGAATCTGCTTTTTGAAGCGCGCCTGGCGCGCGGCACCCTTGCCGGTTAGTTCGCGGGCCGTTGCGGAGAGCGTTACTGTCTGAGCCATACCTTCCGTCCTTTACGGTCGTTCAATCAAACAATGCACTCACGGACTGATTGGAGTGCTCATAGCCGATCGCCTTGGCCATCAAACTCGCGATCGACAGCACTTTCAGTTTTTCGAACTGGCGTTCCTCGCCAATCCGGATCGTATTCGTCACCGTCACTTCTTCGATCGGCGATGCGCGCAGCCGCTCGACCGCCGGTCCTGAGAGCAGCGCGTGCGTCGCAAACGCAAAGATGCGGCGTGCACCCAGCCGTTTCAGCGCTGCGGCGGCTTCCGAGATCGTGCCCGCGGTGTCGATCATGTCGTCGGGAATGAGGCAATCCTTGTCCTCGACTTCTCCGACGACGTTCAGCACTTCGGCGATGTTCGCCGACGGACGCCGCTTGTCGATGATCGCGAGCGACGCATCGAGCCGCTTGGCGAAGCCGCGGGCCATTTTTGCCGAGCCCACGTCCGGCGCCACGACGACCGGCTGGTACAGCTGCTTGGTCCGGTAGTGGCTCACGAACACCGGCGCCGCGTACAGGTGATCGACCGGAATGTCGAAGAACCCTTGCACCTGGTGGGAATGAAAGTCCATTCCCAGCACCCGGTCGGCGCCCGCGTGTGTGATCAGGTTCGCCATCAACTTGGCGCTGATCGCCACGCGCGGCTGATCCTTGCGATCCTGGCGCGCGTAGCCAAAGTACGGCAGCACGGCGGTGATGCGGGCCGCGCTCGCGCGCCGCGCGGCGTCCATGAGCAGCAGCAGCTCCATGTAGTTTTCCGCCGGCGGATTCGTGGGCTGGATGATGAACACATCCCGTCCACGAACGTTTTCGTCGATTTTTACGAAGATCTCGCCGTCGGCAAACCGCCGCATGGTCACCGCGCACAGCGGCTGTCCCAAATGCTGAGCCATCTCCTCAGCGAGGGGCCGGTTGGCCGTTCCGGCGAGGAGCAGTAGCTGACTGCGCGACAGCGACAGATCCCGCATTTGGGCCTCGGAAAGTAGTCGGCAAACGGCGTGTAGCCAAGCCTCGTTATAATGAAGACACCCCCGACGGAGCTTTGAGGATGCGCTCGATGATGTCACTCGCCGCGATGTGCCTGCTGACCACCGTCTTGGCGGCCCAGGCGCCGCAGACGCCCACCGTGCCGGACACCACGCGGCGCCGTTTCCAGCCGCCGCCCGATCACTGGATGACGATCGACTCCCTCAGCCAGGCGCTTGGCCTCAGCGCCGCCCAGCGCACGAAGATCACGCCCGTCTACACCGCATTGAACGGCGTCATGAAGGATGCGGCGGCGCGCCGCCAGGCCATCCGGCAGCAGATGCAGGCCTCGGGCTTTACTCCGGGACAGGAGCCGACGCCTGAGCAACGGGCCCGCTTCGACAGCATCCGCGTGGAAATGGAGGGACTCCAGACCGAGGCCGATCAGTGGCACGGGGCGATCCGCACCAACCTGACGGCGGCCCAACAGGTCAAGTTCGATTCGCTTCCCAAGCCTCTCGTCTTCCGACGGGGTGGAATGGGCGGAGGTCCACGTCCGTAGCTATCTTCACACGATGATGCGTCGGATCG
>DATFVZ010000348.1:0-9304 GCA_035259785.1 Gemmatimonadales bacterium
GGCGCGGCGGCTGAGGGAATCAACATTCCGACGACCGGACTCAAGGCTCCCAAGGACCACCTGTTCTGGTCCGATCTGAACTACAAGCTTAAGCAGGTCGCTGCGTTCGGCGAAGCCACGCTGACGGGAGGCCAGTTCGACCTTACGGGCGGGCTGCGCTACTACAACTTCGACGAAGACCGCGATCAGATCTTCGACGGCATTTTCGGAAACGACAACACGGGCACGTCGCTCGTGTCGCAACCCGGGAGCACGAAGGCGGACGGCGTGGTGCCCCGCGTCATCGTCAGTTACCGAGCCTCCGAATCGCTGACGCTCAACGCACAAGCCGCACAGGGATTCAGGTTGGGTGGGATCAACGACCCCCTCAACTATCCTGCCTGCACGACTCAGGACTCGATCACGTTCAGCGGGAATGATTCGTGGACGGACGAGAAAGCGTGGAACTACGAGGTCGGGGCGAAGTCGCGCCTGATGGGCGGCCGCGGTTCTCTCAGCGTGTCCGCGTTCTACATGAACATCCAAGACCTGCAGCTGACCGTTACGGCGGGATCCTGCTCCTCACGGCTCATTCTGAACGCGCCGAAGTCCAGGAGTCAGGGCCTCGAGGTCGAGTTTACGGCCAGTCCGAACTCGAACGTCGATATCGCAGTCTCTGCGAGTTACGCGGACGGCAAGTTGCAGTCCACGCTCACCGACGGGACGGGGGCAGTGTTGCCGGGTATCGTCTCGGGCAACCGTTTACCCGGCGTGCCGAAGGCTCAGGGGACGGCGGCGCTGACGTATGGCTGGCCCATGGCTGGCGGGGCACGGGCATTCGTGACCGGCAGTTATCAGTATGTGGGTTCACGCTACACGCTGATCGACGATGAGGCCCCGGGGTATGGCACGGTGGACCTGACCTCGTTCGGGGCGAATACGATCGGCGGTCCGCTGACGCAATCGACGTTCACCTTTGATCCCCTGATGCCGGCGTACAGCCTGGTGAACCTCCGTGCCGGCGTCACTCGGAACACGTGGGAATTCGCGGTCTACGCGAACAACCTGCTGGATGAAGTGGCGCTGCTGGCGCTCGACCGCGAACGCGGTAGGCGCGCTCGTGTCGGTTACCTGACGAATCAGCCGAGGACGGTCGGGGTTACGATGCGGTTCAATTACTAGGCGAGCGCAAACACAAACCGCCGGGCGGCGACATGCCTCCCGGCGGTTTTTTCTTTCCGTGCTTCGCGATCTACATTCTCGCGCCCACTCCAGCTCCCGAACCCACTCCGGCGCCTTCGAGATAGAACTTCGCACCGATCACGGCCGCCAGCGGCCACTGTATGAGCGCTACAATGGTCGCAGTGATGGTGAGACTCTGTGGCATCAACGCCATCGGCCACATGAACAGTGTCGGCAGTAAGCCCGCCAAGAACCATCCGGCCACGCCGGCCTTGACGGCTGTCCCGGGACCCGCACCGAAGCGAGGCCGGACCGCGGCGTAGAGCCAGACAAGGGCGATGCCGGCAACGAAATCGAGGGCGACGAACCAAGGGATCTGAGCGTTGCTCATGGGAGGCTTACCGAGCGCCTGCATCGCAGCTGCCATCTGATCTTTAAACACCACACCGAACATCACGTAGTCGACCACATTTAGCACCAGACCAGCGATCAGCCCACCGATGACGACCTTCGGCATGTTGATCTTCCCCATCGCCACCTCCTCGAACGAGAAGACAGCACGGACTTTACGCCGCCGCCATCGTATGGGATTGGCCGTAAGTCCGCAAGTCACAGCACGGTCAGTACCGCCACCATGCCCCCCATACCATCCGGCACGACCGCCACTCCACCGGGCACGACCCAGTCTTTTCCATTGACGAGTAGACTGAAGTAGTAGGTGCCTGGTGGAATACGCAGCGCCGCTTCCCACACGCCGTCACCGACGGCTTTCAGCGCGCGTGGCGTCCACGCGTTCCAAGTTCCTGCGATCGCGACACTCGTGGCACCGGGCATTCGGAACCTGACCACCAGGGAATCGCCCCGACGCTGCGCGACCAACGGTTGGAGCGTTGGACTGGTGTGCGCCTGTACACGCCGGCGCGAGTAGACCCGCAGCCCGCCGGTTAGAAAGCCCGCCGAGGGCAGCCCTTGAAACGGATCGCTGAGGTAATTGCCGCCCGCCGCCTCGAGCGCGATGGACGGCTTGATGAAATACTGGACGACGGCGCTCACCGCCCAGGCGGACTGATACGTGTCGCTGAATCGCGCGCTGACCCACAGCGACGTATTCCAGTGCGAGCGATCGGCCGTGGCGCCGCCCACCACATCGGTATACCATGCGCCCTCGAAGCGCGTGCCTTCGACAGTGAGGGTCAGCTGCGTCGGCCAGCCAGACGGCTGCCACCAGCTGCGCGCGCGCAGCCTCAAAGCGCCGACACCCGGCACGGTTTCAATCGCGCCACTCGCCCAACCGCCGCCGACTGCAACCCCCCCATCGCCATGCCGGCCAACCCCGTTCCAGAGTCCCTCGAGTAGCGCTGTCGCCGATGCCGCGCCGAGTGCATCAGATCGCGTGCTTGCACCAATCGCGGCGCTGATGGCGCCGCGAAAGCCGCTCGCGCGACGGGGGAATGCAGCCCAGATATCGGCGCGACCCTGGCCGGCCCACACCTCATTCTTGAGCAGGGAGACGCCACCCGTGGCGCCCAGATAGAAAGAGGGGGAGAGCCGCAAAACGGAGGGAGCGACCATGAGCGCACTGAAGCTCGAACCGCCGGAGTGCCGGACAATCCCAGCGCCCACACCGAGTGAGGCCTGGCTTTGCGCGCTCAAGCCGAGAGGGAGCAACGCGAGCGCGGGGAAAAAGAAAACCGGTCCCAAGCGCATGGGACCGGTAAGATACAGCAGCGAGAACCGCCGCTACTTAGGGACGGCGACCATGACCAGCTCCGGGGTTGTCGGGCCGGTTGGAAGGTGACGCCGGCACAGCCGGCGTAGCCGGTACAGCGGGGGTCGCGCGCGTCGCGGGCCCACCATCGGGGTTCGGCACCGCCGGCGTGGCTCGGGTCGCCCGCGTGGCGGGTGTCGCGGGCGTTACGGGTCGATTATCGAGTCCGACAGCCTCACCATGCACTCTCGTCGTGCGCCGGGCCATCGCTGCCGCCACTTTCGCCTTCGCTATCTCCGAAGCGTGGGGGTTCGGTGCCGGCGCCTGCGCGGCGAGTGTACACGGCAGCACCGCGGCCGTAACGAGTATCAGGATCCGCTTCATCCATCCTCCTACCTGAAGTCGCGTATTGAGGATCGCGCAGTGCCAACTCGGCCCACGCGAGCTCTTTTGCTCTGCGAGTCAACCAGCTTGAGACCGTACGCGTGCCGGCAAACTGCCCGGCCGCATACCACAGGTGCGTAAACGTTTCGCGCACGGCCCACTCCGAGAGTGTAGCGTCCACGAGCATACCGTATACCTGGGCGTACAGTGAGCTCCAATAGCGCCGCTGCAGCTCGATCAAAGCGGTGGAGTCGCGCCGGACGACGCGGTCGAGCAGCGTCGAATCGGGGACAAACGGTGATTGGGGCTCTAGCACGGCTGACATGGCCGAGCTAAAGATGCCCGGTGACGGGGGGAGGTAACGTTACTCCCCGCCTGCATAGACGCTCTTTAGCGGAGGAGAACGGTTGCAGGGTGAGACGGGGGGTCGCTCCGACGGCGAAATCGTGCGGGCGGTGCTTGCGGGCGACCGTGAGCGCTACGCCGTGTTGGTCGAGCGATATCGCGACCGCTACGCGCGTTACGCCGCGAGGATGTTGGGGTCGGCGGACGCGGCCGAGGACGCGGTGCAGGATGCGTTCCTGCGCGCGTACGATCAGCTCGCTCAATGCCAGGACCCGAACAAGTTCCTCGGCTGGTTCTTTCTCATCTTGCGCAACCGCTGTTTCGCCGAGCAGCGAAAGTACCGGTCGCAGGTTTCGCTCGATGCCGCAGCGGCGGTGCCCACGAGTGATCGTTCCGACGTCGGAACGGAGACGGCCGAGCGGCGTCGAGCTCTGCAGAAGGCACTCATGGAGCTGACGGCCGAACAGCGAGAGGTGTTTGTGTTGAAGCACGTAGAAGGACTGTCGTACATAGAGATTGCGGAACGCTTGAATACATCGGTCCCTTCGCTCAAAATGCGAATGCACCGCGCGTATGACAGGCTCCGCGAACAATTGCGAGACCACGCATGACGCAGCACGAGTTTGATCCTCGAGTAAAGCAGCTGCTGGATGGCGAGCTGACGCTTGCCGACCTGCCGGCGGAGCTGCGCGCCGAGGGCGAAGAAGCGCTCCGCCTCCTGGCGGCTGTCGATCGCGCGTCGGTCTCGGTGCCGGCTGTGACGTGGCGCGTCATGGCAGCCCTCGAGCGCCGGCGCCGGAGACTCTGGTGGCTCGCGCCCGCTGTAGCCATAGCCGCTGCAGTCGTGCTCTTGCTCGGTCGACCGTCGACACCGCCGACGACTCTTTCCGCGACGGTCGTGACCGTGCGCTTCGTGTTGGTGGCGCCAGGCGCGCATCAGGTCAGCGTCGCGGGCACCTTCAATCGCTGGGATCCGTCGGCAACGCCGCTGGTGCGCTCCGGTACCGCCGACACGTGGGTCGCGACAATCGCCCTCCCTCCGGGCGAACATCAGTACGCCTTCGTCGTGGATGGCGCCCGCTGGGTGCCGGATCCTGCTGCACCCGCCGTGGACGACGGCTTCGGACGGCGCAACAGCGTGCTCACCCTATGATGCGCACCGGCATGATTCTGGGACTCACGCTCTTTGCGACGACGCTCGACGCGCAGCAGACGATCGGGGAGCGGCTGACGGGCCGAGTCCCTTCCGAGATCGCAGCGCTCGTGCAGGAGCTGGGCGGCGCCGCCGCCAGCCGCGGTTTGCCGGTCGACCCGCTGATTCAAAAGGCCATCGAAGGAAACGCCAAGGCAATACCCGCCGACCGCGTAGCGATCGCAATCCGCGGGGTCGTCGCTCAACTCGATAGCGCAGCCGCCGCGCTGCGGGACGCCGGGGTCGCGAGTCCGGTCGACACTTTGGAAATCGCGGCGGGTGGGTTTGCGATCACAGCCGGATTGCGGGGCCGTGACATTGGGGAGCTCGCGCGCACAGGTCGGCCGACGTCGGACGTCATCGTGGGACTGCGCGTGGCGGGAACGCTCGCCGCCATGGGTGTGCCGCGGGAAGAGACCGTCAGGCTGGTGGGCTCGTCGCTGCGCGCGCAACAAGCTCCGGGTGAGTTGTTGACGCTACCCGGTCGCGTCCAGTCGGAGATGGCACGGGGTGCGACGCCAGCGCAGGCGGCTGCGGGACTCGCTCGCGCCGCGGCCGCGCAAGCGCGTCACGGTCCACCGCCTGACCGCGGTCCTCCGCCCGACCACGGTCGGCCGCCACGCCCGCTGGCCCCCCCGCTGCCCTGAATTTGGCGTTACTGCGGAATCCGTAGATCACCGAGACCGTGATCGACTCGACGGTCTCGCGTAAGGCGTCGGCGTGCGATGACTCGATGCGGTAGCCGAGCCGGCCCCAGAGCGGCGTTTCACCGCTGAGTCGCAGCTCCAGTCCGGCATCAGCCCCTCGGCCCCCTGCCTTGCCGCGGGATTGCCTACACTTTCGGATGGATGAGCCCGTACGTATCGGTTGCCGAAAGGGTTAGATTCCCGTCCTCATATGACCATCGCCTCGAATTTGGGCTTCCCACCTCTCGGTGCCGCGCGCGAATTGAAGCGCGCGACCGAAGGCTATTGGAGCGGCAAGGTCGCACTCGATCAGCTGCTCGCGACCGGTGCCGAGCTGCGACGTCGCCATTGGCAACTGCAACGCGACATCGGCGTGGATCGCATTCCCGTCAACGACTTCTCCTACTATGACCGGATGCTCGACACATGCGCTCTCGTTGGCGCAGTTCCACCGCGCTATGGATGGGAGGGAAAAGAGGTCGATCTCGACACCTACTTCGCGATGGCGCGCGGCAGTCAGGGGAAGGGCCGCGATGTCACCGCGATGGAAATGACGAAGTGGTTCGACACGAACTATCACTACATCGTGCCCGAGCTCGAACGCGACCAGGTATTCCGCTTGTCGTCGCACAAGCCGTTCGCGGAGTTTCGTGAAGCCAAATCGCTTGGAATCGATGGGACGCCCGTCCTGATCGGTCCAGTCACGTTCCTGCTCCTCGCCAAGACAAAAGGCGACGCGTTCGACCGGCTGTCGCTGCTCGACGCGTTGCTTCCGGTGTACGCCGAGGTCCTGAGCAAGCTGGGCGAGGCGGGCGCGACATGGATCCAACTGGATGAGCCAGCCCTGACGCTCGACCGCACCGAAACCGAGCGTGCCGCGTTCGTGCACGCCTACAGCCAGCTCTCCAAGCGCACGGGTAAGGCCCGGCTGCTCGTCGCGACCTACTTCGCGGGCCTGGATGACAACACGTCCGCGGCACTCGCGCTACCAGTGCACGGGTTGCACGTCGATCTGGTGCGTGCTCCCGAGCAGCTCGACAAACTTCTCGCGGCCTGGCCGAAGGGTCGTGTGCTCTCCGCGGGAGTCATCGACGGGCGCAATATCTGGCGCGCCGACCTCGAGAAGCAGCGGGCGCTGCTGGATCGTGCGATCGCAAAGGTGGGGGCAGATGACGTGTGGGTCGCGCCCTCGTGCTCGCTGCTGCATACGCCGCTCGATCTCGATCTCGAGACCAGGCTCGACGGCGAGCTCAAGAGCTGGTTGGCGTTCGCCAAGCAAAAGCTGCAGGAGGTCGTGGCGCTGTCGCGTAACGATCGAGGAGCGATCAAGGCCAGCACCCACGCCATGGATTCGCGTCGAGCATCAACGCGGATCAACAACGCCGCGGTGCAGCGCCGGGCGGCCGCAGTGACTGAGAAAGACCGCGTGCGTCGTGCGTCGTACGGCGTACGTCGGAAATCACAGGTCGACCTTCCCCAATTCCCGACCA
Organism: Gemmatimonadales bacterium; assembly: GCA_035259785.1. Classification (GTDB taxonomy): domain Bacteria; phylum Gemmatimonadota; class Gemmatimonadetes; order Gemmatimonadales; family GWC2-71-9; genus 20CM-2-65-7. The sequence goes on from DATFVZ010000348.1 coordinate 6,967, forward strand.
CGACCATTGGCTCATTCCCGCAGACTGCGGACGTTCGCGCCGCCAGGCGCAAGCTCAACGACAAGCAGCTGACGACCGAGGATTACGACCGCTTCATCGAGGCACAGATCGGTAAGACGATCCGCCTCCAGGAAGAGCTCGGTCTCGACGTCCTCGTGCATGGTGAGTTCGAGCGCAATGACATGGTCGAGTACTTCGGCGAGCAGCTGGCGGGCTTTGCGTTCACCGAGCACGGCTGGGTGCAGTCGTACGGCACGCGCTACGTCAAGCCGCCCATCATCTTCGGGGACGTCTCGCGGCCCAGCGCCATGACGGTGCGGTGGAGCCGCTACGCGCAGTCGCTCACCAAACGGCCGGTCAAAGGGATGCTCACGGGGCCGGTGACCATTCTGCAGTGGTCCTTCGTGCGCAACGATCAGCCGCGCTCGGAAACCGCCAAGCAGGTCGCGCTCGCGATTCGCGACGAGGTGATCGATCTCGAGGGCGCCGGCATTCGGGTGATTCAGATCGACGAGCCGGCGTTGCGCGAAGGTCTGCCGCTGCGCCGGTCGGAGTGGGCGAACTATCTGACGTGGGCCGTCGACGCATTCCGGCTTGCGACCGCCGGGGTGCGCGATGCGACGCAGATCCACACGCACATGTGCTACAGCGAGTTCAACGACGTGCTCCGCGTCATCGAGCGCATGGACGCCGACGTCATCTCGATCGAGAACGCGCGTTCGGGTTCGGAGCTGCTGGAGGGATTCGAGCAGTACAAGTATCCGAACGAGATCGGACCTGGGGTCTACGACATCCATTCGCCACGCGTGCCCTCGACAGGCGAGATCACCACGGCGCTGACGAGCATGCGCCGCGTGTTGGACGACGCGCAGATCTGGGTGAATCCCGACTGCGGGCTCAAAACCCGGGGATGGGACGAGACGCTGGCGGCGTTACGGAATATGGTCGAGGCCGCGAAAGAAATGAGAACGGAGCAACGGGAAACGGGAAACGTGACGGCAGACGTGTCCCGGATTTCGTGACGACATGACCAACGGGAACGAGATTCGCATAACCGCCGAGCCCATCGACAATCAGCGCTGCAAGTTCGTGGTGAACGAGCCGGTGCTTGCGGGTGGGGTGCGTCGCTTTACGGGGGTTGCGGAAGCCAAGGGCTCGCCGCTCGCCGAGGCCATCTTCGCCATTCCGGGCCTTGCCGTCAGCGAGCTAATCGTCTCGGGCAACATCGTAACGGTGGTAAAACAATCGGCAGCGCCGTGGCAGGCGGTCGGAAAATCGATCGGCGCTGCCATCCGCGCGAGCCTCGCCGCCGCCGTACCACCGGTTACAGCCAGTCCCAAACCGCCGGGCGCCGTGAGCGACGACGCGCTGTACGAGCAGGTCGCCAAGGTGTTCGACTCGCAAGTGAACCCGATGGTCGCGCGGCACGGCGGGCATGTCGAGCTTATCGACGTCCAGGACGCGGTGGTGATGCTGCGCATGGGCGGCGGCTGCCAGGGCTGCGGCATGGCGGATGTGACCCTGCGGCAGGGCATCGAGGGTATGCTGGCGCAGCTCGTGCCGGAGGTCCGCGGTATCGTCGACATCACCGACCACACGTCGGGCGCCAACCCCTACTTTCAGGCTTCCAAGAAATAGCCCGCCTGCTGCTGCTGCTTCCGACGACGACCTACCGCACCGCGGCGTTCGTCGAGGCCGCGCGGCAGATCGGGGTGGAGCTGACCGTCGCGTCGGAGCGGCCAAGCACGCTCGAGGCGGCGAATCCTACCGGCCTCGTGACCCTTGATTTCCAGCACCCCGAGCGGGCCGCCGAGTCAGTGGGAGGTTTCGCGCGCCAGGAACCCATCGACGCCGTCGTGGGAGTGGATGACGACACGGCGGTGGTTGCCGCTGCCGTGGCCGAACGGTTGAAGCTCAGGGGGAATCCCGTTCACGCAGCCGTGGCGGCACGGGACAAACATCGCCAGCGACAGCTGCTGGCGGACGGCGGCGTTCCCATTCCACGCTTTGCGCTTCATCTGCTCGATGAGGATCCGGCGGAAATCGCCGAGTCGATCGCATACCCCTGCGTGCTCAAGCCGCTGCGGCTCTCCGCGTCGCGCGGTGTCATCCGCGCCGACAATCCCAACGACTTTCTCGCGGCGCATGCCCGCTTGCGCGGGATCCTGGCCGAGCCCGACGCTGCAGCCTGCGGGGAGCCATCGTGGCAGTTTCTGGTCGAGGAATTCATCCCCGGTTACGAAGTCGCTCTCGAAGGACTCCTGATGAATCGCCGGCTGCAGACGCTCGCGATCTTTGACAAACCGGATCCTTTGGATGGTCCGTTCTTCGAGGAGAC
>DATFVZ010000349.1:0-5147 GCA_035259785.1 Gemmatimonadales bacterium
CATCCGCTTTTCCTGATTCGCTGCGATTCCTTCCTTGGCATCCTCGCTCTGAAACAGCTGCTGCTGCAGCTCGCGCTCGATTGCGAGACCGGACTCGAACGGCACCTCGGCTCCCGATTGCACGGAGCGCTTGATCAACCCGACGGCCTTGGACGCCTTGTGCGGCGGACAGAACTGCTTGGCGTACAGCAGGACCTGCTCCCAAAAGGTCTTGGAATCGAAAATCTCATTGACCAATCCGATTTCCTTGGCACGGTCAAAAGAGAAGAGCTCACCCTTGACCATGAGCTCGATAGCGAGCGGCTTGCCGACGATGCGAGCCAGTCGCTGCGTGCCACCAGTGCCCGGGAGGACGCCCAGGTTCACTTCAGGAAGACCGATTTTCCCGGCGTTCTCCCTCGCCAGTCGGACGTCGCACGCCATCGCGATCTCCAAACCACCGCCCACCGTGTGTCCGTTCAGCGCTGCGATGGTGAGCTTCGGGGTCTGCTCCAGACGGTTGAGCGTCTCGTTTGCGTGCAGACAAAAGAAGTACTTGAAGCGGGGCGTCACGGTGTTCAGCATGCCGATGTTCGCGCCGGCCGAGAAGAACTTGTCGCCCTTGCCGCGGATCACGATCACGTGCACTGCGTCGTCGAAGCGCGCCTTGAGAATCGCATCGTCCAACTGGCGCATCATTTCATATGTGTAGGTGTTGGCCGGGGGATCGTCGAGCTCGAGGATCGCAAGGCCATCCTCCGTGCGATATTGGACGAGAGTCTTCACCTGCGGTTCAGTCATTGTCGCCATGGATTACTTAGCCTCCGAGTGAGTCTCGACGAAGCCGCCGAGGAAAATGCTCGCCATGAGATCGGCCAGCCGATCGGGATCGATTTCACCGGCTGGGTCATACCAGTTGTAGATCCAGTTCATCATGCCGAACAGGATGTAAGTCGCCGCGCTACGATCGACCGCGGCCTGCTCCGGCGCGGCGGCCTTCAGGATGGTCTCCAACAGATCGACGTACCGCCGCTTGATGGCACTGACGCTCTTGGTCGACGCCTCATGTGACAGCACCTTCATCTCCGCCATGTGCTCGGCGAAAAACGCGACGTGATGCTTGATGAAGGCCTGGAGCCGTTGCTGAGGGTCCGCTGCCTTCGCGACCGCCTGCCGAGCGCCCTCGAGCACGTGCGTAAAGCAGCGCTCCTGGATGAGCGCGAGCAGGTCTTCCTTGCCGCGGACGTAGTAGTACATCCCGGCCAGCGACATCCCGCTGGCAGCGGACAAATCACGCATGGTGGTGGGGTGGTAGCCCTTGTCGGCAAAGACCCGGGCGGCGCGGGCAAGGAGGTGGTCGAGACGCTCGTCGTACGGTCGCATGGGATTCGAACGTTTGTTCGAACTCGAAGCTAGCGCCAGATTCGAAGCAGGACAAGGTGTTTCGTGGTTAGCTCTTAATATTCCGGTAGTTGTCACGTCCACCTTCGGAGCCCGATGGCCCAACCGCACGTAATCACCGCACCGAGCGACGCCGCGCTCATTGCCGCGTGGCAGAGCGGGGATGAGCGGGCAGCGGCCGAGCTCGTCGGGCGTCACGCCCGGCCGCTCGCGCGCTACCTGTCCGGCGCTGGTGCGCCCGATGCCGAAGTGGACGACCTGGTTCAGGAGACGTTCATCCGAGCGTTTCGGGCTGTGGATCGGTTTCGCGGGCAATGTCAATTCCGGACTTGGCTACTCACGATCGGCGGCAACGTGTTGAAGGACTACGGGCGTCGAGCAGCTCGGCGTAAAGTGATGCCACTCGACGAAAGCGTTCGCGATGCGAGCGGCGACCCGCACGAACAGGCGGTCGCGAGTGAAGCCGAGGCGCGGCTCGCGGCCGGAGTGAAAATGCTACCCAGACTGCAGCGCGAGGTGTTCCTCCTTCGCGCCCAGCAGGGGATGGAATACGAGGAGATCGCAGCGGCATTGGGGACGACTCCCGGAGCGGCGCGCGTGCATTACCATCACGCGGTGCGGCGACTAAAGGAGATCTTCACGTGAACGACGCAAAAAACGGCGACGCGAGACTCGAAAGCCTGGCCAAGCGGCTCGGCGCATCGGCGGCCGAGCGGCTCGATGTCGAGGCTACCGCGCGCAAGGTGCTGGCGGGTCTGCGGGAGCGGCCCGCAGCGCGACGAACATGGATCGCGGAGCACTGGCTGAGGATCGCGGCCGCGATCGTCCTGCTCATCGGCGGCGCGATCGCGGTGCGACGGATCGTCCCGGTCGACTCCGGCAACGAGCACAGTCACCTCGTCGCCGACGATTTGGGCGATCTTAACGCCGAGGAGCTTCGCGCTGTGCTGGTGCAATTCGATGAGATCCTCGGCAGTGACAGTGTGGTGTCGGACAGCAGTGATCTACGCGAACTCGACGCGCAGGAGCTCCGTGCGGTCCTGCGTTCTTTGGAGGGATAGAAGATGAAACGTCTGTGGGTACTCGCCCTGGTCGTCATGCTCGTTCCAGCTGTGCGCGCCCAGCAGCGCGACGACACGTTGGAAGTCGGCCGGCTGCGTCAAGAGATCGAGCGGCGGTTCACGAGTTATGTCCAGGAGGAACTCAATCTGACGCCGGAGCAGGGCACGAAGCTCCGGGCCAGTCAGGAGAAATTCAGCACATTGCGCCGGTCCATCATGATCGACCAGCGGAATCGTCGTCGCGCCTTGGAGGATCAGATGGAGCCGGGCGTTGCGGCAAACTCCGACAGCGTGACGAAGCTGATGGCCGGTATCCGCGGTGGCCGCGCCGAGCTGTTCAAACTAGAACAGGATCAAGACGAAGAGATGTCGAGGTATCTCACGCCCGTGCAGCGCGCCCGCTACCAGCAGATCCGCGAACAGTTCATGATTCGCGTCGACGAGATGCGGGCGCAGCGGCGGGGTCGTGAAGCGGGTCGTGAAGGCTATGGACTCGACCGAGTGCCTCGGTCTGGAGGACGACGCAGGGGGATCTAAGAGAGAAGGGCGCAGACGCAACAGAAGGGGCGCAAGACGCTGCGCCCCTTCTTTACTCCGCAGGGGTTGGCAGCTGGCGTATATTTCGCCGCTCGCATCCTGGCCCGAGTGGCGGAATGGCAGACGCAGGGGACTCAAAATCCCCCGGGGGCAACCCCGTGAGAGTTCGACTCTCTCCTCGGGCACTGGGGCTTCGCTTTAAAACCCGTCCTGCCCTACAGCAATCGAGCTCAACCCAAAGGTATTGTAGAGCCGCAGACCCCCTGCTGACATCGCCGTACCGTTGACGCTCGGGTCAACTCCGTGAAGGTTCAGAGTGTGCAAGAGGTGCGAGCAGAGCGGGGATCGGAAGCTGCCTTACGCGCGATGCAGCAGCGCTTCGATGCTGCCAATCTGCGAGTGGAGATTGCGACTAACGCCCATCGGCTCAAGGAGCTCGAAGCGTTTGAGCGGGACTTTCGAGACTTTGCGGCGCAGTTCCGACCGCCTATCCAGGGCTGCGCGGGCAGTGATTGGCCTCCCGAGGAGCCAACGAGGCGGCCTCGCGTCCTTTCGGCCGACCAGTTGCGCCTTGATCTCCGAAGCCGCATTACCACGGCCTTTTCCCCATACGTTGCCGACCCGCTGGGCATGTTTTTGAATACGAGCCTGCGAGCCTACGATCCGCGCCAGGAGAAGCTGTTCTGCGTGATTCGGCGTGACCTTGCCGGGGAACCCACTGGGAGAGTGGTTAGCACCGAGGAGTTTGAAGCCCTCGTCGCGGAATCTGAGAGCATAATCACCGCATATCGGCGCGACCAGCAAGAGCAGCTGCGTTTGCAGAACAGCATGTTGGGGGAGGCGACACGTCTCGGCGAGGAGGCGGCGCAGGTGCTACGGGAAGAACGGGCTCACGATCTGGCCAAGGCTCAGGCAACCATCACCCCGACATTCGGCGCCTGGGTTGAGGTTCGGCGTCAGAGCTGGCCATGGAAGTACGTATGGCCGTTCGTGGCGAAACCGCTCCGCAGTCTTCTCTTGCTCCTCCTCGCCGGCGCGGGTCCGAGAAACGCAATGAGCCGCCGGTGTATATGATGTAGCGGATCGGCAGGTGAAATGGACGTTCGACATTTGCTATTGTTGTTGCCGTCCCTGACCGGGGTCGCGCTAGCCCAGAGCGACCTTCGTGGCACCGTCACGAGCGCTTCAACTGGCCAGCCGCTCGGCTACACGATCGTCACGCTGTATCCCCACAAGGACAAGCAGTTCACCGATGCGCGAGGGATGTTCGAATTCGCGGGGACCAGCGCCGGCTCGTATCTCCTCAGCGTCCGCCAAATCGGGTACACGCCGGTGGACACACCAATCGTCACCCGGAACGACAGCCCGACGACCGTGCGCATCGTGCTACGGCCGCTTGCGATCGAGCTGCCGCCGGTCACCATCGCGGCGTTGCCATGCACGAATCCCGGTCCGCCCGATTCCAGCGACGTGATGTTGCTCGCTGTGTTCGAGCAGCTTCGGGAAAACGCGCGCCGCTACGAGCTGCTCGCCGAATCGTATCCATTCCAGTACACGCTCGAGCTGACCGACCGAACCGTGTATCAACGCGGCGACACGGGAAAACCGGAAGTTCAGAAACTGCGCTTCTCCAGCCACGACGATCGTTTCTACCAAGTCGGAAGAGTTGTCGAGCCTGCATGGGGACCGTGGGGGAATCCGGCGAATGTGCTCATCATCCACACCGCCGGCCTGCAGGACCTGGGGAATGCGAGCTTCATCAAGAATCATTGCTTCTGGTTAGCGGGCGCGGACACGATAGACGGAGAGGCGCTGGTGCGCATCGACTTTCAGCCGGCGAAGCGAATCGGGACTGCTGACATGGCGGGCTCCGCCTATCTTCACCCAGTCACGTACGAGCTACGCTACACGGCAACGTCGCTCACGCGGCCCGAGCGGTCCGAGTTGACGGATGTTCGCTCGATAACCTTTCTGACGCGGTTTCGCAACATCGCGCCGGGGGTCCCGCTTCAGGATTCGCTGATCGCGATCACCACGTATCGCTACGGAGGCAAGCGGGCTACGGTCAATACTCAGCGCACCCTGGATATCCGTTTCAAGCGCCAGCCCCCCCTTTAAGGGCGCTCGGCAGAGCTCAGGGTCGTGCTGACGGGACGGATCACGAACTTT
>DATFVZ010000350.1:0-4321 GCA_035259785.1 Gemmatimonadales bacterium
CGAGCCGGGCTCGCCATTCGACACCTATCGCTACCGGCTCGAGGTGTACGGCCATTACGACCAGCTGGGCGAGTACCTGGCCGACATCGCGTCGCTGCCCCGCATCGTCGTCCCGCAAGAAGTGACACTCTCGGCGGCGTCGCCGGCCGCGCAGAAGCTGCTCGCCGACACGGCGGGGTCCTTACTGCTCGCGGAGTTCGCGATCCGCACGTTCGTGAAGTCGACGACCGCGTCGGCGACGCCGACGAGAGGAGCGCCGGCGCGTGCGTCCAATTAGTCTCGCCCTGGTGTTGAGCGCGGCGATTCCCGCGGCACTGATGGGACAGCAGCGCGAGGGAACTGGAGACACCACCACGGTGGCGGCGGCCACGCTGCAGCGCGAGGTGTTCGCGTACGAAGGCGGCGGACGCGACCCCTTTATGTCGCTGCTCAGGTCGGGCGAGGTGCGGCCGCTGATTTCCGACCTGAAGCTGACGACCATCGTCTACGACGGGCGGTACGCCGCGCGCAGCGTCGCGGTGCTTCGTGACATCACCAACCGTCGCCTCTATCGCGTGAAAACGGGCGACATCGTCGGGCGCTTGAAGGTCACGCAGATCCGTCCGCGCGAGGTCGTGTTCACCGTGCAGGAATTCGGCTTCGAGCGGCAGGAGACCCTGTCGCTCACCAAGCAAGGGGAAACGCCATGAAGGCTCTGTTGATCCTCGCGGCCCTGTTCGCGGCCGCCGTTCCCGGGGCCCTTGCCGGGACGGCGGTTCGCGACGGGGAAGTCCGGGGCGTGAGCGTGCAGCCGGCCAGCGGCCAGGTCGAGATCGTCATCGACCTGCGAGGAGCCGCTCAGGTCAATGATTTCACCCTCACCGGCCCCTCGCGCCTCGTCATTGACCTGGTCGGGACACGGCTCACCGTGCCCGCGGCCATGTACGATGGCTTGAACCGTGGCGGCGTGCGAAACATCCGGTACGGGCAATTCAAGCCGGACGTTGTTCGTGTCGTGATCGACCTCGATGCGCTGAAGGACTATCAGATCGACCGCGCGGGCGGACAGGTGCGCGTGCGCATCGGCAGCGAGCGCACGAGCTTCGCAGCGTGGTCGAGCCGTACGGGTCGATCGGTCGCGCCGGTGGCCGTGGCAACACGGGCGCCGGTTCCGCCGCCAGCGGTCACGGGCGGACCGGAACAGGCGGCGCGTGTCACGACGCCCTCGCTGGGCCGCTCCATGTCGATCGACGAGTACCTCGCCGTACATCGCTCCGAGGCCGCGCAGTCGCAGGCGCCACGGATCACCGTGCAGTGGGACAACGCGTCGATCGAGGACGTGATCGCCGGATTCGCCGCCTTCAGCGGCCGCACGATCATCCTCGCCAAGGACGTCAAGGGCAACGTCACCGCCGAGATCAAGAATCAGCCGTGGGACCTCGCGCTCAACGCGGTGCTCGAGTCTCAGGGACTGGCCGTGCAGACATTGCCCGGCGGCATTCTCAACGTCGTCAGCAAGGTCGAGCTCGCGCGGGCCGACTCCACCGTCCCAATCACGACCCGCCTGGTGCGCATCAACTACGCCAAGGCGACGTCGCTCGTCCCATCGGTGCAATCGATTCTCAGCAAGCGCGGCCAGGCAGTCGCCGACTCGACCAGCAACGCGCTCGTGATCACGGAGGTCAGCTCACGGATCGATGATGTCGTCGACTTCGTAAAGGGCCTCGACCTGCGCACGCCGCAGGTGTCGATCCAGGCGAAGATCATCTTCGTCGATCGCACGGATGTCGAAGAGCTGGGTGTGAAGTACGACCTCGGCACGACCAATCAATTCTTCAACCGGCTCGTGCAGCGGCCCGATCCGCGTTCGGCGCAGCCCGTCGATACGGACCTCGACGGCGTTCCCGACGCGCTCGTGCCGACGGAAACGTTCGCGCCGAACGAAACCATCGTCGCGCTGGGTGGTAACTCGCTGTCGGCGCTCGGCAACGCGGGCCAGCAGGTCATCAATCCGGCGCTCGATCTGATTTTCTCGACGGCGATCGGGAACTTCGATCTCACCACGTTCGTGCAGGCGCTACAGCGCGTCGAGCTGGCCGACATCCAGGCCGAGCCGACGATTACGACGTTGGATAACCGTGAAGCCGAGATTCTCGTCGGCGATCGCGTGCCGATCCGCATTATCGACGTCAGCTCGACCGCCACCGCCGGGGCCCAGCAGCAAAACGTCCCGCGGGCCACCGTGTCGTTCGAGCAGACCGGTATCAACCTCCGGGTCACGCCGCACGTCACAGCCAATCGTCAGATCCTGATGGAAGTGCACGCCGAGCGTTCGAACGTCCGGCCGGCGTCGGTGGACATCGGGTTCACCTTCCAGACTCAGCAAGCGGACAATCAGATCCTGGTCAACGATGGTGAAACGGCCGTAATTGGCGGACTTACGGTGACTGAGGTCACTGTAACCAAGTCCGGCATCCCTTTCCTTGTAGATCTGCCGATTCTGGGCAAGCTGTTCGGCTTTACACAACAGCAGGAAAACCGGCGCGATCTGCTCATACTGATCACGCCACACATCATCGACGATCTCGTCTCGCCCACCGGGCAATAGCGGGCGGGACGCGCAGTAGGAGAGGCTGATATGCGGCTGGTTATACGCGGCACCGCATTCTGGGGGATAGGCGCGCTCGCCCTGGCCATCGGGGCGTGCGAGACAACGCGCAATCCGGGCGGCATCCAGCGCGATGTCACTCCGCCGGCTATCCTGCTCGTCAAAACCGCGGGCGATTCCCAGGACATCGCCAGCGGCCTGCAATTCGGTATCCAGGCGATCGATAATCTCGCGCTCAAGAGCGTCAGCCTGCGCTTCAGCGGTGGACTGATTGGCGTCGCGGACACGACCTTCACGGGTCAGGTGAAGACGTATGCGGTGTCCCGCACCCTGACCTTCGGGTCCAACTCCGGGGTCGGCGGTGACATTCAGATCATTGGACGCGCGACGGACGGCGCGGGCAACTTTGCCGAAGACACGATCAGCATTTTCCTGTCGAACGTGCAGGCGCTGCGCGTGCGGCTGGTTGTCCCATCGGCGGGCGCGCTGGCTTCGACCGGGAAGGGCCTGCCGATCGACGTGATCGCCGTCCAGAATTCGGGGATTGCGAAGATCGGGTTTCTCGTATCACCAGCGACCAGCGTTACCAACCCGACCACGCCGCCCAACGACTCGGTCGTCCTCACGCCGCCGTTCGCGGATTCCGTGGAGTACGTCGACACGGTGGTGGTCGTGCCCTCGAGCGGCACCTTCAACGTCGCGGGCTTTGCGGAAGACTCGGCCGGCCGGCGTGGCTTCACCAACGTCATCACCGTGACCATTCAATCGGTCGCCACGGACAACCAGGTCCCGGTGGTCGCGCATCGCATCGGCGACCGTGTCGAGGTGGACGACACGATCCACGTGCGCGCCCAGGACCCGAGCGCGGTTGCGTGGATGGGCTTCCGGGTTGATACGAATAACGTGCTCATGAAGTTCGACAGCGTCTACGTCGGAGCCGGGAATTTGACCGACGTAACGCGGCACTTCACACTGGGCCTGCAAGGTCTGTCGCCGCTGCCACGTACGATCGTTGTGCGGGGTTACGCCTGCGACGCGGCGATCGCGCGCAACTGCGACTTCACGAACAGCACAACGCTGATCCCCACCCCGCCCGTGCGGTTCGGCAGCGCCCCGGCCACAGTGGTCCCGCATCCGGCGCCGATGGCGCTCATCGACACGGTCATCGTCGTGGCGGGAGTCACGCGGCCCCTGCCGTTCGGCGGCAAGATCGCGGACGCGATCTTCAACGGGAACGACAGCAGCCTCTACCTGACGAACCCGGCGCTGGGGCGTGTCGAGATCTTCCAGGTCGCGAACACCGCGTTTGTCGCGGCCGGAATCCCGACGGCCGGCCCCCAGCCGTGGGGCATCGCGCTGTGGCCGCTGGATACGCTGGGCAACTACAAAGACTCGATTATCGTCGCGAACTCGGGCGGTGTGGAGCTCTCCATCATCGACGTGCGTGCGGGGATCCGGCGCTTGGCGTGGCGGCAGGACCTGCCGGACTATTTGATCGAGACCTATCGTGTCTTGACCGCGCCAATCCGCGAAGAAATCAAGGTGTACGACCTCTCGGACCGGCCGCAGTACGTGGCGTCCGTGTGCCGGGTCACGTCGGGTACTCCGAACTGCCATGCCGACTCGGTGTTCGCCGTCTACTCGACTCTCCCCACGGCGAGCAGCACACCGCCGTTCGCCAACAAGGCCACGCTGCGCATGGAGAAGCTGATCGACACGCCCGATACGGCGCGG
>DATFVZ010000351.1:0-2982 GCA_035259785.1 Gemmatimonadales bacterium
CCACGACGAGGGCACGGATGCGGTCCGGGGCATCGGAGAGCACATCGTCGGCGAAGACCGCCGCTGGCGGACCGCCGAAGATCTGCGGGTATCCGCCAATGCGGGAGGGCGCCGGGTTTCTGCGGCGGCTGAACCGCTCGATGAGCGCCGGAACATCGATCGCGCCGGGATTGAAGTAAACACCGCCCGGTCGGTCGATATTGCCCGTGATGGCGTTGAGGGTCATGACTGCCCACTCCGTGAGCGTCGTGTTGTGTGAGGTCTGGACGCCGACGCGGGTCGTCGCGAACGCGGCGTCTGCGGCTGCGAACTCATCGGCCAGCCGGTCGATCAGCCCGCGCGACAAGCCCGTCACCTCGGCTACACGATCGAAATCGATGCGCCGCGCGAACTCCTCCCAGGCCTCGAATCCGTTCACGTGGTGGGTGACGAATGCACGATCGTGGCGACGGGTCTCGATGATCCGCCCGATCATCCCGACGAGAAGGAAGAGATCCGTCCCCGGCCGGATCGGCACGTGTTCGTCGGCGACCTTCACTGTCTCGGTGCGCCGCGGGTCCACCACGACCACCTTCCCGCCCGCGCGTTGGATCGCCTTGATGTCGGCGGCGATGCGCGGGCGGCGCTGAAGGAGCGTCATGCCGTTGGTCACGAGCGGATTCGTCCCGAGGAGCAGCGCGAACTTCGCGCGGCCGGCGTCGGGCTGGAGGATCAGGTTCTCATTCCCGAGCACGCGTGCTGCGACCGCTCCCCGGTCGGTGTACTCGAGGGAGAGGACGTTGAAGGAATGGGGCGAGCCGAAAGCGTGGCAGAAGGTGTTCGCCAGGCTGATGCTCACGCTGTCCGCGGCGTTCCCCCAGTAAGTGGCGATCGAGCGCGGCCCCCATGCGTCCCGGATCGCACGGAGTCTCCGGCCGATTTCACGGATAGCCGTCTCCCATGGCAGCCGCTCCCAACCGGACCCGCTTCGTCGGAGGGGATGAAGCAGGCGGTCGGGGTCGTTCTGGTAGTCCGGGACGTGCATGCCCTTGATACACGCGTACCCTGTGGTGACGGGGTGCTCGGCATCGGGGCGAACAGCGACCATGCGGCCGTCTTGAACGTCGACCTCGAGGCCGCAGAACGGCTCGCAGGCGCCGACTTTGCACGTCGTTCGATAGGTCGGCATGAGGACCCTCCTGGGCCGGCATCCTACCCGCGGGGGCGTTCTCTCGCTTGAACGAAAGGGCTGCCGCGTCGACTGTCGCGCTGCATTTCACCGGTGATCCTGGCACCGGGCCCGTTGCATGCGAGGCTCTGTCCGCGCCAAGTATGGCCTCTTCGAGACGGCCGGCATCCTCGGCTGGCCGTCGCTGACACGGCGGCGTAGCGCGGGATATACGCCACGTCCTTTGGCAAGGGGTGTCATCCCAGAGTCCGGTGGTCGCGGGCCCAGGCGATGGTCGGGGCGGGGCGCACGGTCGAGGGGCGCTTCGCGCACTCCTTCCACGCCTACTTCCTGCCGCCGGGCGATCCGAAGGTGCCGATGCAAACATAGGCTTCAAGGGGCGATTTGCCCTTCGCCCTACCAACCGTCTGCCCGGCGCGTCATTGGCTGACGTAACCTTAATCCCGATCCGGCGCTCCCAGGGGGAAGTTTGGCCGGAACGGCCGCGCCTCCTCCACCGCCCGGGCGAAGGATGGGCGGGCAAGTAACCGCGCGCGGTAGGCGCGTAGCACTGGATAAACCTCCGAAATCCGGTGCGTCCAGTCCGCGTAGAACAATGAGGGCGCGGCCGCGCAGTCTGCCAGCGTGAAGTCCGCGCCAGCCGCCCAGGTTCTGCCGGCAAGCTGTCCTTCGAGCCAGGCGTAGGCGCGCTCCAGCCTTTCCCTGGCGAGGACCAGTCCTTCCTCACTCTTCACCGGGACCCGCTTCAGCGCACTGTCTACCGCAATCTGCATCGCCTCCATCACGTGCAGGTCGAAGAAGCGGTCGAGGAAGCGCACGTCCAGCGCAGCCATCGGGTCCGCGGGCAGCAGGCGCACCGGCCCGGGATGCGCGAGCTGCAGGTACTCGATGATGATGCTGGTCTCGACGATGTTGCGCTCGCCGTCCACCAGCAACGGGAACTTGCGCAGCGGCCAACGCTTGAGCCACTCGGCCGAATGTTGCGGCGTATCCGGCCCTAGACTGCGGAACTCGAAGGTGGTTCCGTTCTCGTACAGCGCGATCAGCACTTTCTGCGTGTACGAGGAGAAGGGATGACCGTAGAGCGCGAGCGACATCGTCGGACCTCCTGATTTCGACAGCTTAGGCTGGCTGAGCCCAAAGGCAATTATCGGCGAAAAGCGGAAATGGCCGCGATTGTCCCGACGCCAACACTAGGGCTCTTCGAATTGAATGAAGGCCAGGCGTGACGGCCGTTCGGTGATTGGCGGCAGTGCAATCGGGCCACCCGGCGTTTGCAGCGGCTCATCGCTTTCGACGTACAGCCAGGAAGATAGAGTCTCTCGGCCAACTTCTCCGCAGTTCTTGTCTAGCAGCCGCGGCGCCCCTTTGGTTGCGGCCGTGGGGCAGCGCTGTGGCGGACAATGACGATTTTCGCCCTTCGCCCCTACACCCGTCTGCCCGGAAGTTGGGAGATTTCGGTCAGGCCATCGCACCCTATCGAGCGGCGGCGGAACGGGCCTTGAGCACTCCCGAACGAAACTATCTGACGGCAGAGGCCGTGCGGCTCGCCGCAGAGCAGCGTCGCCGCTCCGGATGATCACCAGATCCCCGGCACGAGCCGATAGCGCACGCGCTCCTGGTATTCCCGATAGCCGGGGAGGCTGCGCGCCAGAAGGCGCTCCTCGTCGACTAGCCGCCAGATCAAGAACGGCAGCATGAGGGCGAAGCCCGCGAATCCCCACCACGAGCCGAGCGCCAGCGGCATCCCCAGCACATACAGCGACGAGCTGGCATACATCGGATGCCGCACAATCGCGTACGGCCCCGTCGTG
>DATFVZ010000352.1:0-24166 GCA_035259785.1 Gemmatimonadales bacterium
CATGGGCCATCATTCTGCGCAAGCGCGACGCGTTTCTAAAAGCTTTTGACGGCTTCGATCCCGACAAGATGGCGCGCTACGACGCGAAGCGGATCGCGAAGATCCTGCGCGACCCGGGCATCGTGCGCAACAAGCAGAAGGTGAAGTCCGCGGTTGGCAACGCCCGCGCCTTCCTCAAGATGAAAGACGCGGATGAGTCATTCGATCAGTTTCTCTGGCAGTTCGTCGGTGGCCAGCCCAAGGTCAATTCCTGGAAAACGTTGAAACGCCTGCCCGCCGAGACCAAGGAATCGATCGCGATGAGCAAGGCGCTTATCCAACGCGGCTTTCGATTTGTGGGACCGACGATCGTCTACGCGTTCATGCAAGCGGTGGGCATGGTGAACGATCATCTCGTCACCTGCTACCGCTACACCGAACTTACTTCGCTCTCTCCAGGTACTCGCCCGACCGCGGGTCAACGCGCACCTTCTCGCCCGGCGAGATAAACTCCGGCACTTGAACGGTCACCCCGTTCGATAGTTTGGCCGGTTTTGTACTCGCCGTTTTCGTTGCGGTTTTCATGATCGGCGCGGTGTCGACCACCTTCAGCTCGATCACCGGCGGCAGCTCGATCGCAATCGGGCGGCCCTCGAGCCATTCGACCTGCACCACCATCTCGGGCTGCAGCCACGGCGCGTCTTCGCCGACGGCGCGCTCATCGAGCGTGTACTGCTCGTAGCTCTGTTGATCCATGACGTGCACGCCAGTCTGATCCTGATACAAGACCTGCATCTCTTTCGTATCGAGACGCGCTTCGCTGACGAAATCGGTGGCCGCGAGACGCTGATCGAACGTGTTTCCGTTGACGAGATTGCGGAACCTGACTTGCACGAACGCGCGCAAGTTGCCGGGCGTCCGATGCGTAAAGTCCATAACTCGACAGGGCTGGCCATCGACCATGACCACATGCCCTTTGCGGATATCAGTGGCTTTCATTGGGAGCGTGAACATAAACCCGCCGCCTTAGCACTCCAAGGGGGAGAGTGCTATCGCCTGCCACGTGAGCAGCCTCACACCCGATGACCAGGGCGGAATGCACCTTTCCGCTACAGAGTGTCCACGATATGAGAAGGCATTTCAAGCGTAAGGCTTTGCAGAAGTGACAGATAGATGACCGGCACCATCTTTGCCTCTCAGGGACGTGAGGAGGGGAGCATGATCAGGCCCATCATCCATCGTCAACTCACTCGCGGCGATCTCGCGTGTCTGGTCGAGGAGATCGCGCGGATGGATGTCGACGAAGGTCGGGAAGCCGACCAGGCGCTACAGGCAGGCGCCGTCGATACCGTCCTCGATTCCCCCGCGGCCCTCGAGGCTGTCCTCGGTCGCGGTGGCGCGCCGGCGCCCCTCCCACTCACGCTCCTTTGGTACGTCCCCATCCGCGCCCGACTCCGCCTACACGGCGTGACGGACATCGTGCTTGCCGATTACGCTGCGACGCTCCCCGTCGTCTTCGCCAGCACTCACTCGCAACAGTCGATTGCGAAGGGCGAAGCCGGAATGGCGGAGTGGTGGCGTTTTGTCTCGGGGCTCCCACAAGGCACCGTCGCGCAAGCCGAGGCGGCCGCGGATGCCGCGGCGCTGGCGCTGTGGTGGGCCGGCTGCTTCCCCGAATGGGTCGAGCGCGGCAGCTCGGGACATGGCATGGTGAGCGCGTACGTGACGTTCGCCGGCCGCATGCTCGCGCTCGCCGCCGACCTGCTCGAGGTTGCAGCTCCCGAAGCAGCGTCGCTGTGCGCGCACGCGGCCGAAGCGCGCCGCGAGCTCCACGCCGCGCTCATCGAGTCGCGGGTCGACTACATTGGCGAAGACTCAAGCAGCAGCGAAAGCCGCCTCAACAGATTCTTGAAGCGGCTCTCAGAAGACAACTAAACCACTCTACTGCTGCGGAACGGTAACTTCCTTCAGCTGTTGCACGCGCTGCAGGTTTGTCACAGCCTTTCCGTACGTACCTTCGATTCCCACTGCGGCGCGATACTCATCTTCGGCGGCGCGATACTGACCGGTCCGCTCCAACGCCATCCCGAAGTTGTTGTGAAACACTGCGACCTTGTCGTTGAGTTGTACGGCGACTTTCAGAGGCTCGATCGCCTCCTGGAACCGGTCGAGACGAATGTACAGCGCGCCCAGGTTGTTCAACGCCCATATGTCGGTGCTATCCAGCTGGATGGCGCGCTGATACGCGAGGATCGCGTCATCCATCTTGCCTTGCGCTTCAAACGCGCGGCCCTGCAGCCGCACCGGCTCGCTCGACGTCGAGTCGAGCACTATCGCCGCCTCGATGTGGGTGAGCGCGCTGTCAGGCTGACCTTCCTCGAGCAGGACCCGGCTCAGGTTGAGGTGGCTCTTCACGTGAGTTGAGTCGAGAGTGATCGCCTGCGTAAATGCGCTCACGGCCTGATCTCGATCGCCCGACTTCCACGCTGAGAGACCCAGCATGTAGAAGCCCCACGGATTGCTCGAGCGGTTTTCGGTGTATGCCTTGAACAACGTGGTGGCATCATCGTAGCGGCGGTCGCGATAGGCCGAGTCCGCCAGCTCGAATGTGACGGGCCCGCTGATGACAATCGCAGGCTTTTCGTTGCTCGGCGTGCTGACCGGCGTGTCGGATACCGTTGACGACTTGACCGGCTCGCTGGCGCGCGCCTGGTCGGGACTTCGATCGCCGCAGGCTGCGAAGACGTAGGCGGCGAGTACCATGGCGACGATCGCGGCCATCAACATGACCGGGAATCGCAGCGCACGGTTGGACTGATCCAGCTCGAATTGATACGACATGGCTCCTCCGGGAGCAGGGGTTCGCCCCCAGAGAAAGGCACGCGCCACGCCACGCCGTAACGCATTGTATTTCAACGACCTGCTTTGACGCCTGTGTTTCTACGAACCCGCCGTTTACGTCGTCTTCGTGTCTCGCTGGACACCGAGACGGCGCATGATTTTTAGGAGGCTGGCGTGATCTGACAGGCCGAGTTCCTTGGCTGTCTTGGTCACGTGCCAGTCGTTGCGCTCGAGAGCCTGGACGATGATCTGTCGCTCCGCTTCGAGCTTTTGTTCTTCGAACGTGCGTGCGTCGGAAGCCGTGCGTGGTGCGTGGTACGTGGTGCGTTGGCGCAGGTCCGAAGGCACGGCCTTGAGCGCTAGCTCGTCGCCATCGCTGGCGATAAGCATGCGTTCGATGACGTTGCGGAGCTCGCGGATGTTGTTGCGTTTCCAGTCGTAGGACATCAACGCTTCGACGGCATCCGGACTGATCTTCTTGGGACGCATCCCAAACCGGGTGCTGGTTGATTCGATGAGATGCTCCACGAGCGCCGGCACATCCGAAAGGCGATCGCGCAGCGGCGGCACGCGCAACACATGCACGTTGAGCCGGTAGAAGAGATCCTCCCGGAACCGACCATCCGCTACTTCCTTTTCCAGGTCCCGATGCGTCGCGGCGAGCACGCGCGTGTTCACTTCGATGGTCTTGTTGCCGCCGAGTCGTGTGACTTTCCGGTCCTCGAGAACACGTAGCAGCTTGGCCTGCGCTGCCGCGGGCAGATCACCGATTTCGTCGAGGAAGAGCGTCCCGCCACTCGCCGCCTCGAACGCGCCCTTGCGAGTCGCGTTCGCTCCGGTAAACGCCCCGCGCTCGTGGCCGAACAACTCGCTCTCGACCAGCTCGTGGGGCAGCGCGGCGCTGTTGATCGCGACGAACGGACCCTTAGGGTTGGCACCCAGCCGATGCAGCTCGCGGGCGACCAACTCCTTACCCGTCCCGCTCTCGCCGACAATGAGCACCGGGCTTGGCACCGGCGCGATGCGCACGATTGCTTCCTTGAGCTTGCTGAGCGCGGGGCTCGTCCCGACGAGCGGCGACTCGAGCCCAAATCCACGCCGCAGCAGCGTGACCTGTGTCTCGAGCCGCCGCCGTTCGATCGCGTTCTCCACCTCCTGCGCGACACGCTCCATCGGCTCGCCCTTGTCGATGAAGCTGTACGCGCCGAGCCGGATCGCTTGCGCGCAGCGGTCGAAGTCCCCGGTGCCGGTGTAGACGATGATCGGCACCCGCAGGCCAAGCCGCTCGACCGAGCGCAGCACCTCGAACCCATCCATGCCCGGCATCTCGAGATCGAGAATCACGCAATCGACCGAGTCCCGCGTGAGACTCTCGAGTGCCGTCCGTCCGCTCTTGGCAATCACCGTCTCGTAGCCACGAAGACGCTTCAAGTCATAAGCGTACTGCTCGGCCATGGCGGGCACGTCGTCTACGATGAGGACGAGAGTCATTGCGTTGGAAGTTCTACGATGAATTGCGATCCCTTGCCAGGCTCGGTTTCGACCTTGAGCGAGCCATTGGAATCGAGCACCAGCCGCCGCACAATCGACAGCCCGAGCCCTGTACCGCCGGCTTTGGTTGTGTAAAAGTCGTCGAAGGCCCGGTCCAGCTCGGCTTTACTCATTCCCCGCCCCGTGTCGCTTATCGAAAGCCGGACAAGTTTCCTCCCCTTCTCAGTCTTCACCGTCACCGTACCGTTCTTTCCATCGAGACTGTCGACAGCGTTCCGTACGAGATTCTCGATTATTCGGCGCAGCACCAGCGCGTCCGCCGAAACCGCGGGTAACCCCTCTGCAAGTTGGGTCCGCACCGCCGCCGATCCCGCCACCGTGTCGCGAACCACGGCATTCACGTCGGTGGGCTTGCGCTCAGACTGCGGCGAGAGTTTCGCGTAGTTCGCGGCGAGCGTCTCGAGGTAGTTGATGCTTGACTCGACCGTCCCCTGCCGCTCCGTGAACACCTGAGGCAGCTGAGCCGGCTCGTCGCGCGCGACCTGTGTGAGATGACGGAACACGTTGCGCAGCGGCGCCAGGCCGTTCTTGACGTCGTGATTCACCTGGCGTGCAAGGTCGCCGATGGCAATCCGGCGCTCCATATCGCGGATGCCGGCCTCTATCGGCGTGCTGATGCGTGTGGAGAGCCAGCTCGCGAGCAGCAACGCCGCCAACGCGGCGATCAGCACCGCGACGAGGAACCAAAGATTCACGTTGCGCTGCAGCTGCGTGAGCAGCGCGGCCGAGCGTGTCACCTCGATGTGCGCCTGTGCGATCCGCCCCGGTCCGTCCACCGCGTCCGTAAACGTCAACGGGATCTCGCCCACCACGAGGCGCCCAGTGTCGGCCGGTGTGGAGTCGTCAGGCAGCCTGAGACGAACCCCGAGCTCCGGATCACGCGCCAAGCGCGCGAGGAAGGCTGAATCCACCGCGGCGCCTCCCACCACCAGGAAGGTCTTGCTGGCTACCGCGACCCGAAAGGAGTCGCTCGTCACGAGCGCCAGGAACGGCCCTTCGGCGGCGGCCGCCCGCACCAGCATGGTCGCTCGCACGGGCGGTCCGAGACGGTCGAACTCGTTACGGAAGTGACCGGAGGACACAATGCGGCCCTCGTCGTCCTGGAGCTGGAGGAAGTCGAGGCCGGTGAGACGCATCGCGTCGCCGGCGTAATCGAGCACGTACTCGCGGTTTTCGCCCCGTAAGACGTAGCCCCGGAACCGCGAGTCATCCCGCAGCGCCGTCTTCATCGCGCCGAGCCGCCCGGCGATGCGGTCGGTTTCGCGCGCCAGATCGGCATTGATGACGTTGACGAGCGCGTTCACCCGTTGCACGTACTCTCCCGTGACGCGCTTCGCCATCTCGCGGCGAATGCCGAGGCCAAACACGAGGAGCGGAACCAGCACCACTACCCCAAACGCGATGAGGAGCCGGGTGCGGAATCTCATCGCGCGAGGTGCACCGTCCCGTCCTGATCGACCGCCCAACGGGCGACGCCCTGCCGCACGATGGCGGTGGGCCTGATGTCAACCAGCGCCGTGATCGTGGCCGGCCACGTGGGCAACAGCTGTGCAGCGACACGACACGGATCGGGCGCTACCCTCGGGAGCGCCACGACGTACCCGAATTCCTTGCCGCTCGCGACCGCCTCGCCGAGCTCATCGAGACCGCGCGACATGGCCACCCCCCGGGTTAGAGCGGCCAGGCGGCCGGCGAGCTCACGGGCGGTGGGGTCGGCCCGGTTGTAGAGAATCCGTCGCTGGGTCGATATCGGAGGAGAAGTCCCCCCCCCGGTGGTCCCCCCCATCCCGCAGGGACGCAGATCCAACCACCAGAAACCGCCTTCGGGACGACGAGCCTCGGCCCGGACGGCCTGCTCGAGTCCATCCCACCGTGTCCCACCCGCTTCCGGGGTGATGAACACATAGGTGCGATCCCAGGGCAGCGCGACGACGGTGAAGTTCTTGAGCGTGGCAGCGTAGTCCCGCAACGCGCGGTCGCGCGTGACCAACAGGTCGACCCCTCCATCGAGCAGGTCACGGGCGTCGCCGCCGGGCGCGAATCGAAAGACCAGCGTGTCACCGCTGCGAGAGGGGGCCCGGATCTCTTGCTTAGTCGTCGTGGCACTCGTTGCCCAATACCGGCCCGTGCCGATCGGCCAGCTCGAATCGGGAGCAGGCTTGGCGATGGCGAGGCCCACGTCAGCAAGCTGTGGGGGGACGTCGTCCCTCGGCTTCGCAAGCGACATGGTGACGATGTGGCTCGCGAGCGCGCCGAGGGTGTAACCGGCGCCGCTGCGGCCAAAGACGATGTCCTGCGCCGTCACCGGCGCGCCATCCCAGAACTGCGCGTCGTCGCGCAATCGGAAGCTCCAGCGCCGGCCATCGTCCTCGCGTGCCCACTGTTCGGCGAGCTCAGGCTGCACCCGGCTCTCGCAATCGATGCGCACCGGGGTCTCGTACAGGTGGCGAAACACGAGACGCTCGGCATCTGTGCGCGGCGTCGGCGCGTGGCGCGGGTCCACCGCATCGATCAACCCGATCGTTATAGTCGAGGCCCGCGATGTCACGTCGCCGGTCGACAGGAGACACGGTCCGCCCGTGGCTCCTCCCCGGGAGGGAAGGTCGCCGAGCTGAGGGCGTGCGCAGGCGCCCAGTAGGGCCAGGGTCATGAGCGCGAGATATCGTGCTGGCATGAAATAAGGATACACTACACTATCTCTCCATGGGCATCGCACGCAGCTTCCTCCTCCAGGCTTCTCGCAGTCAATGGCTCGCGCGGCAGTTACGCGAGCGACGGTTCTTTCAACGGGCCGTGCGTCGCTTCATGCCCGGTGAAACGCTCGACGCAGCGCTCGAGGCAGCCGGCGCGTTCGCCAAGCAGGACCTCGGCAGTGTGCTTACGGAGCTCGGCGAGCAGGTAACCAATCGCGCCGAAGCGGCCGACGTCCGTGATCATTACATCAGCGTCCTTGACAAGATCCAGCGCCGCAAGCTTCCGGCACACGTTTCGGTCAAGCTGACGCATCTGGGCCTCGACGCGAGTCGCGAGGGGTGCGTGCAGGATATCCTCAAGCTCGCCGCACGAGCGGATCAGGCGCGCTCGTTCCTGTGGATCGATATGGAGGAGTCGCGCTACGTCGATGCGACGCTCGACGTCTACTCCCGAGCCAAGGGCGAATGGCCGAACGTAGGCGTGTGCCTGCAGGCGTATTTGCACCGCACGCCCAAAGACCTCGAGCGTCTCCTTCCGCTTGCTCCGGCGATTCGCCTCGTAAAGGGGGCTTACAATGAGCCAGCCGACGTGGCGCTCTCCAAAAAAAGTGATGTCGATGAGAGCTATCGGCAGCTCGCCAAGCGACTGCTCGCGGAGGCGGGCCGGCAGCGCGCCAAACCGGTCTTCGGCACGCACGATCTCCGCCTCGTCGAAACGATTCGCAAGGACGCCGTCGCTGAACGGGTGGATGCCTCAGCGTACGAGTTTCACATGCTATACGGCATCCGCGCGGCGGAGCAGCGGTCGCTGGCATCGATGGGAGCCCGCGTGCGGGTACTGATCAGCTACGGTAGTGCCTGGTTCGCCTGGTACATGCGGCGGCTGGCCGAGCGACCGGCCAACGTATGGTTCGTGCTGCGAAACGTCGTATAGATTCTAGGAGTCAGGAGTCGGGAGTCAGAAGTCAGGGGGGGTCTTTAGAATTCCTATGGTGATGTCGACAGCTCCAGCCAATCGACAACTTCGCGACGCCGTCGTTATTCGGTTCGCCGGCGATTCGGGCGACGGCATGCAGGTCACCGGAAGCCAGTTCACCCTCGAAACCGCGCTTGCGGGGAGCGACTTCTCGACGTTCCCCGACTTTCCCGCGGAAATCCGTGCGCCGGCGGGCACCACCTTCGGCGTGTCCGCATACCAGATCCAGTTCGGAGGTACCGATGTGATGACTCCGGGCGACGCGGTCGACGTCCTGGTCGCCATGAATCCCGCGGCGCTCACCGTTGAGTTGAAGGATCTCAAAGTCGGCGGGACCATCATCGTCGATACGTCCGCCTTTAACGAGCGCAATCTCGGGAAAGCCGGATACGCTAGGAATCCTCTCGACGACGATTCCCTGGCCCGCTATCAGGTGCTGAAGTTCGACATTACGAAGCTCACCGCAGACGCCGTCAAGCCACACGGCTTGTCGTCGCGCGAAGCCCATCTCTGCCGTAACATGTGGGCACTGGGGTTGCTGCTGTGGATGTACGGCCATGAGCGCTCTGCGACACTCGAATGGCTAAAACGCAAATACGGCAAGAAGCCGACGATCGCGGCCGCCAATATCGCCGCCGTCAATGCCGGTCATGCTTTCGGCGAAACGGCCGAGATGCCGGAGCATCTCGTCGGCTACACCGTGCCCAAGGCCGAGGTGAAAGCGGGTCGGTACCGCACCATCAGCGGCACCGAGGGCCTGGCCTGGGGCCTGGTGGCCGGGCTGCGTGCCAGCGGGATCGACAAGATGGTGTTCGCGGGATATCCCATCACCCCCGCATCGGCACTGCTGCACGTGCTCGCCAACCTGCGCGCGTACGGTGTCGTCACGTTCCAGGCGGAAGACGAGATCGCGGCGAGTGGCGCGGCGTTGGGCGCCTCGTACGCCGGGGCGCTGGGCGTGACGTCCAGCTCGGGACCCGGTATTGCCTTGAAGACGGAGATGCTCGGTCTCGCGATCGCGACGGAACTGCCGCTCGTCGTCATCGACTCACAGCGGGCTGGACCGTCGACTGGCATGCCGACGAAGGCAGAGCAGTCCGATCTGTTCCAGGCTGTGCACGGCCGCAACGCCGATGCGCCGCTCGCGGTGATCGCGCCGGCCACGACCGCCGATTGCTTCGACATCGCCATGGAGGCGGTGCGGCTCGCCACCAAATACATGACTCCCGTCATTGTCCTCAGCGATGGCTACCTGGCGCATGCCGCTGAGCCTTGGCGCATTCCGCGCGAAGCCGACCTGCCGCGCTTTCCGGTTTCCTATCGGACAGACCCAGACGGCTTCCATCCGTTCCTGCGCGATCCCGAGACGCTCGCGAGGCCCTGGGTAAAGCCCGGCACGCCGCAGCTCGAGCATCGCATCGGCGGGCTGGAGAAGGACTACGACTCGGGCCATATCTCGTATGATCCGGACAATCACGCGCGCATGACAAAAGCGCGGGCGGACAAGATCGCGGGCATCGCGCGGGACATCCCGTTGCAGGACGTCGCGCTCGGCGAGGATCATGGCAAGCTGGCCGTGGTGGGATGGGGGTCGACGTTCGGCCCGATCTATCAAGCCGTAAGGATCGCACGGGATGAAGGTCGCGACGTCGCGCACATTCATCTGCGCTACTTGAATCCCTTCCCGCGCAATCTGGCCGACCTGCTGAAGCGCTACAACCGTGTGCTGGTGCCGGAGATGAATAATGGACAGCTCGTAAAGCTCCTGCGCGCCGAATACTTGATCGCCGCGGAGCCGCTCACAAAGGTGACGGGGAAGCCGTTCAGAGTAACGGAGATCGCGCAGGCGATCAGGAAGATCGTATGACGGTCACCACCATCACCGACGCGCAGCTCGCACCCAAGGACTATGCCTCCGATCAGGAGGTCCGGTGGTGTCCCGGGTGCGGCGATTACGCCATCCTCAAGGCCGTGCAAAAGGCCTGCGCCGAGCTGGGGATCAAGCGCGAGCGGACCGTGTTCGTGAGCGGGATCGGCTGCGCGGCGCGCTTTCCATATTACATGGCGACCTACGGCTTCCATACCGTGCACGGGCGCGCGCCCGCGATCGCGACGGGCATCAAGCTCGCCAATCCCGAGCTCGACGTCTGGGTGATGACGGGCGACGGCGACGGCCTGTCGATCGGCGGCAACCACATGCTGCACGTGCTGCGCCGCAACGTCGACCTGCAGATCATTCTCTTCAATAACGAGATCTACGGACTGACCAAAGGCCAGTACTCCCCCACGTCACGGCGCGGGACGCGCTCGCCTTCGACCCCACAGGGTTCGATCGAGTATCCCGTCTCCGCTTGCGCTTTCGCGCTTGGCTCAGGCGCGCGCTTCGTGGCTCGCTCCATCGACACGCTGCAGGCGCATCTGGTGCCGACGCTAAAGCGGGCACATGCCCATCGCGGTGCGTCATTCGTTGAGATCCTGCAGAATTGCGTCGTGTTCAACGATGCCGTCTTTGATCACATCACCGGCAAGGACGTTGCTTCCGAGGCGCAAATCCTGATCGAGCATGGCCAGCCGCTGCTGTTCGGCAAGAACAAGGAGAAAGGGTTGCGTCTCAAGCCCGGCAAGCTCGAGCTGGAGATCGTGACGCTCGACGACCGGGTCACCGCGGCTGATATCCTCGTGCATGACGAAACCAATCGCCCATTGGCGCAGCTCCTGGCCGCTCTGGAGCCCCCCTTCCCGGTGGCCATGGGCGTGCTGTATAACAATCCTGCCGTACCCTACGAACAGGAAGTACACGCTCAAGTCGCGGCCGCGCGTGGCAATGGCGACCTGGACACGCTGCTGAACAGCGAACGCACCTGGGAGGTTACGTCATGACCGTTCCGAATCGCAGGCGGGGCGAGGATCGGCGGGTCAAGAATACTCCGGTGCCACTCGAACGGCGCAGCGGACTGGATCGACGCATGCTGGTCGAGTCCGCGACAGCACAGATTCATGTCGTGCTCGAGCTGCTCACGCAATTGGCCGACATGGGCGCGCTGCGTGACGACAGCCGCCGGCTGCTCGATACGTCGATGCTGCGACTGCGCTATGCGTTGGAAAAAATGGAGCCTGAATAGACCGTCCCGCCATTCTGCTGGACCTCGACGGCACCCTCACCGACAGTGTCTACCAGCACGCGCTCGCCTGGTGCAAGGCGCTGGAGCTCGGAGGGATCTCGCTGTCCGTATGGCGCATCCACCGGCGCATCGGGATGAGTGGTGGGCTGCTCGCGGAAAGCCTGGCGCGCGAGACCGGCCGTGAGCTGACGGACACGGAAGCGGACAAGATGAGAAAGGCGCACGCGCGCCTGTTCGCCGAGCAACTGCACGATGTGCGGGTGTTGCCGGGCGCGAAGGATCTGATACGCCATCTCACCAAGATGCACGTGCCGTGGGCGGTCGCGACCAGCGGCGCGTTGGCAAGCGCCCAGCCGCTGCTCAAACTTATCGATGTACCCACCGGCGTGCCGGTGATCACCCGCGATGACGTCGAGCACGCCAAACCCAATCCCGATCTCTGGCTCGCCGCAGCGGCGCGCCTGGGCGCGCCGCCGGAGTCGGCCATTGCCGTCGGTGACAGCGTATGGGATCTGCTCGCCGCCCGGCGCGCCCGCGCCCTCGGCGTAGGCCTGCTGACGGGCGGCTACGGACAGGAAGAGCTGGAGCGCGCGGGAGCGTATCGGGTGTACGAGGACCCCGCCGATCTCCTGCTGCACATCGACGAGTTGGGAATCCGCGGAGACTGATCTACCGGCTGAACCAGTACGACATCTTGATCAGGAACGTGTTCAGCGGACGAGAGTTGAAGAGCTCACCGAAATCGCCCGTGAACGTCCGGTCACCCATGCTTTGCTCGCTGTCCTGACGCCCCTGATTCCAGACCAGATACAAGGTCGAGCCTGGACGATACTCCCACCGCACGACCAGGTTTGAGTTGAAGAACTTCTGGTTGAAATCCGTCGGTGGGGTACCCGCAAAAGACTGATAGCGATCGTCGTACGCCTCGGCCCGCGGCGTGGCGGACAGCTCCCGCAGGTTCGACCACCTCGCTTTGCTCACAAATGGCTGCGCATACGCCTGTACCGTGAGCGTCTTGGTGACGGTGTAATCGAGCCGAAATGTCATCGAGACCTGCTGCTGGTCGATGTGCGCAAACGCGTAATGCGTTCCGATCGAGTCCACTTGTGGATTCAAATCTTGTAGATCGTCGATCCGATGCGTCATGTTGAGGACTGTCGAGCCACGCAATTGCGAGCCGGCTCGGAAGTCGATTTCCGGGCTGATGTTGAACGACTCCGAACGACCACCGTCCCGCTTCCAGTAGTTGACGAACATCACCGGGGTGATCGGCGGACGTGGATCGCCGACGAACCCAGCCCAAGGGTAAATACCCTTATCGAATCTCACCGCTGGACCACCGCGTGCGCAGTTGCTGCAGAACACGTCACCGATGCCACCCAACGTCCCGCCGAAATGCAGGCTCCACTGGTTCTTGAACGTAGCGTGGAAATTGGTGTTGAATGCCCGCTCGGTCGGTAGTCCCTCCGTCGTCCAGAATTGCCACCAGTTGAAGTTCCAGTTCACCCGCTGGAAGATCAGCACGGGCTTCCGCCAGTTCATCGATGCCCAGTTGTTCCAACTCTGTTGGTCGGACTGGAAGAGGAAGCCCAGGTCATTGACCTCGAAGCCGGGCGAGCGGCGCTGATAACTGGTCTGGAAATTGATGAAGCCATTCAGCTTGTCGAAGAGCAATTCCTGCGCGTTGCCGCCGAGAGAGGTCCGGGTTGGGTCGAACTGCACGTTGTCGTCAGGCCGCTGATAGTAGTGCGTCGAATTCTGCTGCGTTGACGCGATCATCGCGGGAGTTCCGGCGACGGTGCTCAGATCGTAGGAGCCGCGCAACTGGTACATCCCCTGTTTGAAGCGGTGCCGGAAATCGACCGCGCCCGCATAGGCGTGGCTGTGAAAGGCATTCTCGGTTAGAGGGTCGTTGTCCCGATTCACCGCGGTCGCCATGAAGCCGATGGCACTCTGGCCACGCCGGAAATCCTGAGTCATGCGCAGCGTTGCGTAGTTCGTCAGCGGTTCCAGCGTTTGGCCGTTGTCCCCGACCGCGCGTTTGGTCAGACCCTCCAGCGCCCCGATGGTTAGGCCGCTGGGAAGGCGGCCCGTGATCTTTGCGGCACCGATGATACGGGCAGGGTCGTTCCCGATCCGGCGGGAATAGAACAGATTCTCGCCACTGCAGTTCACGACACTGCAGTTGACGTCGAAACTGAAAATGCCTGTGCCCTCGATGAAGAACGGGCGTCGCTCCTGAAAGAATGTCTCGTACGCAGTGAGGTTCACGACCGATGGGTCCGCCTCGACCTGACCGAAATCCGGGTTGATGGTCGCGTCGATCGTGATGTTGGAAGTCAAGCCGTATTTGACGTCCCCGCCCGCCGTCGCCGACTGGGTGTGCGCGTAGCCGATCGGCTCATTCTTGGTGAGGGCATACGGGATCAGCTCGAGCCGGCTGGGAGCCGCCAATCCATCGAGTCCGACGACCTCACCCAGCTGCGAGATGAAGGCCCGTTTTGCCGTGCTGTAGACCGGCCAGCTGATCCGCTCACCCGAATGGCGGTCGACGTCACGCCAGATCCCGAATCCAAATGTGTTCGTCGCGTGATGGGGGTAGCGGAGCTGGGAGAGCGGGATGCGGAACTCCGCCGTCCAGCCGAGGGAGTCGATCTGGGTCTCTACCTCCCACACCGCGTCCCACGCGTCGTCCTCATTCCCGCCGTCGTCGTACACCGCGTAGTCACGCTTCACACCACCAGGGCTCACGGCAAATTCGAAGCCCGTCCGGCGGTCATGATAGGAGTCGATGATCAGCTTGATCTGATCACAGCAAATTCGGGTGTCACGACGGGCCAGCAGGGCCTTGATGCTATCGGGATGGGGATCAAAAGCGCGGACGAAGACGTACAAGTTACGGTCATCGTACGCGATCCTGGCCTCCGTTTCGACCGTCGGATCGGCATCCTCCACCGGGGAAAACTGTCGAAATCCGCTGAGGACCTGCGCCGCACGCCAGACGTCGTCATGATCCTTCCCATCGATCACGAGAGCGGTGGCTGTACGGTGGGCGACCGCCCGGGCGGCAGCGGCCGGCGCGGCTCGGACGGCCGACCCGGCCTGGGCGGCCAGCGTGGCCGACGCGGTTGAGGTAGAATCGGAAGGGCTTTGGACGGCGACGACGATGACAGCGAACACCGCAAACGGCATGATGACGTCCTGGCGAAGGATTCTGGTACTTGGACGTTACGAGTTGCCAAATGGTTGGTTTCTCTCTTTGTAAGGGCGCATGGTCCCTAGCTGAAACACGGCTCGGGTTGTAGCTTGGGCGGGCCCCAAAACCCTCGGGGGGCGGCACTGATGCCTGTCAGAATATGGTCCGACCGTCGTAGCGGCACTGACCGTCGCTCCGAACCACGGCGCCAAGTGGTGGGCACGGTTGCCGAGGAGCGCCGCCAAATTGTGGACCGGCGCCGCGGCTCCGAACGACGCAGCACGCTCGATCGGCGGGGCCGCTCGTTCCGCCGCTCGAGCGGGGAACGCCCAGTCGAGCACGTCCGCAATGCCCTGCAGCTGTTAAAGGAAGTGGCGATTGCCGGCGAGCTGTCCCCCCGACCCAGCGAGGACCTTGGCGCAGCGATCGATCGCCTGCACCGTGCTGTCAGTATCCTCGATCGCCAAAAGGTGTAGACAGTCTACTTCTTGAATAGAGCCAGGTACTGGCTGTAGCCCTCCGATTCGAGACGTTCCACCGGGACGAATCGCAACGACGCCGAATTGATGCAGTAACGCAGCCCCGTCGGCCGCGGGCCGTCGGAGAACACGTGCCCCAGGTGTGAGTCCGCGTGTGTCGAGCGAACCTCGGTGCGCTCCATCAACAGCGAGTGATCGCTCTTCTCCATGACGTTGGCTGGCTCGAGTGGCCGGGTAAAGCTCGGCCATCCCGTGCGAGAGTCGTACTTGTCGAGCGAGCTGAAGAGCGGCTCGCCGGAGACGATGTCCACGTAGATGCCGTCTTTGTGGTTGTCCCAGAATTCGTTCTGGAAGGCCCGCTCGGTGGCTTCATGCTGGGTCACTTCGTATTGCAATGGCGTAAGCATCTGCCGCAGCTCGGCGTCGCTCGGTCTCGGCTTCACGGTATGCATCGCGTATCTCCCTTCACTCCCTGACTTGATCGATATCTCGCGACCGACCACCCCGGCATCCTCGCCCCAGATCGCGCGCAGCTGCCGGTCGCGGCCGCAGCCGGTGCGATACATCCCGTAGCGCTCCGGATTTTTCTCGGCAAAGTCCTGATGATAGCCCTCGGCCGGGTAAAACGGCCCCGCAGTGAGAATCTGCGTCGCGGCGTCCCGGCCAAAGCGGTCCTTGACCTGTTGGCGAGAGACACTCGCGGCGCGCCGCTGCTCTGGATTGCGCACGAAGATCGCGGTGTGATAGTTCGGCCCCGTGTCGCACGCCTGCCCATCAGTCTGGAACGGATCGATGGTGTGCCAGAACGCGCGCAGCAACGTTTCGTAGCTCACCTTGGCGGGATCGTAGACCACCTGCACCGCCTCGAGGTGCCCCGTCGTCCCCTCCACGACCTGCGCGTAGCTCGGGTTCTTGGTAGTGCCGCCCATGAAACCGGACGTTGCCGATATCACGCCAGGCAGGTCGTCGTACGCGTGCTCCATGGTCCAGAAGCAACCACCGGCGAACGTGGCAGTATCGCGGGGGGCCGGGGCCGTCGTGACGCTCAGCGCCAACAGCAGTGCAATGTTCATGGGCAGGAATGTGTCGGAGCGCGCGCCCCGGGGGAAGTGGAGCGACGGGGTTCTTAGAGCTTTCTCATCATGTTCACATTGCCGGTTCGCTTGGCCCTGCCGTAGGTTAGCGGCGTGCAGATATTGCTCGTTGAAGACGATCGCGATCTGCGACGCTTTCTCACCAAGGCGTTTCGCGAAGAAGGCTACGGCGTCACCGAGTCCGACTCCGGTGATCGCGCCCTCGAGCGCGCGCTCGCGGAGGCGTACAGCTGCATCGTGCTAGACGTGATGCTCCCGGGCCGGGACGGCTTCAGCGTCGTCGCGGAGCTGCGCAAGCGCGGCGTGTCCACGCCGGTCTTGTTGCTCACCGCGAAAGACGAGCTCGAATCGCGAGTGCGCGGCCTCGAGGGCGGCGCCGACGACTACGTCACGAAACCGTTCGATCTTCCCGAGCTGCTGGCGCGCGTCCACGCCCTGATTCGACGGGCAGAGCTGCGGCACAAGGATGCGACCCTGCGGGTGGGGAGCGTCTCACTCGACCCGCTGTCGCGGCGCGTCACCCAGGACGATCGCATCGTCGATCTCTCGCCCCGCGAGTTCGCCCTCCTGGAATTCCTGATGCGGAACGCAGGCCGCACCGTCTCTCGGTCGCGCATCGCCGAAGCCGTGTGGAACTACAAGTTCGACCCCGAAACGAATGTCGTGGACGTATACGTGAACTATCTCAGGAAGAAGCTGAGTTTTGGCGGCCGCGTCGCGCCAATTCAAACGGTGCGTGGCGTCGGCTACCGAATGGAAGCGATCGGGTGAGTGAGCGACGCCTCAGCCAGGTCCTGACACGCCGGTTCAGGCGCCTGGCGTGGACCGCGCTTGCGGGTTACGCGCTGGTGGTAGTCCTGCTGTTCGGGGTGGCCGCCGAAATGGCCCTGCGCCGCTCGCTCGAGCACACCGCCGACGTCACCCAGTCTCTGCTCGGCGCCTATCGTGACTCGACCACCGAGCCGGGCGGTGTGATGCCATCCGCGCTCGCCGACCAGCTCGTCGGCATGGGCGGCCAGGTGGTGATCACGCGCACGCGAATGGACGCAGGCGGCGTGCCGCAGGTCTTCTATCTCTCTCCCGACATGCCCGCGCGCCGCCTCGAAGGCTTGCCCGCGGACTCACCCGAGCGAGCACGTGCCGCGCTGGTCGCGGCCATCACCGAGCGCACGCGCTGGCGCTATCGGGTGCTGCACCGAGCGTTGGGTGAATTCGACGTGTACGTCGTGGCGAGTCGGGAATCCTACGTCGTGCCGCTGGGGATCCTCGCCGTCGCAGCCGCTGTGATGCTGCCGCTCGCGGCGTTCGTCTCCGCGCGTGGAGCCCGATCAGCGGTGGCGGAGGCGCTCAAACCACTCGACCGGGTGACCACCGAGACGCGCGCGATCGGTCCGTCGGAGCTCGGCACCCGCCTGACGATCCCGACGGGGCAGGCCGAGGTGACCGAGTTGGCCGAGAGTATCGATCGGATGCTCGAGCGCGTCGATCGCGCGCACCGTGCGTTACAGGCGTTCACCGCGGACGCGAGCCACGAGCTGCGGACACCGCTCACCCACCTGCGCGCGCAGGTGCAGTGGGCGTCGCAGGAGGGGCGGAGTACCGCGGAGATGCGAGAGGCGCTGGTTGCGATGGAGCGCGGACTCGACCGCACGACCAAGCTCGTGGAGGAGCTCTTGCTGATCGCGCGTGGCGAGAATCGGCAGCTCGCCCTGGCCCATGCGCCGTTCGATCTCGGCGCCGTGGTGGAGGAGGTTCGGGAAATCACCGAGGCCATGGCGGTGGAGAAGAAGTTGGAGGTGCGCGCGACGCCCGCGGATCCAGCCCGGGCGATCGGCGACGCCCATCGAACGCGCCACATCCTGCTGAACCTTGCGTCGAACGCGGTGCGGTACACAGCCGCCGGCAGTATCACCTTCGCAACGGTCCGGAACGGAACCGAGGTCGGGGTCCGTGTCCGCGATACCGGCCCCGGCATCGCGCCGGAGCACGTGGAACGAATCTTCGACCGCTTTTTCCGGATCGATCAGTCCCGGAGTCGCGAGCTCGGAGGGACGGGCCTGGGGTTGGCGATCGCCCGGCTCCTCGCCGAGTTGCAGGGCGGCAGAATCACGGTTGAAAGCACGGTTGGCCAGGGCAGTACCTTCACGCTCTGGCTGCCCGCGGCCTGAAGGGGGCCGACATCACCGGCCCCCTCGGACAATCGTCCATCACATCGATTCGGTAAGTGGAGCAGCTCCAAAGTTCACGCTGAACCGCCGGCACCAGATCGAGACCGACCGATACTTCGTCAGATCGAGCGCCTCCGGCACATCGTAGTTCTGCTCGCCGACATTGCCCTTCAACGCTCCAAGGTCGACGAACCCGGCGCGTTTGGCCGCGTCTTCCTTCTGTACATCAGCGGCGGCCACGAGATACACCCGGACGTCCGGTCCGTTCGATGTGCTGAACTCCGTCAACCGCAGCACGCGGCGGCCGTTGTCCAGCAGGTAAATCGTCGCGGACCCTTTCGTCTCATGGGCATTGCTATGGAACGTACCCGCAACGATGCGCGCGGGTGCTTCGTCCGAGACGCCCATCACCGGCGCTCGCATCATTGACGCCGATTCCTGCGTTGTCGGAAACGGCTCTTGGACAGTCCTGCTAGTCACCAGTGCGTCCGGGCGAAACAGGTACCAGAGGAGCCCTACCGCCACGAGGGCCACGCTCACCAGTATGGGTCGACGCTTGCTCATGTGCGCCAGTGCTGCGAGATGCTTCGTCATGGTTCGACCTCCCGAGAGTAAATGGTGATGGTGCTCGGGAGAATGAACGCTTGGAGAGGGAAAAGCGGACCAGCTGTTGCGACTTATGAGCGAGTTCTCATACTGCTATCATTATTCGCCTGCGGGCTGCGACGTTCGCCGCGATCGCGTTAATCGTTCTCCAAGGCACATCGGCGCAGGACGATGGCTCAGGGATCTGGCGGGTTTGCCTCGGGCGCGAGAAAATATCACGCTCAACCGACCCCCAAGGATGTGTATGCCCTGCTCCCGCCCCTTCGTGCTCTTGCTCACCGCGTTCGCGCTCGGCACGTCCGTCGCGCAGGCGCAGATCCCGAACGTCCGCCGGAAGGCGAAAGAAGCCGGCCAGCAGGCCGCCACTGGCCAGCAGACGCAACAGCGGCTCCCCCCGCCCAAGTTCGACAACACAATTCTCGAGTTGAATCCGCAAGTCGTCGCGCGCCTCATCAAAGGCCTCGAGGCCCGCAGCACGGCGCGAGGGGCCGGTGGCCTGACCGCGGGCGAACTGCGGACACGCTCGTCCGCCGCCACGGAGGAAGCCTTCAACCTCAATAATCAGCACAGCGAGGATCGCACGCAGTGGATGAATGCGAACCGCGAGGCTGAGACCTGTATGAGCGACGAACTCGACAAGATGAAGCAGCAGCACTCTCAGGAAATGCAGCAGCGCATGGCGAGCATCATGGCATCGACCTCCAGCAATACGAAGTTCATACAGGACTACGCAGCGGCCGGGCAGGAGCTCCAGCAGGCGGCGATGGCGCACGACACCGCGGCGCAACGACGTGCAACCGAAAAGATGAATAAGCTGATGGGTGTGGATCCCGCCGCCGACAGTGCCAAGGCGCGTGCCACGTGCCGGGTGCCGGGGGTGCCGGCGTGGATGCGGCGCGCCGACTCGCTCGCCGCGCGTGGCGACACGCTATTGGTTCAGGCGCGCGATGCGGAAGCAGCGGGGAACGCGGCCGCCGCCCGCGCGGCCGACATGACGCCCGAGCAATTCGCGATGGCGGCCGAGCGCGCTGAGGGATTCGTCAGGCTCAAGGACGCCGGGAACGTCGGCAGCGGCTATGTGTTCACGCCGAACGAAGAGCAAGCGCTCACGGCGCGACTCGTCGACCTGAAGAAATACTTCGGGTGATCGGACGGACGGCCGGCACCGTCGTCGCGGTCGCGCTGTTCGCGGCGGCCGCGGGACCGGTCGGATACGAGGACACGAGCCTCGCGGTCCGGCTCCCGTCCGGCGCGTCACGAGTCTTCTGGCGCGCGTCACGAGTCTTCTGGCGCGCGTCACGTGCGCCCCTCCAATGGACCGCGGCCGACGCGACACTCCTCGAGCTCGTCACCTGGCATCCAGGACAGCCGCGGGGAGGCGTCGAATGGGCGACGCTTCCGATCACGGGACAGGGCGAAGCGCACGCGCTCACGCTCGTGCTTGCGCGCATCGATCCTCAGGCCGTGTCCTTTCATCTGGTGTGGGACATCGAGCGTGATCGCCCCGCCTGGACGGTCGATCGCGCGGGGGACCCCGCGCTTGCCTTCAACGCGGGGATGTTCGTGGAGCGGCTGCCGTGGGGCTGGGTCGTGACGGACGGTCGGGAGCGGCTCCCACCTGGCCACGGGCCGCTCTCATCGGCGCTCGTCGGCCTCACGGACGGCCGGCTCGTGTGGATCGACGGTGACGATGTTTCAAAGTGGCGTGGCTCTGCGGGCTTCGCGTTCCAGTCGTATCCCACCCTGCTCGCGGGCGACGGCGCGGTGCCGGCGGCGCTGCGCAACGGGGCGATCAACATTACCCATCGGGACGCGCGGTTGGCGATCGGCCTCGATCGTCAGGGGCGCCTCGTTGTCGCTCTGACAAGGCTCGACGTTCCCATCCCCGGCGCGGACCGCCTACCGTTTGGGCTCACGGTCCCCGAGATGGCCGCCGTCATGGGCGCGATCGGCGCACAGCATGCGATGCTGCTCGACGGGGGGATCTCGGCGCAACTGACAATCGCAGACTCGACCGGTCACGCGAGAATCTGGAAGGGACTGCGCAAGGTACCGCTTGCGCTCGTGGCCCGCGCCGGACCGAAGTAGACGCGATATCATTACGGATGCGCCCAATCCGTGCCGCAGCCTTCCTTGTTGTCCTTTCACAAATCCAAGGCAACCCGCAAAGTGATGACGGTCAGTGGACGATGCCAGGCAAGGATTACGCCTCCACACGCTTCAGCCCCCTCGCCGAGATCAATCGCACCAACGTCACGCGGCTCAAGGCGCTGTGGAGTTTTTCTACCGGCGTGCTCGGCGGGCACGAGGGTCAACCGCTGGTTGTCGGAACTACGATGTACGTGGTCACGCCCTTTCCCAACGTCCTCTACGCCTTCGATCTGACGCGCGAAGGCTATCCCCTCAGATGGAAGTACCGGCCCGATGTGAACCCGACGGCGGTCGGCGTCGCCTGTTGTGACGCGATCAATCGGGGCGCGGTCTACGCGGCCGGCAAAATCGTGTACAACCTCATCGACGGGCACACCGTCGCCGTCGACGCCAACACCGGGCGTGAGTTGTGGAAGACACAGATCGCGGACATGGGCCAGGGTGAGACCACACCGATGGCGCCGTTCATCGCGCGCAATCGCGTGTTCGTCGGTCCGTCGGGCGGGGAGTTCGGGATCTACGGTTGGGTAAAGGCCCTCGACCTCGCTACCGGGAAGATCCTGTGGACCGCCCACAACATGGGCCCCGATTCGCTGATGATCGCACGGCCCGGCGTCTTTACCGGCGGCGCCAACCTCGGCGTGTCCACGTGGAGCGGTGACTCGTGGCGGCGCGGTGGCGCGCCGGTGTGGGGCTGGATCTCGTACGATCCGCAGCTCGATCTCATCTACTTCGGTACGGGGAACCCCGGTCCCTACAATCGCGAGCAGCGGCCCGGCGAGAACAAGTGGAGTAACAGCGTGCTCGCGCGCCGCCCCAGCGACGGCTCGCTGGTGTGGGCGTATCAGTTCACACCGAATGACAGCTGGGACTTCGACGCGAACGCCGAGATGATCCTTACGGACCTCGTCGTGGGCGGCCGTCTGCGGAAAGTCCTGGTGACGTTCAACAAGAACGGGTTCGCCTACACCATCGATCGCACGAGCGGCGAGCTGCTGGTGGCCGAGCCGTTCACGCACGTAACGTGGGCGAAGGGCGTCGACCGCCGCACGGGCGTGCCCATCCTTGATACGACCAAGACAACGGGAGCCTCACGCGGCAACGTGACAGGGATCTGTCCGAGTCTCGAGGGCGGGAAGAGTCCCGTCTCGGCATCGGCTTATTCGCCCCGCACGGGTCTGTTCTACACGGCGACGAACAATCTCTGCATGAGCTTCGAGGCTACGCAGGTCACGCGTATCCCCGCGACCCCGTTCATCGGCGCAACGACGCCGTACGTCGCGGGACCGGGCGGGCATCTCGGTAGCTTCATCGCGTGGGATGCCGCGCGCGGCCGCAAAG
Organism: Gemmatimonadales bacterium; assembly: GCA_035259785.1. Lineage (GTDB taxonomy): Bacteria > Gemmatimonadota > Gemmatimonadetes > Gemmatimonadales > GWC2-71-9 > 20CM-2-65-7. The sequence goes on from DATFVZ010000352.1 coordinate 22,198, forward strand.
TGTGGGAAGTGAAGGAAAAGTTTCCCGTGTGGAGCGGGACGGTCGTCACGGCCGGGGACGTCGCGTTCTACGGAACGCTCGATGGCTGGTTCAAAGCCGTCGACATCCGCACCGGACGAGAGGTGTGGAAGTTCAAGGTCGGGTCGGGTGTGGTAGGGGCGCCGATCACCTTTAAGGGGCCCGACGGAAAGCAGTATGTCGCGGTGTACGCGGGGATAGGCGGCGACTGGTTCCTGCTTTCGGGCGACGTGCGATCCGACGATCCCGCCGATCTACGCCCACCAGCGGACTTCGCGCCTGAGCTCGCACGGCACACGAGCCAGGGGGGCATGGTCTGGGTTTTCGGCTTATGAGGCGGTGCGTGGTGCGCGGTGCGTGGTGCTTGGGACTGCTTGTCGTAGCATGCGGTCGCGGCACGGACAGCGGCCCGCCGCCATCGATTCGCTATCCCGATCATGTCTCAGCCGGCGCCAGTCTGCCGCCCGCAACCGAACTGACCAATCCATTGAAGGTCGACTCGGCATCCGTTGCGGATGGCGCGAGGATTTTCAGCACGATGAATTGCGATGGGTGCCACGGCGGCGGTGCGCTTGGTTGGGTGGGACCGAGTCTCGTCGACGGCCGCTGGCGCTACGGGGGCACCGATGGCGCGGTGTACCACTCGATCTATTACGGACGGCCGCGCGGCATGCCGGCGTACGGCGGCGTTATGTCGCCGGGTGCGATTTGGAAGGTGGTCGCGTACATCCGGGCCCAGCCCTTGCCCTCGATCGTGCCGACCCAACGCTTCGACCGAGAACCTGGCCGGCAGACACCCACGCGACAGTAGGCCCCGTTTTAGGGTGTGAGATCACAATGGGTTGAGCACCGTGTGATGCAGACCCACCATTCTGTGACGCAGACCCACCATGCTCGAGATGCACGTTCACTATGTTGTGCTCCGAGTTCCGCCCTCGGAGGAACCGTATGCCTGTCATACGCGTGGCTATCTGCTACCTCATCATTCTCATGATCTTCGGCTGCGGCGGCGCACACCGGCCTCCCCGCCAGCATGTGCTGCTCCCGCCGACGCTGGATCTAGTTCCACACAGGAACATCGGCTTGTTCGTGTTTTCCGTGGACAACGCGAAGGGCAATCTCCACGAGTTCGCAACGCGGCGCTTCGAGGAGTACGTGCTCGCCGCTCAAAACGGGATCGAGATGCGTGAGTTCACCGCCGCCGATTCCGCACGTGTGTTCAAGAGCGCGGCCGACACCAACGGCTGCCCCGTCGCATTCTTCGGCCATCTCAAGATCTCGAACATCAAACCACAGGGCGGACTGAGCATCGGCTTGTCGCCCTCCATGAAAGCAACCGTCACGGTCGAGCTGTCGGTGTGGCTCGTCAATACTCGGACTGGTGGCGTGATGTGGCGGCGCAGCTCCTCAGAAACAGAAAGCGTCGGCGGCTTCTCCTTTGTCGGTGGAACGCCATCCTTTTCGGCCAAGGATCCCAATGACGCATATGGACACCTCATCAACCAGCTCGTCTACAATGTCACGTATGACGTACGCTCTACGTGGGTAGATCAATAGCGTCGAAAGAAAGCGTCAAATAGCCATCGTCAAATTGAAGAACGTCGACTGAACTGCGTATCAAGAGGCGTCGAGGGAACAACGTATTACATACGTCTCTCCCTCGACGCCTTTTGCGACGCCTTTTCATTCGACGAATTTCAAATCGACGCCGTCTCTTCGACGCCCATCATTCGACGCCTCTACCTCAGCAGCCATGTCCCCACATTCTTACCGATTCCTCAAACTGCCGGGCACGGGTCGTCAACTCCGCATCCGTGATTCGCGCTTTACCCGACTGCTTGAGTGCGCGATCGAGCAGGGACCATCCAGAACGTCTACCAGGATCGAGTTCCAGCGCTCGCGCGAGCGGATCGATGGCTGCTTCATACCAGCCATGCTCCACGTACATGCG
>DATFVZ010000353.1:0-3483 GCA_035259785.1 Gemmatimonadales bacterium
CGCCGGCGCAGGACCAGTATTGGAACGAGGTCGCGCAACTCACAGTGCAGTTCGACATGGTACAGAAGCTCAGCCAGCGCGACAGTGTGCGCGCGCAGCTCGTGGCGAAGATGTTCGGGTTGGAAGCAAATGCACGAGCCCAGCAGCGTGCCTATCGGACAGCGGCGGAAGCCCAACGGCCGGCCATTCGGAGCCGCTTGGAAACGTTGATCGCGCACCACTTCGAGGTGGAGGACCAACTGCGCGCTCTGGAGATCGCCGATATCGAGCGGCGGCTCACGGACGTACGAGCCGAAACCCAACGGCGTCGCGACAAGCGGGCCGAATTCATACGTTGGGCCGTGGACGACATCATCCGGGACGCGATCCGCCCACGATAGCGTAGCGCGGCGCCGACTGGTTAGCTTGGGCCATGCCAAACATCGGCGAATACCACCCAGCCATCGTGCATTTCGCCATCGCGCTCGTCGTGATGGGCGTCATCTTCCGCTGGATTTCGCTGTCCGGCCGGGCGGCGTGGGCGGGGCCGGCAGCGGCCACGCTGCTGTTGGTAGGGACCGCGGCGGCGGCGCTGGCGGTGCACTCGGGCTTGGATGCGCACGGGCCGGTCGAGCGAATCCCCGGGGCGCGCCAGGCAGTTGTCGATCACGAGGACGCCGGCATCTGGGCGCGTAACCTTTTCATGTGCGTCGCGCTGCTCGAGCTCGTGGCGCTGACGGCGCGACGGCGCTATCTGAACATCGCGCGCGGCGCGCTGTGGGGGTCGGCGATCATTGGCGTGTTCGGGCTCAGCGCGGTGTACAAGGCGGGCGCCCGCGGCGGGGATCTGGTGTACCGTTACGCCGGCGGCGTCGGCATTCGGCACGGCGACTCCGCCGACGTCACCCGACTCTACCTCGCCGCGCTCTACCAGACGGCACAACAGGCCCGCGCGCAACACGACAGCGCCCGAGCGGCGCAGCTGTTCGCCGACCTCGCGCGGCAATTTCCCGCCGATACGAACGTACGGCTGCTCGCGATCGAGTCGCTGATTCGGGACCAAAAGAATGGACGCGAGGCGTTGGCGGCGCTCTCGCGGATCGAGGTGCGTCCGGACGATCGGCGGCTTCGGCTGCGGATCGCGTTCCTGAGAGCGGACGCCTACGTTGCAGCCGGACAACCTGACGCCGCCCGGTCGAGCTTGCAACAACTGGCGCGGGATTTCCCCGACATGCAGCAGCGCATTGAGGCTCGGATCACGCAAATCAAATGAGCGACCTCCTCGCCGCCCGGTCGCAGATGGCGGTGTCGCTCGCTTTCCACATCATCTTTGCCGTCATCGGAATCGCGATGCCCGTGCTCATGGTCATCGCGGAATGGCGCTGGCAGCGCACAGGCGATTCGGTCTATCTCGATCTCGCCAAGCGCTGGGCACGCGGCACCGCGATTCTGTTCGCCGTGGGGGCCGTCTCGGGCACGGTGCTCTCATTCGAGCTCGGTCTCTTGTGGCCGCGATTCATGGAGTTCGCTGGGCCGATCATCGGCATGCCGTTCTCGCTCGAAGGGTTTGCGTTTTTCACGGAAGCCATTTTTCTCGGGATCTATTTGTACGGGTGGGACAAAGTGACGCCCCGGGCGCATCACATCGCGGGAGTCATCGCGCTGATCGCGGGTGCGATCGTGTTGTTTCCGTCGCTGCACTACCTGTTCAAAGTCTTCAAGAGTCGGTCAGCCGGCTAAACACCCAGCACCGACTGGATCATCATTCGGATGAACCAGAGTGCGAACCAGGCAACGAGCGGGCTGACATCCATCGCGCCGAACGGCGGCATGATTCGGCGGATGGGCTCGACGATCCAGTCGGTGAGGATGTAAGCCGGGCGGATCCATCGCGAATAGCGCCCCATACCAAACCACGACGCGATCACGCGCACGAGCAGTGCGAAAACGAGGATTCGGTACGCGAGGCCCACGATCAGGGAGATCGTCGCGCGCGGCCCGCTGATCGCCGCGGCATACGCGATTTCGAACGTGGTCACGAGCCAACCGAAAAGCGACACGAGCACGATGCCGGCAACCGCGGTGATGACGACCAGCCATCCACCGGCGTGCGCGGGGTTGCCACCCATGCGGACGATGCGACGCTCGAGGGGCCGCAGGACCGTGTCCGTCGACGAGCGGAGGCCGCGTCCCAGCGCGCTGAACGGCGAGACGCGGCGCGTTCGCACGAGCCACGAGCCGAATGCCACGAGAGCAGAGAGCGCGACGACGGCGAAGACGAGATAGCGAACAACAGTGAAGAGTGGAGGCATGACGTAACTTAATCGCGCGGGTACTCGGACTGTCTGGGTTCTAGGATCCTTTGCCGTACGCGGCTTCGACAATCCGATCCTGTTCCGCTTTGTGCGCCGCCGGGTAGCCCTCGGCCGGACTGGACCGCTCGGGTCGTGAGACATCGGTCAGCGCCACGCGCTCCGGCAGCACGTCCCGGATCTTTGGCAACACGAACTTCCGCGCGCCCATGTTGCGCGGCTCTTCCTGCACCCAGACGATCTCCTTGAGATTGGGATAGCGGCGCGCGTAATCGCCGATTTCCGAGCCGGGGAACGGATACAGAAGCTCCACGCGTCCGATCGCGACGTGCGGTGTCTGCTCGCGCCGCGGTGACTGGGCAATGTCGTAGTAGATCTTCCCGCTGCACAGGATCAGCCGCGTAATATTTTCCGGCCAGGTGCGGACTTTGTCCCAGAGCACACTGCGGAACTTGCCCAGCACGAGATCGTTCAGCTGCGACGACGCAGCGGGAAGCCGCAGCAGGCTCTTCGGCGTCATCACGACGAGCGGGCGGATCTCTGCGTGGCGTGCCTGACGGCGCAACAAGTGGAAGTACTGCGCAGGCGTGGTGCAGTTCGCCACGCGAATGTTGCCCTCGGCGCCGAGCGCGAGGAAGCGCTCCAGCCGCGCGCTCGAGTGCTCTGGTCCCTGGCCCTCGTAGCCGTGCGGCAAGAGAAGCGTCAGGCGCGACGTCTCGCCCCACTTCGCCAATCCCGCAATCAGGAATTGATCGATCGGTACTTCGGCGCCATTTGCGAAGTCGCCAAATTGCGCTTCCCACAACACCAGCGTGCTCTCCGCCTCGACCGCGTATCCGTATTCGAAACCGAGGCAGGCGTACTCGGAGAGCGGACTGTTGTGGAGCTCGAACGAGCTTCGCGCGTCGGGGAGATTCTGAATCGGCGCGTAGCGCTTCCCGGTTTTGACGTCGTGCAGGACGAGATGGCGCTGGCTGAACGTCCCGCGCTCCGTGTCCTGTCCCGTTAGACGAATCGGCGTTCCCTCAGTCAGCAGCGCGGCGAACGCGAGCGCCTCCGCGTGCGCCCATTCGATGCCTTCCGCTGAGGTCAGCGCATCCCGGCGGCGCTCGAGCTGCTTCAGCAGCTTGGGGTGCATTGCGAAGCCGTCCGGAACCGCCAGCAGCTCTGCGTTGAGTTTCTTCAAGAGCTC
>DATFVZ010000354.1:0-13638 GCA_035259785.1 Gemmatimonadales bacterium
CGATCGATGTCTGCCTTGCACTGGGGAGCGAGCGCGACAGCGCGTTGGAACGCCGTATCCGCGCCCGCGGCGTCGTTCGTCTCGACATAGTAGCGGCCGAAGTAGTACCAGGCGGCCGGATTCTTGTCCTGTTTGTCGCCGGTAATGGCACGGGTCAGCACGTCTTTGGCGTCCGAGAGCAGGCGCTGGCGGGCGTTGGCCTTGGTCGCCGCGTTTTGCAGGTCGACGATGGCGCTGGTCACGCGGAAATGCCCTGCCTTCAAGTCGCAAGGAGGCTGCGGCGGGACCCACTGCTGCGGTCCCTGCAGGGCGAGCGCCAGCAGGAGGAATGGTGACGGCATGATCGAGGCTCTAGAGCGGGCGACGGGATTCGAACCCGTGACGTCCAGCTTGGGAAGCTGGCATTCTACCCCTGAATTACGCCCGCGTGCTGGGCGGAATGTGGGTGCACATCCCACCCACTGTCAATCGGTCATTCCTTGCGATAGCGCCACGCGACGATTGCCGCGCCCGCGGGCTTGAGCTCGAACGACTGACTCTGACCCGCCTGGATCGCCGCGACCTCGACGGTATCGGTGACAATCAATTCATTCTTTGCATTCAGGAAATCGAACACCAGCTTGAAGGGCCGATTGGGCGCCTCCCGCACGTTGGTGATGATTCCCCTGAAGTCACGACCGGTCTCGGTCGAATCGAACTGGCTGACGGTCACGTCCGCAAGCAATGTCGAATCCGCCAGGCGGAGGTAATGCAGCGTGGAGTCGACCTTCCCGTTGAGCTGCTGCGCGAACGCCATCATGCGGATCGAGGTACGGTTCATCGGGTCGACCGCAAGGAGGCGGCGCGCCATCGCCACGGCCGTCGCGGAGTCTTGCAGTCCCAGCGCGACGTTCGTCCGATGAATCAGGGTCTCGCGGTACCACGGATTCATCTTGAGACTCGCGTCGAGCGCCTGGGCAGCCAGTTGGTACGCATCTCTGGAGCCCTGCGTATGCACGCGATACATCTCCTTGGTCACCGAGTCGCAGCGTGCCCGAATGCGCGCGGTCGTCAGCGGAGGCCGGACCGTTCTCGCCTGAGTCCGGCAGCTCGTCCCGGCGGCCCCCGTGTCGGGCTCGTTCGGCACACTCTGCGAGATCTCGACCCCCGTGCGCAGCAACGGCACAAAACCCAACGAATCGGACTTCCCGATGATCTGCCGGTAGATCGCGAATGCGCTGTCCTTATTGCCCCGCTGCATGTAGACGCTGCCCAGCGCCGCGAGCACCTCGGCATCGTTGGGATACAATGTCAGATACTCGGTGTACGTCGTCTGCGCGTCCGGCCAGCGCTGCAGGCTGTGCTGAATTCGTCCAAGATTGTAGAGCGCATCCCTGCGGTCCTGCGCGAACTTGGGATCCTGGGCCGAAACTTCGGCCGTGCGGCGGAAATAGAAGAGCGCCGAATCCGACTGACCGGAATTGTAAAAGAGCGTCGCGAGGTACTTGTAGCCGGTCGGCTCGTTCGGCAGCAACGCGTTGGCGCGACGGAACGACGCGATCGCCGAATCAGTGCGGTTCGCCTGCCAGGCCGCGACCCCCGCGTTGAACGTGGGCACCCAGAGGTAGCGGCGCCAAATGTCGATGTCGGCCTTACAGTCGGGCTTGAGCGCTTCCGCTTTGGTGAAGGCCGAATCCATGCCCTGCGGATCGCTCACGAGGATGTAGTAACGCCCCAGGTAATACCACGCCGCGGGATTCTTCTCCTGGCCCCCGGTGGTGACGGCTTGCGTCAGCACCCGCTGCGCATCCTGCAAATCCTTGGCGCGTTGGTCATCGAAGCGTGCTTCCGTCGCCGCCTTGAGATACTGTGTGCCCCCGTTGACGAGAAAATGCCCGGGTTTCAGCTCGCACCTCGGACCGGTCCATTTTTGCGATTGCGATTGCGCCGCTTGCGCGGGCAGCCGCGCCGCGAGGACACAGAGCATCGTTACCGCGAGATTGCGGACTGTTCGCACGTTCACTCCTTACCTTTCGCAATAAGAGCCTCGGCATCGCGCTCAACGGCGCGCGCCACATCGATCGGCGGCCGTCCCAGTGCCTTCGCGGCCGCAAGCACATCATCGTACTCGGGTTTCACCCGTACGTTGCCGCCGTCCAAGACTTTGACGCGGACGGCCACGCCGTCAAGCCGCACCGTCAACTGATGCCGCGGCAGTGTCGCCCGCTCGGCGAACCAGCGTCGCACCCCAGCCGTCGTGCTGTGGCGAAACAGCTCCGCCGTCACCGCGTCGGCCAGTGCCTCCGGAGCCATTACCTCCAGGCGAAAACCCTGACGGCCTTTCTTCATCTGCACGGGCCACGTCTGTACATCCAGCGCCCCTGCACCGACGAGCGCCTGTCGTAACGGATCCACATACTCGGGGCTCATGTCGTCCAAATCGGTCGCGAGCAGCACAACACGGGCAGCCTCGCCGGCCGCTTCAGCCAGGAGAATCCTGAGCGCGTTAGGATAATGCTTCGGGTCGCGCTGCCCCGCTCCCCAACCGCTTCCGACCAGCCGCCACCGCTCAGGCGGAGCACCCGCGGAAAGGACCCGCAGCAACGCCGCGCCCGTGGGCGTGGTCGCTTCGCCTTCCACCGGACCGGCAGCCGCGACTTCCAAGCCTTCGAGCAGCAAGGCGGTCGCGGGGGCTGGAACGGGGAGCCGCCCGTGTGCGGCCTCGACCCAGCCGGTTCCCACCGCGATCGGCAGGTGATAGACGGACTCGACACCCAGCCGTTCGATTCCCTCAATACCGCCGACAATGTCGAGTACCGCGTCCACTGCCCCCACCTCGTGGAGATGGACCTTTTCGGGGGCAACGCCATGCACTCGCCCTTCGGCTTCCCCGATGAGCTGAAACGCGCGGATGGCGCGTGTCTTGACCCAATCGGAAATCGGTGCGCGCTCCACCAGCCGCACGAGCTCGCCGACGTGACGACCATGGGGCTGCTCCGGAATCCCGAAATCGACTTGTTTGCAGGTGATTCCGGACCGCCGCACGTCGCGAACCGCAACGCGCACATCCGTTACCCCGAGGCGGCTAGGTAGCTCCTCGAGCCAGGACGTCGGTAGGCCGAGCGACAGGAGCGCGCCTAGCGTCATATCGCCGCTGATACCGGCGGCCGGGTCGAAGATGGCGATACGCATAGGCCGAAGTGACGAAATATAAACAGGTTAGGTACGGTAGAGCCACCCGGCGCCTGTGTTGAACAGCACTACGCGCTCCTCCGCGCGCAGCAGCCCCTGCTCCTTGAGCGCAATCGCGCCAGCGAGCGCTGCCCCACCCTCCGGAGCGGCGTCTATGCCCTCGGTCGTCTGCAGTTCCGCGGCGGCAGCGACTAATGCCGCGTCACTCACCGCAACCGCCCCCCCGTTGCTCTCGCGCAGCGCGCGCAGCATCAAGCGATCGCCGAGTGGAGTGGGCACACGCAGGCCAGCCGCGACCGTCATGGGATTGGACCAAGCCGTAGCACGGTCGGCACCCGTCTCAAATGCATGAACGACAGGCGCACAGCCCGTGGCCTGCACGGTGTACATCCGCGGCTGCGCACCACGGATCCAGCCACTGTCCCGCAGCTCTTGGAACGCCTTCCACATCCCAATGAGGCCGGTACCCCCACCGGTGGGATACACGATCGCATCAGGCAGCGTCCATCCAAGCTGCTCGGCCAACTCGAGTCCGAGGGTTTTCTTCCCCTCGATCCGATATGGCTCGCGCAGCGTCGAAACATCGATGGCACCCGTGCCTTCCGAAAAGAGCCGGGCAGCGATGCCGCAGTCCCCGATGTGACCATCGACCAGCTGCAAGTCGGCGCCGAACGCGCGAATCTGCTTCAGAATTGTTAGTGGGGTCGTCGTGGGCGCGTAGACCCGCGCCTGCACGCCTGCACGCGTGGCGTATGCCGCGAGCGCAATACCGGCGTTGCCCGCCGTTGGAATCACAAACTGCTTCGCGCCGGCGGCGACGGCGCGCGTGACGGCTGCGGCGAGGCCACGAGCCTTGAAGGACCCCGTCGGATTGGTGCTTTCGTCCTTGACCCAGAGCCGTTCGAAGCCATGGCGGGCACCGATGCGTTGTGTGCTGAGCAGAGGCGTCGCCCCTTCCCCCAGCGTGACCGGGTGTTCACCCTCCCGCAGCGGCAGCCACGAGCTGTACCGCCACATTGTCCAGCGCTGGCCCTTGAGCAGCCATTTGGCTTCGGGTGTGGGCAGGGTTTCGTACCGGACCAAGTAGGGAGCGCCGCACTCCTCGCATACGCCCGGGAAGCCTTCGGCGTCGCGGGGGCGGACGGGAACGCACGCCGAACACTCCAGCGTCCAGGTGGTCACGCGCGCTGATGCAGCCGGTCGAGAATGCGGTCGGCGAGTTTGGTGGAGAAGCCAGGCAGCGCGGCGATCTCAGCCGGTGTCGCGGTTCGCACGCCGGCCAGGGACCCGAAGCGCTCGAGTAGGATCCGGCGGCGCGCCGGTCCGATGCCCGGAATTCTGAGCAGCTCGGACGTGATCGTCCGTTGCGCCCGCCGCTTGCGACTGTAGGTCACCGCGAAACGGTGCGCCTCGTCGCGCGCGCGTTGGAGCAGCTTGAGCGATGGGCTGCTGCGCGACAGCCGCAGCGGATCGGCATATCCCGGCAGATAGATCTCCTCGTCGCGCTTTGCCAGACTGACGATAGGCAGTCGCTCCTGCCCCTGCTCGCGCGCTGCTTCCACTGCCGCGGCCAGCTGCCCCTTGCCCCCATCGATCACGATGAGATCGGGGATCTGTTTGTTTTCATTGATTCGTCGCGCGAGGAAACGGCCGACGACTTCCTTCACCGCCGCGAAATCATCGATTCCCCCGACACCCTTTATCCGGTATCGACGATACTCGGCCTTGCGGGTGCGGCCGCCTTCGAACCACACCAATGAGCCCACGGTATCGCGCCCCTGGTTGGTGGAAATATCGATGCAGATCATGGACCGAGGCACAACCGGCAAGCCCAGATCGCGACCCAGCGCGAATACCGGATCCGCGGCGCGCTCATCGATATCGAACGCATCGATCTTGAAGCTGTCGAGCAAATGCCGGGCATTTTGATCGGCAAGCTCCACGAGCTTGGCTGCGGCGCCGCGCTGGGGGACGGCGAAGTCCACTCCTGGCGCGAGCTCGCCCAACGCATCAAGATCGGCCGGCGCGAAGGGCATCACCACTCGCTGCGCCCGCTGCTCGAGCGGCAGGTAGTAGCCCACCAGGAACGTCCGCAGTACCTCGCCTTCCGGGGCATGCTCGACGTGTTCGAGAAAGCGGTGCTCGCGGGCGATCAACCGCCCGTCTCGAATCCGCAGAATGACGGCGGCCGCATCGTCGCCGTCACGCGCCAGGCCGATCGCATCGGCGTCTCCCCCGCCCACCACCTCGACCGTCTGTGGCCGCTCGAGCTGATCGAGCCATTTGAGAGCATCGCGGAGCTGGGCTGCCCGTTCATAGTCCTGAGCGTCGCTCGCCTCCTGCATGCGCTGGCGCAGCCGCGCGCGAACCTCCAGCGTCTTGCCCGACAGAAACAGCAGCACGTCATCGATCATCCGTCGATAGTCTTCGGCGCTTTGGTACCCGACGCAGGGCGCTTTGCACCGCTCGATATGGAAATCGAGGCAGGGCCGGTCGGGCGCTTCCTCCGGCAAATGCCAGGAGCAAGACCGTACCGTGAAGATGCGCCGGATAATCTTCAAAGTCTGGCGGAGCGTCGCCACGTCGGTATAAGGGCCGAAATAGCGAGCGCCGGGAATCGTGACCCGCCGCACCACCAACACGCGCGGGAACGGCTCGGCGAGGGTCACGGCGATCTGCGGATAGCTCTTGTCGTCACGCAGCCGGATGTTGAATTTCGGCTGGTTTTCCTTGATCAGCGTGTTCTCGAGCAGCAGTGCCTGCGCTTCGTTCGGGACGATGATCGTCTCGAGATCGACGATCTGCTCGCGCAGGAACTCCCGCTCGGTACTCCCCTGCTCCTCGGCGAAGTAGGCGGGAACGCGCGAGCGCAGATTGGCCGCTTTGCCCACGTACAGAATCTCCCCGGCGGCGTTTTTCCAGATGTAAACGCCGGGGCGAGCGGGAAGCGCCGCTAATTGGCGGGCGAGCCGGTCAGAGATTGCCATGCGCGTGTCGCGTCGGGGTGGCGGAACGCCAAAGCGAGCGCCCCGTAAGCCATCCCAAAGATACTTATCACGGCAATGCCCTTGGGCACGGGGCGCACACCGCCGAGCAGGTAATCAGCGCCAACCGCCAATGCGGCAGCCCCCAATCCGGCGACGACGATGAGTGCCAGGTTACGCCAATCACGTTTTTGCAATACGGTGCCGATGCGTCGATCCAAATCGCGTAGGTGCAGCACGGTGTTCAGCGTCCCACCGACCGACGAGCCCAGCGCGATACCGGCTGGGCCGAACTGCTTCATCAACAGCCACGAGAGAATCGCCGAGACGAGAAGCGAGGACGCGGCGATCGTGACGGGCGTGCGTGTGTCGCGCAGCGCGTAAAAACCCGATGCGAACAACTTGACGGTCGACTGGCCGAGCAGACCGATCCCATAAGCCGCAAGCACGCCCCCGACGAACAAGGTGTCGTCGGCGTCAAAGCGGCCGGTCTGAAACAGGAGACCGATGATCGTTGGTCCCAGCGCCGCGAATGCCAGCGACGATGGAATGATGAAGAACGCGATGCGGCGAAAGCCGGTTGCGATACGCGCCCGCAGCTGCTCGTTCCCGATCGGTGTCGTCGCGTCGCGCGAAAGCTCTGGGAGGGACACCGCGGCCACCGACACGCCGAACAAGCTGATCGGCAGCACCTGGACGACCTGCGCGTAGCGCAGGCTCGCGAGCCCGCCCTCGCCCGTGAACGAGCCGAGAAAGGTGTCGACAAAGCCCGAGACTTGCGCCACACCGGCCCCGAGGAGGAGTGGAGCCCAGGCAACGATCACCTGGCGGACGCCTTCCGGTACGAGGCTTACCCGCAGCGGAATGCCACCCAACAGGCGCCAGCACGCAGGAAGCTGCACCGCGATCTGGAGCACACTGCCTGCGACTGTGCCCCACGCGAGCGCCAATGCCAGCCGATAGAGCTGCTCGCCGGGCGTGAAGCCACGACCGCTCAGCCACGCCGCTGCGCCCACCATCGCCGCGATGCCGGCGATGTTCCAGATCGCCGGAGCGGCGTATGGCAGAAAGAAGCGTCGATGGGTGTTGAGAATCCCGAGACACCAGGCAGAGACGACCATCAGCCCGGTCATGGGGAACAGGATGCGTACGAGTATGGTCGTGAGCTCACGCCGCGGTCCGTCGAATCCCTGCGCGATGATCGCGGTAATGGCCGGTGCGAAGAGAATCCCCATGACCGCGAGCAACCCGCTGGCGACGAGCAGCAGTCCGAGAACGGCGCCCGCCAGCGCGCGGGCAGCATCCTTATGCTGTTCGTTCAGCCGCGCATAGACAGGAATGAATGACGCCGAGAGTGTTCCCTCTCCCAGCAGATTGCGGAGTGCATTGGGAATGCGCAGCGCGGCTCCGAAAGCATCGGCCGCGGCGCCGTTGCCGAAGTAGTGCGCAAAGACGCGCTCGCGCACGTAGCCCAGTACGCGAGTGACGAGAATACCGGCCGCCACCAGCGCCGCGTGACGGCCGCCGCTCCCCTTCAAGTCGTTGGTTTCTTTCGGCGGGGGTCTTCCAGCAGGCGCTGCATGAATTGCAGCTCTTCCTTCATCCCCGATATCGTGCGAGTAAGGTCCTCGACCTCGGTTTCGAGCATCTCGACCTTGCGCTGCATGTCGCGCAACTCAGGGGAGGCACCCTCGGCGCGCGCCCCTCCTTCCATACGGCGTGCCACGGATTTCCCCAGCGGCGAGTCCACCAGGATCGCCACGACCGGGATGAGGAGCGCCACGATCAAAACCACTGCGAGCACCAACATGCTCGCATTTTATGAAGTCGCAGCCCAGCGCGCCACCTCTTGGTCGATTTCGTCGAGTAGCGAGCCACCGTAACGCGCCAGAAACGAGGCAACGGTGACCACACGCTCCTGGGGCTTGCCGAGCGGGGCCAAGGCTGCGCGAGCGCGCGCGAGCTGACTGACCATGGTGCCTTGGGTGCGTTTCAGACTCGCGACCAGCTTCTTCTCGATTTCGTTCGTGCTCGCGAGCGCTGCGTTGCGCGCGGACTCCACCGTCCGCTCCAGCGTGGGGTCGACCTGGAGCACCTCGTCGCTGATCCGCGCGAAGCGAGCCTCGACATCTTCGCGGAGCTCCTGCAGAGATGCGGCGAGCGGGGGAGGCAGGTCCGCCTTCGCGATGCGAGTCTCCAAGGCCCCCGGTTGTCCGTTGAAGTCTGCGGGCGTGAGCCGGTGTTTGGTCAGCACCTTGTCGATTCCCGCTTCGATGATGACCCCCGACCAGCGCGGAACGTGCGCTTGCGGCGTCACCGCGAGCGTCGAGAATAGGGCAGCCGACTCGGGTAGATACTCCATCTCTCCAGGCCCGCCGACATACGCAAGCGTCGGAAACAGCGCCGCCTCGATGACCGGGCGCAGCAGTACGTTAGGTGACAGTCGCTCGGGCGTGGCGGCAGCGATGCTCTCGAGCTGGGACCGCGTGAATCGCTCCCCACTGCGGCGCGTAACGAAATCGCTGCCGTCCTTGCGCAAGCGATCCCTGCCCAGCCGTCCTTCGACGAGGACCGGTGACAGGCCGTCTGCCAATGTGAGATCTAGTGCCCGCAGAAGCCACGGCGCCCCGGCTCGCTTCGCCGCGGGGTCGTGCGCCCGAAAGATTGCGAGCCCTTTTCCGCCCAGCAGGCGACTCAATGCCTCGGCGCTCGCGTCCGCCAGGTTCAGCTCGGGTCGGTAAGTCGACTCGAGCCAGCGACGGACCTCGAGTTTTCCTTCGGAGTCGGGCAGCGCCGTGTCGAGCGCGGCGAGAGCGGCAGCGATGTCCGGGCCGAGGGGTTCGCGGAATAACGACAGCTGCGGGGCGTCGTGGGGTCGGTCGCGGAGCGTGATCTTTGCGGGCTCGCCGTCACGGCCTAGCACCCAGGCGTGGTTCGCTTCGGCAAAATCGTGATCGTCCCCCGCCACCCAGAAGACAGGCACGACGGGGATGCCACGTTCTCGTTCCAGCCGGCCCGCGAGCGCGATGGCTGACATCGCCTTGTAGACCGTATAGAGCGGCCCGGTAAACAGCGCCGGCTGCTGTCCTGTGGTGACGGCGAGCACTTCCCCGCTGCCGAGTCGCTCCCGACCGGGCCCAGGGAGGACAGCCGATAGAACATCGGCGGGGATACGGCGAGGTGCTCCGGCGGGGATCACCCCTCGCGCGGCCGCTATGGGCGTCGAGAGGATACGGGAAATCATGAGCGCACCGCGATGAGGATCACGCGGGGCGAATCGGGCGCGGGCGGTGCGCCGTCGTAATCCCCGAACCGCGCACGGACCTCGAGACCCGCGTCCGTGAGCATGGTGGCCAGCTCATCGGGATGGAACAGCCGCACACGCTCCTGAAACCGTCGCCCTTCATCGCGCAGCTCGATCTCCTTGATAACAAAACGGCCGTCCTCGCCAATGCGCCGCGTGACGCGGACCTCGGTGCGCCGTTCGGCCGCGCCGCGCCGGCGTCCGGCCTGCTCGGAAGCCCGGAGCGAGCGTCGCACCTGTTCGGCGTTGAGATAGTCGAGCACAAAATAGCCGCCGGGGGCGAGTGCGGCCGCCACCTGGTGGACCACGCGACGGTGTTCGTCATCGCTCAAAAAGTAACCGAACGAGGTGAAGAGATTGACCGCCAGTGCGAACGTGGCGTGGCGGAACGGCAGCGCGCGCATGTCGCCACGCACGAGTGCGGCGTCCGTCCGTTCGCGCGCACGGCGCAACATCGCACGCGAAAGGTCGAATCCCACCACCCGACCTCCCCAACGGGCGATCTCCGCCGCATGCCGTCCGGGCCCGCAAGCTAAATCCAGAATCCTGGCTCCTGACTCCCAGGGAGCGACGCCACGGATCAACGCGACAGCACGACTCGCGTCTTCCTCGTCGCGGTGCGGATACAGGGCATGATACTCCTCCCCGAACCATTGCTCGAACCATTCTGTCATTCGACGAAGACGTCAGCTGTGAAAGTGAAGACCTCTGTGGCGGGTTCCCGCCAGCTGCGTGGCTCAAGCCCCGCCTTCTCGCACACGGCCGCGAGAAACGCCTCAACGCCAAACCCCTGCTCGGTCGCCACCTGCGGCAAAAGAACCGCATGTGCCCGCCCCCGGCGCACTAGCAGGCCGTCCCGTCCGATGACCATGCGACAGAGCTCCGCTGGCTCCAACCGCGCGAGCTCGCTGAGCACCGAAATCTCGATGCGCAGTTCCGGAAGCTCGTCTGATGCGATGGGGGTGAATCGGGGGTCCGACCGGGCCGCCGAGACGGCGACTTGGCGGATCACTTCACCAAGCGGTCGGTCGCCCACGACATGACCAATGCAACCGCGCAGGTCTCCGCCGGACGCGTGCAACGACACGAACGCACCGCCATGCAGGCGGGCGGCGGGAAAATCGGGGAGCTTTGGAGCGGCGCGTCCGGCGAGTGCCGCGTCGATCGCGCACCGTGCCAGCGCGAGCAGAGCGCTCCGGTCCGCCGCGGTCAGGTCAACCGCGATGGTACGGCTCTCCACGGCGGATCGTGTGTGCGCGATAGAGCTGTTCGTAGACGACGACACGGGCCAGCTCGTGCGGCAGCGTGAGCGGACCCAGGCTCCACGTGCGTTCGGCGCGTTGCAGCACGTCAGTGGGAAGCCCGTCTGCGTCGCCGATGACGAATGTGACGTCCCGCCCTTCCATCTCCCAGCGGCCGACCATCTCCGCCAGCTGCGAGGACGACCACGCTTCACCGTCGCGTGCCAGTGCGATGAGACGCGAATCCTCGGGGATCCGCGCCTCCTTCACTTCCCGTTCCTCGATTTTGGCGTAGTGCCGAATCCGGCTTAGGTAGTCGTCACACGCGGCGCGGAGTGCCGCGCTCTTCATGCGGCCGCCGCCGAGCGCGACCACTCGATAGCGGCCCCCCATCAGGCATACATGCCGCGCAGTCGGTGCATTGCCGCGACGCGATCGACGGCGACGATGTACGAGGCGATGCGATTGGCGACCTTGTGCTTCGCCGCCGTGGCGATGACCTCCTGAAAAGAACGAACCAGGATAGTCTCCAGTCGCCGATTGACGGTTTCTTCGTCCCAGAAGTAACCGCCGCGGTCCTGCACCCACTCGAAGTAGCTCACGGTGACGCCACCCGCGTTTGCGAGAATGTCGGGGATCACGAAAATGCCCTTCTCCTCCAGGACCTTGTCGGCCGAGGCGCTCGTGGGACCGTTCGCGCCTTCGCAGATGATCTTGGCCTTGATGTGCCGGGCGTTCTTGCCGGTGATGACGTTTTCGGTGGCCGCGGGCACGAGGACGTCGCAGTCGATGGTGATGAGCTGCTCGTGCGGGATCGTGGTCGCCTTGGGATACCCAGTGAGCTGGCGGTGGTCCTTGGCCCACTTGAGCAGGTCGTGCACGTCCAGTCCCTTGGCGTTATGGAGCGCGGTCGACTTGTCGGAGACCGCGACAATCACGGCGCCTTCCTTGGCCATGAGTTCAGCCGCTATCGATCCGACGTTGCCGAAACCCTGCACCGCGATGCGGGCCCCTTTAAGACTCATCCCGAGCTTCGCCAGCGCTTCGCGCGTCACGATCATGCAACCCCGCCCGGTGGCCTCGCGGCGCCCCAGCGATCCGCCCATCTCTACGGGCTTCCCCGTGACTACCGCGGTCACGGTGTGTCGCTTATGCATGGAGTAGGTGTCCATGATCCATGCCATGACGCGCTCGTTGGTGTTCACGTCGGGCGCCGGGACGTCGGAATCTGGGCCGAGAATCTCGATGATGCTGGAGGTATAACGCCGGGTCACGCGCTCCAGCTCACCCATCGACATCGACATCGGATCGCACACTACACCACCCTTGGCGCCGCCAAACGGGATGTTGACCAACGCGCATTTCCATGTCATCCACGCCGCCAGCGCCTTCACCTCTTCGAGCGTCACGTTGAGATCAAACCGGATGCCGCCCTTGGCCGGCCCACGTGACGTGTTATACAGGACCCGATAGCCCGTGAACACTTCGACTTCGCCGCTGTCACGGAGTACCGGAATGGAGACGATGATCTGCTTTTCGGGATTGCGAAGAACCTTGTAGAGACCGCGATCGAGGTTGAGGAGCTTTGCCGCGTGGTCGAAACGCTCCATCATCGCCTCGAACGGATTGTCCTCGGCGAGGAACGTCTCTTTATCGGGTCGGATAATCGCCGGTTCGCTCATACGACTCGCTTCAAGACCCCCTCCAGGACACGTTCGACCGCGTCGCCATTCAACTCCCAGTGCAGCGCCAACTCCGCGACCAGCGGCTCCGGTGCGTCCGATGGCCAACGGTTCCGCAGCTTCACCGCATCCTTCTCGGTGACCACTACATAATCGGCGTCTTTTGCGGCCAGCGCGAGCCGGGCGACATCCCCGGCGGGGTACGGGTGATGATCTTGATATGCCATGAGTTGCACCGTGGCTCCCGTGGCGCGGACCTGTGCGGCGAAGCTCGCCGGATCGGCGATTCCCGCCGCCACCAGGACTCGTTTGCGGGCGAGCAGGCCGAGACCGACGCGCCCGCCCGTCCGCAGACCGCGCAGCCCCTCAACCGCCAGATGGAGGCTCGCCACGACCGCCCCCGGCCACCGCGCCGCGATGCGTGTCGCGAGTCGATGGGACTCCGCGATCGCCGCACGACGCCGCGTCACGATGATTACGTCCGCCCGGCCCAGCGCATTCCAATCCTCTCGCCACGGCCCTGCCGGCAGCGGCCACGCCACCGCACGGGGTGGCGCGCTTTCCGTGCTCACGAGCGCCACGTTGACGTCGCGCTCCACGTCGAGGCGTTGGTAGGCGTCGTCGAGCACCAGAACCTGGGCGCCGGCCGCGCGTGCGCTGGCGGCCCCTGCGACGCGATCGGGGTTGGCAACCACAATCGCCTCGGGGACGAGCCGCTGGTGCACCGCCTGCTCGTCCCCGCGATAGCCCCGCAGGAGGATTCCGGGCTTCGCGCCACGTCTGGCGAAGTAGGCGGCTGCCCACGAGGCGAACGGCGTCTTTCCCGCTCCCCCAACGGCCAGATTACCCACGGCGACTGAGGGCAGCGGCAACGGCCGGCGGCGCAACCACCCGCGCCGGTACGCCTTCGCCCGGGCGCTCATCACCGTCCGATACAGCATGGCGAACGGCACGAGCACACCGCGAGTCGCCCGCGCCGGTGCCGTGCCACTCCACCATAGCCACTCCGCGAAACGATGTGCGCTCATGTGGCGTTGAGCTCGTCGAGGCTCTGCTGCACTACGGCAATCCCCTTCCGGAGTCCCTCTTTCCCGGCGCCGATTTGTACCGGTGTTCCGTGCAGCACATCGATCATGGCGAAAGGTTTTGGAATGCGCATGCGGTCCCAGGAGTGCAGCCGCCACGCCGAGGTCGCGCGCGCGCCGGCGGGAATGATCGGCACGCCGGCGTGCTGCGCGGCAGCCACAGCGCCGGGC
>DATFVZ010000355.1:0-21175 GCA_035259785.1 Gemmatimonadales bacterium
TACGCGAATCTCGACAGCGCCGAAGTGTGGTACGTGGGGGGCACGAGCACGACCTGCCAGCAGAACAACCCCTTCAACTCCCCCAACTGCAACGGTCTGTTCAGCAATCTGGCAATCACGCGCATGCAGTCCGCATTGCGCGAGGCGTTGATCGAGCTCGACGCACAGATCGACTTTTCCCAGTTCGCCGTGGGGGGGGCGGTGCCGTTGATACTGTTCATGCATCAGGCGATCGGAGCCGAGTGCGGTCCGCCGAGTGCGCCGGAGAATCATCTTTGGGCGCATCGCTTCTTTCTCAATCCGCCATTCCAGACCCAGGACGGCGTAACGATCAGCGATTACATATTGCAGCCCGCAGTGGGTGGCGCATCCGTGTGCAATGGATCCCAAATCATGCCGATCGGCACCGTGGCGCATGAGACGGGGCACGGGTTCGGGTTGCCCGACCTGTATGACACGAGCAACGAGACGGAGGGCATTGGGCAGTGGGGCCTGATGAGCTCAGGAAGCTTCTCGTCCGGGCTCAGTCCCTCGCGGATGGAGGCCTGGTCGCTGAACGAGCTCGGCTGGGTGACGGCCGTCCCGCTCACAACGACCGGAACCTACACGTTCCAAGCCGCTCCCTTGTCGGATACTGCGTTCTATGTGCCCGTCCAGGGCGCGAACCCGAGAGGCGAGTACTTCCTGATCGAGAATCGGCAACGCGCGCAGTCGGACAGCGCGATGATTCGCTTCCATTGTCGCCAGGCCGGTAACCCCGCAGGTTGTGGCGGCGGGCTGTTGATCTGGCACGTCGACTCCGCGCAGATCGCGCAGGGCGCTCCAAGCAACGACATGAACGCCGGCCTGATACACGGGCTCGCCGTCGTGCAGGCAGACGCGTTCGGAAATCTCGATGCGTCACCTGCGGGCGTGAACTGTCCTTCAACCTCGATCAGTTTTGGCTGCTCCGATCGCGGCGATGCCGGCGATCTGTACCCAGGCACGACCTCGAACCCGGCCTTCGTTTTTCGCACGTCGCCCGCAGCACGCAAGAACTACGACGCCTCCTTCGCCGGCTTCGGTATCGATGCCGTGCAACAGCTCGTGAGTGACAACACCATGTCTTTCCGCATTCGATTCGGCTCCCTGACCGTCGTGCGCGCGAGCGACAGCAACGCCGTTATTCAGTTCCAGGGCGTGCCGTACAATGTCTACCGTGACTTGCTCGATGACGGCGGCGCCTATGCGGTCAATTTCGACGACGGGCAGCTCTCGGCGGACGGCCGTAGGCGGTTCCACTTCCAGTCGTGGTCGGATGGGGGGGGCATTTCGCACGCGTACACCGGCAGCCTGTCGGGTGGCACGCTTATCGCGAACGTCTCGCGCGACTTCAAGCTTGTCGCGACGGTCAACGGGAACGGGACCATTCAAGCCGACACCGCGATCAACCTCGCGGGGACGTTCATCGCCGAGGGTCGTGCCGTGACGCTCACCGCGACGGCAGGCGGGCCAGACGTTTTCGGCGGCTGGTCCGGCGATACCGTCACCACGAACAATGTCCTGACGTTGCCAATGGGTCGTCCCTATTCGGTGAGGGCGAATTTCGGAGCCTTGGTGATTTCCACGCCGGCCGCGCGGCCGAACGGCGTGATGGGGACAGCCTATGCGGACACGCTGCGCGCCACCGGCGGGACCGGCGTGAACAGCTGGAGCATCACCTCGGGGGCGCTGCCGCAAGGTCTGACACTCGCGGCGGCGACTGGTGTGATATCCGGCTTTCCGCGCGAGACCGGCAATTTCACTTATACCGCAACGGTGACGTCCGGCGGGCAAAGCCTGAACCGGGCATTCACCATGTCCGTCTCGGCACCGACGCTGGCGACGGCGCAGGTCGTGACGCATCTACTCGGTCCCACCGCTCCTCTCACCACGGATCAGGTCCGTTATCTCGATTTTCTTGGCAATAACAACTCG
Source organism: Gemmatimonadales bacterium (assembly GCA_035259785.1). Classification (GTDB taxonomy): domain Bacteria; phylum Gemmatimonadota; class Gemmatimonadetes; order Gemmatimonadales; family GWC2-71-9; genus 20CM-2-65-7. The sequence continues at coordinate 1,957 of DATFVZ010000355.1, forward strand.
GTGTTCGACGTCGGGGATTTTCTCGCATGGGTGAAAACGACCGGAGCGCCGCTGAGTGCCGCGATGCTGCAGGCAATAGCAAAGGAAGGAGGCCGCCCATGAAAAAGCTCTTGCACGCGGGCCTTCTGAGCGTCGTGGTGATCCTCGGATCGAGCTGCGGCGACTCAACGGGCAGTGGCGCGGGGGAGCTGCAGGTGCGGCTCACAACGCCGAACTCGGGTGCGGATTCTGCGATCGTGCTGACGATCATCGGTCCTGCAGGCTCCACGCTCACGAAGGCCACAGGGGGCACCGGTCTGCGGCTGTTTCAGCCGCCGCTCACCGGCAATACGACGCGATTTGCGTTGATTGGTCGGCTCACGCAGGGCGCCGTAATCATGACAATCGGCGTCCCTGACGTGAACGCGTTGAGCCGGTACAGCGGGACGATCGAAGGAGTGGCGCAGCCAAATTATCAGCTGCGCACGTCGCTCGGCGGCTACGCACTTGCGATAACGCGTTAGCCGACTTGGTGAAGCGCCTCTGGTGCTTCCCAGACGCGGGTCAAACAGTCATCCAACTCGCGCCGCAGATCCTGGTAGATCGATAGGAGACGCCGGCACTCCTCGGTCAACGTGGTCGCGCCGCCGCCGGGACCACCGGCTCGCGATACAACAATCGGTCTGCCGAGCGCTTGCTCCATTTGTTGAATCGCGCTCCACGCGGTGCGATAACTGATCCCTGCCTCTGCCGCCGCGTCTTTGATCGACCGCACACGTTCCACTGCTTCAAGGAGCCGGGCTTCGCGATCACCGAGCACTATCATCCCGCGCCGCATCAACGTGACATTCGCTCTGGGACTCAGATCTGGAAATTGCATACCGCCTCCGCAATTCAATACTCCACATCGATATACCAAAGTCGGAGAATCGTTCCATTGGTCCGTTCGGCCATGTTGCACCGATGCCACAGGGCGTGTCAAAACGTTTCTGATAACCTCCCTTAAAATCGTGTTTGGGGTTATTGCTCGACTGGCGAGAAGGATCAGTCCTGGCGGTCTGTCCCGTAACCAGTGAGGGACCTCGCGCGCAAAGCAAGGGTTTTCCCGTAGTTGCGCGAACGGGTCATTGCTACCGGTATCGCCGCTATGTCTCTATTTTCGTGGCGTTTGGGGGGCGGTAGCTCAGTTGGGAGAGCACCTGGTTTGCAACCAGGGGGTCGTGGGTTCGAATCCCATCCGCTCCATTCCCCCCTAACTCCGCATCCTTGATCGACGTGCAGTCCGAGGCTCTATTCTGCGTTTTCAAGGGGACACCATGTCAGCGAGGGCTGTCGCATTCGGCATGTTGCTGATTCCCGCCGTCTCGGCGGCGCAAAACCCTCCCGCTCCTCCACCGGCTCCGTCAACGCCCCTGCGCGTCGCGGCGAGCAGCTTTGCGACCGTCGAGGTCCATCTGAATTCCCGACGCATCGGCGACTCGTGGTACGAAGAGGACGCGAGTCTCACCGGGCCATCGCGGATTGCCATCTCATATGGGCAACCACATGCCAGAGGGCGCAAAGTCGAAGGCGGACTGATTCCGCTGGATACGGTGTGGCGCTTCGGCGCCAACACGGCGACGACGTTGCACACCGATCTCGACATCAGCCTCGGCGACCTGAAACTGCCGCGTGGCGACTACTCGTTGTTCGTCCTATACACCCGCGCTGGCTATTCGCTGATCGTGAATCGTGGCACCGGTCAATGGGGCACCGACCGCGACGCAGCCAAGGATATTGGTCGAGTGGCACTGACCAGCCGCACGTTGTCGGAACCGGAATCTGCGCTGTCGATCTACCTCGTCCCTGACGCGCCGCAGCCGGGGACGGGATATGCAAATCTGAGTGGGATCCTGCGCATCAAATGGGGCTCCACCGAACTGAACACCAACTGGCGAGTCACTCCGTGAGCGATGAGCGGTATCCAATAGGAAAGTTCACACCGGTTCCGCAGCTCTCGAGTAAGGAGCGGGCCGCCGCGATTCAGCAGATTGCGGACGCGCCGGTCCACTTCCGCGGCGCAGTCGCTGGCTTGAACGAATCGCAGCTCGACACGCCCTATCGGACCGGCGGCTGGACGGTACGACAAGTGGCGCATCACCTGCCGGACAGTCACATGAACGCCTACATGCGGTTCAAGTGGGGTCTTACCGAGGACAACCCGGCGATCAAGACCTACGAGGAGAAAGATTGGGCGCGGACGCCCGAAACGGCGGCGCCGATCGCTTCGTCGCTCGACTTGCTCACGTCGCTGCATGTGCGCTGGGTGAACCTGTTGCGCGGGATGCAACCGGAAGATTTCGCGCGCACGGTCAAGCACCCCGAGTGGGGCACGCCTTCCCTCGACACGCTGGTCGCGCTATACGCGTGGCATGGACGGCACCACACCGCGCACGTTACGTCGCTGCGCGACCGGATGGGGTGGAAGTAATGGTCGACTTCGCCGGCGACAATCTCGAGGAGGAATTCCCGCTCGGCGACGGCACGGCCGACACCGAAGGCATGGTGACGTGTCCCTACTGCGGCGAACCCAACGAAATCGGCATCGACGCGGGTGGCGGCAATTTTCAAGATTATGTCGAGGACTGTCAGGTGTGTTGCAGGCCGTGGCGAGTCACTGTTGCCTACGATGACGAGGGCAATGCGGAAGTCTTCGCAGCGCCCCTCGACGATTAGTCCCCCCGCGCTAAGACCCCGTCGTGGTTCGGTATCCTGAAACGGGCATGAGGCGCATGTCGTAGGGCGGCCATGCCCCGACTGGCCGTCGCGCTGCTGTTCCTGCCTGCCACTCTCTTTTCCCAAGACACCACGAGCACCGACAGGGCGCCACGACGCGGCGCGAGCCACTGGCATGTCACACTCGGATATCGGGACAATGGCATTGTCATTGGAAACGCGGCGCGGACCAACGGGCTGCGCATCAACTTTGCAGATGCAAACCTTGATGTCGTAAACGGCGTCAACGTCACCATCTGGAAGCCGCGCGAACCCCTGTCCGGCACCGTCAACGGTCTCGCGATCGGCATCGCCGGCCCCGGTGTCGACGAGTTGAACGGAATCGGGATCGGCATCGCCGGCGTGGTAGCGGAGCGCCGCGCCCGCTGGATTGTGATCGGCGGTCTTGGCGCGGTCTCGAACGGTCGGCTCGAGGGTCTTGCCGTCGGCGGACTCGGAGCAGTGTCGAACGGTGATGTCGAAGGAATCGCGATCTCGGGATTGGGAACGGTGGCTAATCAGGATTTCTGGGGCCTCGCCGTGGCGGGCCTTGGCACAGTCGTCAATCGCGACCTGACGGGCGCTGGCATCGGCGGGCTTGCTACGGTTGCGAACGGCAGCCTTGCCGGCATTGGCGTCGGCGGACTTGCGACGGTAGTCAACCAGGATATCACCGGAATCGGCATCGGCGGACTCGCCACGGTTGCGAACGGCAGTCTGGGTGGAATCGGCGTGGGTGGGCTTGCGACAGTGGTCAATCGCGACCTCACTGGTATCGGCGTCGGAGGGCTCGCCACCGTTGCGAACGGTGACACGCGCGGCGTGTCGATCGGTGGGCTCGCGAGCGTGACAACGGGATCGCTCCACGGCCTTGGATTGAGTGGACTGGCGACGGTTGCTACCGACCGACTCCGCGGTGTTGGGCTTGCGGGCTACACTGTCGATGCGCGTTCCATAACGGGATGGAGCACCGCGCTCTACGTGAAGACCCGTGAGCTGCACGGCGTGTCTATCGCCGCCTATAATCGCGTGCGGGGACCGCAAGTTGGCTTGTCGATCGGCATCTACAACTCCGCACGGACCCTCAAAGGCCTGCAACTCGGTGTCCTCAACCGGGCGCAAAACAACCGCGGTATTCTTCGGATGCTTCCGATCGCGAATGCACATTTCTGATCTGATGCGCATCTCAATCTCTTGGATTACTCCAGATGGGCCTAATACGAACCCGGCGGCGGCATTAGTGTTTACAAGAGTCAACCACTATGCGTCGCTCGATCCTGCTTGTAGATGACGATCCAGACGTCCGCATGACGTTGCGCGATTTGCTCGAAGATGAAGGCTTTGTCGTGCATACGGCGCGGGACGGCCACCACGCCCTGCAGGTGCTGGAGAAAATCAATCCGCCCGATTTGATCCTGCTCGATTACAAGATGCCGAATATGGACGGCCGCCAGTTTCTCTCAGTGAAACGGCGCATTCCGAAACTGCAGGCGATTCCCGTTGTTGTGCTCTCCGCGGCGACACGCGAGTGGTCTGGAGCGCACCTCGAAGTTGACGAGATCTTGTCGAAGCCCATAGACCTCGAGATGCTGCTCAGCGCCGTCAACCGGATCTGCGCGGAGTTATAGCGCGGCGTCGAATCGGCGTCCCACCTCGGCCCAATTCACGACGTTCCACCAGGCCGCGACGTAATCCGACCGGCGATGTTGATACTTGAGGTAGTAGGCGTGCTCCCACACGTCGAGACCCAGGATGGGAATCTTGCTGTCCATGACGGGGCTGTCCTGGTTGGGACGTCCTGCGACTTCCAGTTTTCCATTGGCGACGGTCAGCCACGCCCAGCCGCTGCCGAACTGTGAGGTCGCCGCGGTACTCAGCTGCTCCTTGAACTTGGCGAAGTCGCCGAATGTGCGCCGGATCGCTTCGGCGAGCACCCCGTCCGGTTCGCCGCCCCCGCCCTTCGAGACCGGTGCCATGATGGTCCAGAACAGCGAGTGATTGTGGTGCCCGCCGCCGTTGTTGCGAATGGTAGTGCGAATGTCCTCGGGTACGGAACTGATATCGCGGAGTAGCTCGTCGAGGCTCTTTGTGAAGAGCTCGGGGTGTTTGCTAAGGGCGTTGTTGAGATTCGTGATGTAGGTCTGATGATGCTTGCCGTGATGGATTTGCATGGTCTGCGCGTCGATGTGGGGCTCGAGCGCCGCGAAGTCGTAGGGCAGCTTGGGCAGTACGTGCCGTGTTTCCCCCATCGTCCCGGCAGCGCGTTGCTCCTTCACCTGTGCCATTCGTTTCCGTCCTTCGAGAGTTGCCTGTCAAACCCCGCATTGCGCGCGACGGTTCCTCCCCTATTTTGCTCCGCGCAACGTGTTGTCATCTCCTACCCCGGAGGCGCCCGTGGCGGAGTTGATGCTTCGCTGGCTGCACTTCCTGGCCGGCATTACGTGGATCGGTCTCCTGTATTACTTCAATTTCGTGCAGGGTCCATTCATGGCCGAAGCGGATCCCGCCACCAAGAGCGCCGCGACGCAGAAGCTCGTCCCGCGCGCGCTCGCCTGGTTCCGGTGGTCGGCGCTCGTGACGTGGCTGAGCGGCGCGGCGATCATCGGCAGGCGTGTCGGCGGCTCTCTAAACTGGTCCGACCCCTGGACCGTCACGATCTTCACCGGCGCGCTGTTCGGCACACTGATGCTGATCAACGTGTGGGGCGTGATCTGGCGCAATCAGAAGATCGTGATCGCGTCGGCCAAAGCTGCGGCCTCCGGTGGGCAGGCCAATGCCGCCGCACCCGCCGCGGCGCGGCGAGCGTTTCTCGCCTCGCGCACCAACGTCGTGTTCTCCGTGCCGATGTTGTTTTTCATGGGTGCGGCATCGCATTACACGCTGCCGGGCGGCGGCAATCATCTGGCGTACTGGACGGGGATCCTCGTCCTCATCGCGTTGTTCGAGATCAACGCGCTCACCGCCACGACCGGCGCGACTACGAAACCCATCGAAAAAATCTCTGGCGTGATCGTGACGGGATTCGTCGTATGGGCGGTCGCGTACGTCCTGGCGCGGGCGTTCCTATCGGCCTGACCACATAACCGATGGCGCCGATCACAGTCCGCCGCCTCAGCAAGGTGTTCGACGGCGGCGTTCAGGCGCTCCATCCGCTCGATCTCGAGGTGCGCGACGGCGAGCTCCTCGTGCTCCTCGGGCCGTCCGGCTCGGGCAAGACGACAGTGCTGCGGTGTATCGCCGGTCTCGAAGTGCCCAGCTCCGGCGACGTAGTGATCGGTGAGCGCGTCGTCACGCAGCTGTCTCCTGCCGAGCGTGACGTCGCCATGGTGTTCCAAAACCCGGCTCTCTATCCGCACCTCACGGTCCGCGAAAACATCGCCTTTCCGCTCGAAGTGCGCCGCGTTGCCGCGGCCCAAGTCGCGCGCCGCGTTCTCGAGGCGGCGACCCGGCTCGGCTTGAAGGATGTGCTCGACCGCATGCCGGACCAGCTGTCCGAGGGTGAGCGGCAGCGCGTCGCGTTGGGGCGGGCCGTCGTACGCGGGCCGCAGGTGTTTCTGCTCGACGAGCCACTGTCGCGTCTCGATGCGAGGCTGCGCATCGCGCTGCGGGGCGAGCTGCTCGCGCTGCATCGCGCGTTGGGTGCGACGATGATCTATGTAACGCACGATCAGACGGAGGCGATGACGATCGGCCAGCGCATCGCCGTGCTCCACGAGGGACGGCTGCTACAGGTTGGCACCCCGGAAGAGGTGTACCAGCGTCCCGCGGACGTGCACGTCGCCCGCTTCGTGGGCACGCCCGGAATGAACGTCCTTCAGGGGCGGGGGCGCGCCGCGGAGAAGGGACGCGTGATCGAGGTCGGGAGCTTGGTGATCCCCATGGAGCTCTCCACCTACGAAGGAGAGCTCCAGCTCGGTATCCGACCGGAATTCGTGACCCTCTGTGCCGCCAACCACGGCGTGGGCAACGCCGACGTGCTTGTCGTAGAGCCCCTCGGCAGCGAAACCCTTGTGCATCTCGATGTGGGCGGACAGCCGCTCGTCGCGCGCGTGCCCGGGTTTGCAGATGCCCGAGTGGGCACGCAAATCGGCGTGAAGGTGGACCGGCGCCGGGTGTATCTCTTCGATGCGGCCGGAGCACCACTCACGTGAGTACGACACGTTGGGCGATTCCGGCCGTCGCCGCAGCGCTCGTCGCGGCCTCCGCGACGCTGCTCGTTGTGCGCGGTGCACAGAGCCGCTACGAGCGAGAGTTCGCCATGCGGATGGCTCGCACGACCGCGACGTATATCGCGGCCGTCACGCCGCCGCCGCCCCCGCCTCCCGCGCCTCGTCCGCCGCCGGCGGCGCGCCGCGGGCGGACGCGGGCGCCCCAACCTTCTGTCCCTCCAGCACCGCCGCCTCCTGCTCTGCAATTGTCGCCCGCGGCGCGCAGCTATCACCTTCCTGCGCTGCTGTCGCAGGCGAGGGCGCTGAAGACATTGCCCGGCTGGACGTCCGAGGTGGAGGTGTACTACGGCACCGCGCCACTCGTCGACGCGACGGCTCCACCGCTCACGCCGGACGACCTGCGGGAGCTCGACAGTAAGGGCACCCGCTGGCGGGGTGGCGTGGCACTCGTGCCGCTGCGTGATCGGCAAGGGCGCGAGCTCGCCGGCGCGGTCGCCGTACGACCGCTCCGCGTGCCTCGTGGCCCGCTTCCCGGCGGCCTCGGCTTCGCACTGCCGGCGGCACTGCTCGCAGTCGGAGCCGCCGGCGCCATCGCGTTCCGTGGCCGGCCGTTGCGGCGTGGCGGTTACATCGCCGCCGCGCTCCTGCTCGCGGTGGCTGGCTTCAGCGATGTCCGTACCGCGGCGCGCATCAGCACTGATCGCTGGCTCGTCGATACGCGTCGGCTGATCCAGGATGCCGCCGCGCGAATACCGCCTCCCGGAGTACGCGTTACTCTCAATGAACTCGCGGCGTTGGTACAGAATACCGGCGGCGAGCTCGTTGACGGAGAGCCTGGCGAATCCGCGCCTCGGCGGGTGCAGATCGACGGGGTCGAGCGGGCAGTCGTCGTCATCACGATCGGCTCAAATCGCTGGGTGGAGTTGCGCACGACACCAGCTGAGCTGGATGCGCCACGCTGGATCATCCTGCTGCTGCCCTGTGCGTTGCTCGGCCCGATTGGGATTCTGCTGCTGCGCTGGGCGGAGCGCACCCCGGTGAGGCAGCAGCGCGTGAGCGCGATTGCATGGGGCTTTCTGACGCCCGCGATCGTGCATCTGCTGGTGTTTACGATTGGTCCTGCGATCTTCGCGATCTACCTTGCGCTTCATTCCGCCGGGACGGTGGTCGGGCTCGCGAACTTCCGCAGCGTCCTCGACGATCCGGTGATGTGGCATTCGTTCCGAAACACACTCGTGTACTCACTGTACGTGCCGGTCTCAGTGGCTCTCGCTCTCTTTGCGGCCCTCATGGTTCACGCGCACCGCACTCGCTGGAGCGGGCGACTACTCGGCGCGGCGTTTCTCTCCCCATACGTCTGTTCGGTAGTCGCGATCGCGCTCCTCTGGCAGCTGATCTATCAGATGGGTTCGCTCGGAGTCGGCCGCGTCGACTGGCTCAACAACCAGGCAACCGCTCTCGCCGCGGTGATGTTGATCGCGATTTGGGCACACGTCGGCGGGCAGATGATGGTCTTCCTCGTCGGGCTGCGACGAATTCCCCCCTCTTACTTGGACGCCGCCCGCGTGGATGGCGCCGGAGCGTGGCAGCGGTTCTGGCGGATCACTCTGCCTCTCCTCAGGCCGTTCACCTGGTTCGTCGTGGTGACCGGCTTCATCAGCGCTTTCCAAGTCTTCACACTCGTGTTCGTGCTCACGCAAGGTGGTCCGTTGCATTCGACTGACGTCTTGGCATATCGCGTCTATCAGCTGGCGTGGGGATCGCCGGCCGGGGCAGGGATTGGGGTGGGCACCGCGTTTGCGGCGGCCGTGTTCGTCCTAGTGGTCATTTTCCGCTGGCCTCAGCTCAAGCTGCTGAGCCGAGTAGTGCGCGATGCGTAAACACTGGACGACTATTGCACTCGGGCTACTTGCAGCGGTCATGCTCTTACCCTTCCTCTATATGGTCTCGGTTTCGCTCATGAGTGAGACGGAGCTCCTGCGTTGGCCACCGGCACTGCTGCCGCACGCACCGACGCTCGCGAACTACGGAGCCGCTCTGGAGGCGCTTCCGTACGGGCGGGTCCTCATGAACACGGTGCTGCTCGGCGGGTGCGTGATGATTGGGCAGGTGCTGACGAGCGCCGCGGCGGGATACGCGTTTGCACGAATGCGCTTCTCCGGTCGCGATGGCGCCTTCGCGATCGTGCTCGCCATCTTCGCCATTCCCGCGATTCTCCTTGCGATCCCGCGTTTCCTGCTGATCGACGGTCTAGGCTGGGTCGACACCTACCCGGGACTCATCTCCACGGAGCTGGTGTCCGTCGCCGGCATCGTGCTCATGCGGCATACGTTCCAGGTGTTGCCCTTGGGGGTGGAGGAAGCTGCGCGCCTCGATGGTGCAGGGGAGTGGACCCTGTTCTGGCGTGTCATGTTCCCGCTCGCGCGGCCGGCCGTTATCACGCTCGCCATACTCGCATTCCTTGACCAATGGCGCAGCTTCCTATGGCCGCTAGTCATCACCCGCACTGCAGAAATGGAGGTGGCGGAGGTCGCCCTCGCACGGTTTCACACCACCTATGTCAGCAACTGGCCGTACCAAATGGCGGCAGCGGCCCTGATCACGCTGCCGGTACTGGTGGTAAGCCTCATCGCGCAGCGCTATGTCGTGCAGGGCCTGCGTATTACGGGGGCTGAACTCCGCAGCTAAGGGCCCGTCGAACGCTGCATTTGTGCATCGTTGCTCCTACCTGACACTTTCGCGGCAGGCACTCCCCAATCTCGGTCTCGGTGGCTCAGAAGTTGCGAGACGCCTACAGCGGTGGATCCCCGCAGTCCTGGGTCCAGTACCACAACGAGTGCCGCGTTTCGCAGCCGTAGCCCGGTGGGATGGATTTAGAACCAACGTTCGATGCGGTGGGGGGGTGCAGAGGTTGAGCGTAGAGCAGCTGCGTAGCTAGGAGAACGCAAGTGGTTCGCTCCGTCATGGTATTCGTGCTGGTTGCGCTGGCCGCGTCCTCGCCGAGGCTCGCGGCGCAAGCGTCCAGCCACGACACCACCAGCAAAGTGCCCCCCCCCCGCCAAGCTCCATCCCCGCACGCGATCGGCTTCGGGTTTTTCGCGACACTGGGGTCGTATTGGCAGATCGAAGCGGTCGAGGTTGGGTACGTCCGCACGATGTCTCGCGGTCTGGCCGCCTTCTCGTTGACCAGCCGGATCGGGACATTCATCGATGAAACGGCCGTCATGGGCGGTTCTCGGGGTATGGTCTTCGCCACGACGCTCGCCACGCGCACGCGCATGAGGCGGATTGCTCAACTGGGCGAGGACGAGCGCGGCACCGCGATCGGCCTGGATGTCACGCTCGAGGCGAGCGGGTATGTCGCGTCCGGCTCGCCGTTCTCGCAAGGCTCACGCTGGGGCGCCATCGCCCTTCTCCCCGGCCTGCGGATCGGCAAAGCAGCAATTGTGATCGGACCCACCGCGTTCATTGCAGGCGGCAAGACGTCGGTTCACGGTTTGCTGGCCTTCCGTGGTGAGGCAACGCTGGCGCGTAGGGAGCGTCAACCCTAGGTTAGCGACCTTATGGTCGCGCCGACCCTGACCTCGGACCACCCCGGTCTCGAGGTTCTCGCCGAAGTCGCCAGGGTGTTGGCCGCCGGCCGGCCCGCAGACGAAGGGCTCGCCGGCGTTGTTGTGGCGCTGCGCCAGGGCCTCTCCCTGCGGCGCTGCAGGTTATGGCTGCGCACGCCAGATGGATCCCACTACCGGCCAATCGCCAGTCCTGACGACGAGACGCAGCTTCCCGGTTACACGAGCGCCGTTCCCGGCTGGGTGACCGCCGGCCCGCATCGCGAACCCGTCGCGGAAGGAACGCTGCTCCGGCTGCCGCTCGTGCACGACGACGAAGGGCTAGGCTGTTTCGAGGTGATCATTCCCCCCGGCCGCCACGAGCGCATGGCCCACGACGTTCTGGTCGTCGCCGCGCAAATGCTGGCTCCCGTGGTGGCTGATCACGAGCTCTACGCCGATCTCGCGTCCGAGGTCGCGTTGCGGACAAACGAGGTCGAATCGCAACGCAACTTCGTCGCGCGCATCATCGATTCGCTGCCTGTCGGACTTTACGTGATCGATCGGGAGTATCGGATCCGCGCGTGGAATCGAAAGCGCGAGGCCGGCACGCAGGGTGTGTCACGCGAGGACGCGCTCGGCCGGGAGGTGTTCGACGTTCTCGACCGGCAGCCGCGCGAGCTCCTCAAGCGCGAGTTCGACCGTGTCTTCACGACCGGGGAGATGCAGCAAGTGGAGATGGAGTCTCAGGCGACCGGGGAAGCACGGCACTATCGCATCACCAAAATCCCGATGCGCCTCGATGCCGAGGACATCTCGCACGTCATTACCATCGGCGAGGATGTGAGCGCGTGGCGGCGGGCGCAGCAGCGCCTGGCGCAGAGTGAGAAGCTCGCGGCCGTCGGACAGTTGGCTGCCGGCGTGATGCACGAGATCAACAACCCGCTCGCAACGATCCTTGCGTGCAGCGAGGCGTTGGCCCTCCGCGTTGCCGACCTTCCCGAAAAGGAGCGGCTGGCGCAGCAGGAGTACCTGCATATCGTGGACAGCGAGGTGCAGCGCTGCCGCCGCATCGTCGAGGGGTTGCTCGACTTCTCACGGCCGAAGGCGTCGAACCACCAGGTTCCCGTCGCGATCAACGCCGTCATCGAGCAGACGCTGTTCTTGCTCAAGCATCACGATCGATTCAAGTGGCTGACGATCGAGCGGCAGTTGGAGGACGGGCTGCCGCAGTTTCCCGCGGATGCGGAGCGGCTGGTGCAGTGCTTCATGGCGCTGATGCTCAACGCGATGGACGCCATGAACTCTCGCGGCGTGCTCACGGTGCGGACGCGACGCAATCCTCAGCGCGCCGACGAAATCATGGCGGAGTTCATCGATACCGGTTCGGGAATCAAGCAGGAAGATCTTCCCAAAATCTTCGAGCCGTTCTTCACCACGAAACCCCAGGGGCGCGGGACCGGGCTGGGACTGTCGGTCGCCTACGGCATCGTCGAGGAGCATCGCGGCCGTATTGAGGTAGAAACGCAGATGGGCGTGGGCACGAACTTCAAGGTGCTGTTTCCGATCGGATGAAAATTCTCGTCATCGAAGACGACAAGACGGTCGGCGAGTATGTGCGGCGTGGGCTCGATGAAGCCGGCTACCATGTTGATCTGGTCGGAGACGGGGATGAAGGGCTGCGCCGCGCCAGCGGGCGCGGTGGCAACTACGACATCATGGTGCTCGACCTCCGTCTTCCCAAACTTTCGGGCATTGAGGTGCTGCGGATGCTGCGGGACCGGGGCATGGGATTGCCGGTGCTCGTCCTCACGGCGCAGGACTCGGTCGATTTCAAAGTGCAGGCGCTCCGCATGGGCGCCGACGACTACGTTACGAAGCCATTCGCGTTCGAGGAGTTGCTGGCACGCGTCGAGGCACTGGGCCGGCGGCCCAAAGCGCTCGCGCCGCCGACACTCAAGGTGAACGGTCTGCTGCTCGACACGGGGAGCCGGGAAGTGTCGCGCGACGGCAAGCACATCGAGCTGACCCCGAAGGAATACGCTGTTCTCGAGTATCTCATGCGTCATCAGGGCCGGGTCATGTCACGAACACTCATCACCGAGTACGCCTGGGACTATCACTTCGATCCCGGAACAAACATCGTAGACGTCGTGATCACGCGCTTGCGCAAGAAGATCGATCATGCCGGCGAACCGAAGCTGATTCACACGGTGCGCGGCGTGGGTTACGTCGTGCGCGCGTGACATGGAGAGTATCCGCGGGCGATTGACGATTTGGTACGCCACCGCCCTGATCTTCAGCATCGCGATATTTGCCGTCGTGCTCTATCTGGTTCGGCGCAGTGATACCTTCCAGGACCTCGACCGTCGCATTCAATCGGAAGCCGACCTCACAGCGGGCATCCTGGCCGAGAGCTATCGCGCGCGCGGAGTGCTGGTCGAACAGGATACCGCCGGCCGTCCGATCTTAACCGCCGACGTCGCCGCGGTCCTCGAGGTTGTCCCCGATTATCTGCTGGTGACGAGTCGCGACGGCCGCCTACTGTTCGCTTCACCCGATGCGCGCGCCCTCACGTTTGCCGAGTTCGAGCAGCTCACCGCGATCGCGCACCCGGCGGCGAGGTCGTCGCCGCAGGTCCCTGGGCGCGTCCGCATCGAGCCCAACGGGCCGACGCTGCATTACGTCGTGCGCGCTGTCCCGGACGCCGGTGACCAGTTCGGTGCCATCTTCGCGGGCGCGAATACCCATTCCGCCGAGCTGCGACTCGAACAGCTGCTCCTGACGATCGTAATCGCGTTTTTCGTCGGGGTCGTTCCCGCCATCCTGGTCGGCGGATGGATTGCGGGGCGGGCACTCGAGCCGGTCGATCGCATGATCACCGAGGTACGCGAGATCACCGACGGGCGTAGTCTGCACAGGCGGCTCGCGATTCCGATGGAGCGCGATGAGCTGCGACGCCTGGCCGAGACGTTGAATCAGATGATGACCCGCCTGGAGCGAAGCTTCGCGGCGCTGCGGCGCTTCACTGCCGACGCGAGCCATGAGCTAAAGACGCCGCTCACGGTCGTCCGCGCGGGAGTCGAGCGGGCCATCACGCGCCCCGATATGCCGTCCGAAACGCTCGCCCCGCTCGAGGAGACGCTCCAACAGGTCAATCGCATGACGGAGCTGCTCGACTCGCTGCTCACGCTCGCCCGCGCCGACGAGGGGCGGGCCGAGCTGCACCGCGAGCAGGTCGACCTGCGCGAGATCCTCGAAGAGGCGGGCGAGACGGGTGAGCTGCTCGCCGAGCACGCGGGAGTGGGAATGGAAATCCGGTTGCCCGAGAAACCTGTCGTCGTCTCGGTGGACCGCAGCCGCATGCGCCAACTCGCGCTGAATCTCATTGAGAATGCGGTCAAATACACGCCGCGCGGCGGTCAAGTCTCGGTCGAGCTGGGCGGCCACGATGGCCGCGCGGTGTTCACGGTCGCGGACACGGGCATCGGCATCGCGCCCGGCGATTTGCCGCATGTGTTCGATCGTTTCTGGCGTGCCGATTCGGCGCGCACGCGTACGAGTGAGCGTGCGGGGACCGGGCTCGGTCTCGCCATCTGTAAATGGATCGCCGAAGCGCATGGTGGCACGATCGAGGTGCAGAGCCGCCCTGGGCGGGGAACGACGTTTACGGTGGGACTTCCTCGCAGCGAGACCGAATCGGTCTGACTGCCTAACCACACCGGGTTGTAATAATTCCGTCATCTCGCTGCAAGCGCTGGGACACGACCGCCGGGGTATTCTTGGGTGAGTCATTCCCCCGAGGGCCGCCGATGTACGATGACCTCGCCAGAACTCAGAGAATCAGTTTCCTCGAACAGCTCACGCTTAACATGGTGATCCCATCGGTGCTGCTGACGTTGGCGATCGCTCCACCACACATCAACGCGCGCCAAGCCGGTCCCCGGTTTTATGGACATTCGTGGCCGGTGATGCTCGGCACTATCGGCGCAGACGGCCGAGCGCGGTTGCGGGAACGCATGCCCGATGCTCCGGCGAACCTGCGATGGATGCCGCTCCCGCTCTATCCGTCAGCGATGCTCAAAGCCAGGCAGGAAGGTCACGTGGTTGTGAAGGTGAGAGTAGATGCGGAAGGTCGCGCACGATGGGAGTCGAGCGTGGTTCTCCAGGCGGCGCATGCGGAGTTCGTGGAACCGGTGCGTGATGCAATCAACCAGGCTGAGTTCACACCCGCCTCAGCGACGGGCGTGCCAATCGAGTCGTGGGTGATCATCTCTGTCTACTTCGACATTTACGTGGAGTGACCATGCGCGCGGTCACGTCAGCCGTTTCGATTGGAATCCACACTGCTGTCGGGGCAGCGCTCCTGCTCGGAAGTGACAACACAGGAAGATTCGATGCGCCTCGATCTCTGGACTCGCTGATCTTTGTTCCGCCGCTTCAGAGTGACAACAGGGATCACGGCGAAGCCGGCCCCTTAGTTCCGGGGCCCATAGCGATTGATCCGCCGGATCTTGGTTCCATCTCGATCCCCTCGTTGCCCCAAACTGGTGCGACCGGCCAGTCACTGGTGTCGCGCGACGGTTCGAGCGCCAGCGCGATGACCAATCCAGGTACCGTTTCTGGCTGGACGCCATGGCGGAACGAGGAGAGCGCCGAGATCCTGACGGCGCCTCTGCCTACCTATCCGGCGCTGCTGCGACAGGCCGGGATTGCGGGAAGGGTCGTTCTCGAGGCCGTGGTCGATACCACGGGACGGGTCCTCGCTCAATCAATTACGCTCGTGTCAGCCACGCATCCCGGTTTTGTGGAGCCGGCGCGACAGGCCCTGCTGCAGACCCTATTCCGCCCCGCTATGGCGGACGGAAAACCCGTACGCCTGAGGGTGCGGATCCCATACGATTTCACCATACGGAACGGCATAGGACGTGCTCGGTGAATACCGGACGAAGGGTCATCCGGCTGTCATCGTTTTGTAATCTTGGGAACACTAGCGGGTTGGTTGCGACGCGTACTATTACATAGCTGCAACTAGATAGCCACCAAGCCTGGAGGCAACGGCGGTGTTCGACCACCTGATCGAATCCAGTCGTAAGACCGACAAGAAGGGCGCATTCGGCCTCGGTTTCGTGTCGCTCGTCGGTCACAGTCTCATCGTCCTCGGGGCGGTCGTTGCGACACTCACGGCGGGGCAAAAGTCAGACGAGCAGACGATCGACACAGCGATGGTCTTTCTCAATCAGGAAGAACAGAAAAAGCCGGAAGAGACCCCGCCGCCAATCGTCGATGTCCCGCAGCTGAAGGGCTTCCAAACGATCGTCGCACCGACGGACATCCCGACAAACATTCCGCCGATCAATTTGCAGCAGCAATTCGATCCCAAGGACTATACGGGCACAGGCGTCGAGGGGGGCGTCGGGACAGGCATCGTCCCGTCCTCGGATCAGGTGTTCATGGAATCGGTCGTTGAGGAGCGGCCCGAGCTGCTGACCCGCCCGCCGTTGCAGTATCCGGACCTGCTGCGCCAGGCAGGCGTGCAGGGCCGCGTCCTCGTGCAGGCCATTATCGATACGCTGGGTCGTGCCGAGCCGGCGTCCGTGAAAGTGATTCAGAGTCCCAATCCGGGCTTCGATCAGCCGGCGAAGAACCTGGTTCTCAAGTCGCTGTTCCGACCGGCCCGCGTGCATGGTCGGGCCGTTCGTGTGCTGATTAATCTCCCGATCGACTTCACGATCAAGCGGTAGCCGGCGCGCGCGCGCGCACCACCCACAAAGGAGTGAGTACCGTGTATTTGAGTATCCTGCTTCTGCAAGGGCACACAGGGGGCGGCATGAGCTACGCCGACCTGTGGGCGTCCATGGGCTTGTTCGCCAAAGGCATCGTGATCGTCATGTTCTTCATGTCGGCCTGGTCGTGGGCCGTCAGCATTTCCAAGTTCTTGTACCTGCGCAAATCACAGCGGGAGACGCGCAAGTTCGCGCCGGAATTCTCCCGGTACCTCCAGGAAGAACAGCTCGACGGCGCGATTGCGCTCGCCGAGAAGAACAAGAAGAGCCATGTGGCGCGCGTGCTGGGTGAGGCGCTGGCCGAAGTGAAGCCGCTGCTGCGAGACCGGGCCACGATCACCGCGGCCGACATCAACTCGGCGGAGCGCGCGGTGGAGCGGCAGATGCTCATCATCACCGCGGAGCTGAAGCGGGGCCTCGGTATTCTCGCGACCACGGGCGCGACGGCGCCGTTCGTCGGTCTGCTGGGCACCACGATGGGTATCGTGACGGCGTTCCAAGGCATGTCCGCATCGGGCGGTTCGGGCTCATTGGCCGCGATCACGGGCGGCGTCGCCGAAGCGCTGATCACCACCGCGTTCGGTCTGCTCGTCGCGATTCCGGCGGTGTGGCTCTACAACTACTTCAGCACCAAGATCGACTTCCTGACGGTGGAAATGACGTACACGTCGAAAGAGCTGATCGATTATCTCATCAAGAGCGTCGGCAGCGAATTCGGGCGGTCGATCTTTACGAAGGAGTTCCAGACGCAGAAGACGTCGCAAACCAGCGGCCCGATCAAAGGATAGCTGACCCATGGCGATGGGAGGGGCGAGCTCCAAGGCGGCCGTCAGGGCAGACATCAACGTCACGCCAATGATCGACGTGATGCTGGTACTGCTCATCATCTTCATGATCGTCACGCCGGCGATCACAGCCGGTTTCCAGGCGACCCTCCCGCGAGCCATGAACCCGGAGTCGCGTGAAGAGGCCGACGGGGAGATTCGGCTGGGCATCGATCGTGAGGGCAAATTCTACCTCGATATCACCGGCGTCAGCGGCAAGTACACCGGGCCACGCTACATCGCCGACGCAGATCTCCCGGCACAACTGACGACGCTGTATGCGGCACGGACCGTCGACAAGATCATGTACCTCAAGGCGGATGAGAGCGTCCCGTACGAGCGCGTGCAGGAGGCGCTCGAGATCGCGCGCAAGGCGGGAGTGCGCGTTGTCGGAGCGATCGCGGATCAAGAACGCAGCGCTCATCCGGAGAGGAACTAGCAATGGCGATGGGGGGCGGGGGTGGCGGGGGCCTGACGGCCGATATCAACGTCACCCCGATGATCGATGTGCTGCTCGTGCTGCTCATCATCTTCATGATCACGCTGCCGCTGTCGCGGCGAGCGTTCGACGTCCAGGTCCCACCTGAGCAAAAGCAGCAGCCCAAGCAGAAACAGACCGCGAGCGATCAGATTGTGCTGGAGCTCAAGGCCGACGGCTCGTATGCAATCAACACCCAAGTGGTGCCGTTCGAGCAGCTCGACGCGAAGTTCCACGAGTTGTACGATCAGCGGCCGGCCAAGCTGTTGTTCATCAAGTCCGCGCCGAATCGCAAGTACGGTGAGGTCGTCAGGGCGATGGACGTTGCACGCGGCGCAGGCGTACAGGTGATCGGTTTCA
The DNA here is from genome assembly GCA_035259785.1 of Gemmatimonadales bacterium. Taxonomy (GTDB): domain Bacteria; phylum Gemmatimonadota; class Gemmatimonadetes; order Gemmatimonadales; family GWC2-71-9; genus 20CM-2-65-7. The sequence goes on from DATFVZ010000355.1 coordinate 19,855, forward strand.
CGCCGCCGGATCAGAAAGCCGCGGCGAAGTAGACGCCAGCACCAGCATGCAAAGGTCGGGGCCCGCAGCATGCTGCCCCTACCCGAAATGAACCGGGGCGCGGCCTGAAACCGTGCCCCGTTTTTCGTTCTAGTGTATCTATTCAACGATGACGAATTCACCCCGACCCGCGTTCGATGCCTACGCGTTGCCGCTGCCGCGGCGACGCGAAGGGCGGGCGGCCGCGCTGTCGTTTCTCGCCCATGTCACCATTGCGGTGCTCGTGCTGTGGCGCGGTGCCGCACTGGTCGCAGGGGGGAGCGGTGGCGGGGACGCCGGACCGCGGGGCGGCGGCGGAGGAGGGCAGCCTACCGTCAGCTGGTTCACGATGCCCGCTCCGTCGGTCGCACAAGCGAAGGAATTGCCTGCATTGCCAACACCCGCCGTTACGGTCCCGACGGTCGCCGTCCCAACGCCGGAGCCGGTGAAGATCGATCTCCCGACGCCTGAGGTTGTTGTCGTTGCACCGCCCGCCGCCGCAGCGGGCGCGGCCGGTGTGGGTACCTCCGGTGGACCGGGACAGGGCCCCGGCACCGGTGGGGGGACGGGAACGGGCACGGGCACCGGCGTGGGCTCGGATTCCGGTCCTGGCTCGGGCGGCGACGCGAGTTACATTTTCCCCGCTTCGCCGCGGTGGACCATCTTTCCCCCCCCCGGCGCGCCACGCGAAGCTCGGGGTCGGCGTCACGAGGTGCGGTTCTGGGTCACCGCGCAAGGAAGGGTTACACGAGTCGAGGTCACGCCCCCGATCAAGGATGCGGGATACCGTCGCGAATTCACCGAGCGGATGATGGGTTATCTCTTCAATCCGGCGACGACCCGCGACGGGCGCCATGTCGACTACGTCGCCAGCGTAACGGTTATCCCGTAGTCAGCACACCTTTCATCAGGCGGCTCAGATGAACCAGTTGTTCGCCCGCAAGACGGCGGACCGGCTCATGGCCGATGCCGAGACGCGCGGAGCCCATCTCAAGCGCGCGCTCGGCAAGTGGGACCTCACCGCGCTCGGCATCGGCGCGCTCATCGGCGCCGGCATCTTCGCGTCAACTGGATCTGCCATTGCGGGCGGTGCCGATCATGTCGGTGCCGGTCCCGCGATCGTACTGTCGTTCGTGCTGACCGCGACGGCGTGCGGATTCGCCGCGCTCTGCTATGCCGAGTTCGCCGCCATGGTGCCCATCGCCGGCTCGGCGTACACCTACGCGTACGCCTCACTCGGGGAGCTGGTCGCCTGGATCATTGGATGGGATCTGATCATTGAATACGCGGTGGGCAACATCGC
>DATFVZ010000356.1:0-3474 GCA_035259785.1 Gemmatimonadales bacterium
TGCCGACCAGCTGCTTGCCGTCCGGCGTGATGGCCAGCCCTTCCATACCCTTGTTGGCCACCCGGCCCGACGTGTTGCCGCTGATCTCCTCGGCGCCGACCGAGCTCAGGCGGCTGACCGCGAACTTCGCCGGCAAAGTCAACGCGCGAATGCGTCGTCCGCTCTCGCGGTCGAACTCGTACACGTACGGGCCGTACTCGTCGGAGATGAACACGCTCCGACTGTGATTGGCCACGCGGATGCCCTCCGGATCGAGCCGCGCGTTGGCAGGATTCGTCGAGCTCTTGGAGGGATCGAAGTTGTCCGAGCGCCCGGTGAAGTAGTACGTGTGGTCCACGGCGTTCAGCGCCGGCGCCCCACTACCCAGGCCGACCCCGGCGCCGGTGCCGTAGACCAGCGGCGTCTTGCTGGACAGAAGCGTGGTGTTGACGACCATCGGCGTCAACGTGAACGGAAGCGGCGAGCCGGCATCGCTCGGCGCCAGACTGAGGCTCAGCGTGTGAAAGCGGACGATATACGAGGTCGTGTCGTCGACCGCGCTGTTGTAGGCCTTCGCGTTGGGCCCACGGTCGGGCAGCGCGAGGAAGGTGTTCCCGCCCGCATAGGCCAGGCCCGAGCCCATTCCGCCCAGCCGATTGCCGGGGATGCCGTTCTCGATCAGGCCCGCCGTCTCTGTCGCGAAGTCCTCGTAGGTACCGCTGATGCTGCCCACCGCGATCAAGTCGGGCGCGGCATGGGCGATCGCCGCTTCCAGGCACAGCAGCGCGACGAGCAGCAGCAGGCAGCGGGACACTCTCGGGCGGGTCATTAGCGTCTCCTCGGGGGCTCGCAAGTCACAGCGCGACGGCGGGCCAAGCCGCACGTCGAAGCGGAAGCTAGCAGGAGTGAATTGCGAAACGACTACGTGCGAGTCACGACATCGTCACGGATCGATGAACGGACGGTGGGCGAGAGAACGCCGATACCCGGCGCGGCCTCTGATGGTAGGGTCTGTGGTCACCTACATATGGCCGACCGATGCGCCGAGAATATCCGGAGCCGCACCTGTGTATCTCGCCGACGCAGCCGCCCGCGGTGCAGGACGACTACGGAGTGAGCGTACGATTCAAGATTCTGCGCGTCGGCGCGACGGTGTCGCGGCCGGCCAGCCGCGACGCTCGTCGCCGTGGCTGCACGTGCCCGGTTGAAGAGAACCGCGGCGGAGGCGGGTGGGACGTCGCCGACGATGAGCAACTCAAGGGATTCTGGATCGACGAAGAATGCGCCGTGCACCGCGCAGGGCTCTCGCAGGGCTAACTTGCTCTCTCCTGAGCTGAGTCGGATCGATCCACGGGCACACTCAGACGTGAAGAAAACTTAAGCCGACGGACGATCATTCTAGGCGTCGCCGCGTTTACCGTATCGTGCGAGCAGCTCCCGATCGTTCTTGATCGACACCGCATCGAAGTCGCACGCGTCGAGGAATTCCTTCAGATTCACACGATCGAGTGAATATTGGCGAAGAGGGTCGATGCCGGTCTGCGCGATAGCCCGCTCTCGCACCACCTCGCCAGACGACCGAAGGTTCTTGACGCCTGCCACGAGCAGGCCGTGCAGTCCGCCGATCTGGCTGGTGCGAACGAGCAGCGCGTACCGTTGGACAACCCTGTCGACTCGGTGATCTGCCTCGTGTTCAGCCGCAGCAGCGCGGTCCTCGTCTCGATACCGCTTCCCGCGCCTCACGCCGGCGAAGTAGGCTAGCATCGAGAGAAGCAGTCCGCCGACGGCCAAGGCTATATCGAACACGCACCCACTTTACCGCGAGCCTGGTCGTCCTTTAATGACGACGGACGGCGGCGTGGCTCGGCGTGGTCGCCCTGCGACTGCTCTCACATATAAAGCCAACCTAACGCGTTTCCCGAGGAGTCGGCCGCAGCGATTTAATTCCTAGAAAGCGGAGCATTCCCAGCATATTGGGCTCGATTGAACACACGGGACCCACGCCCGATGCGTGTAGACTGAGGGCCAGGTGACACCGCCCAGGATCGCGACGCCTGCTCTAACCATTGTCGTAAGCGTCGGCACTCCACCACCACGGGAGACATGATGCGCGCAGCAATCACCGCCACGGGGCATTACCTACCGCCGGACGTCTACCCCAACGCGCACTTCGAACGGCAGCTGGATACGACCGACGAGTGGATCCGATCGCGCACCGGGATCGCTGAGCACCGCTTCACGTCGTCTGACAGCACATCAGACCTGATCGTGCCAGCGGCTCAACGCTGCCTCGACGCTCGCGGCATCTCGCCGGCGGCCGTTGATTGCGTCATCGTCGCCACGATGACGCCGGATCGACTGTGCCCGTCAACGGCTGCGGTGGTCCAGCGAAAGCTCGGGGCGATCCACGCATGGGGCTTCGACCTGGCCGCGGCCTGCTCCGGCTTCGTTTACGGGCTCATCGTAGCGACGAAGTTCATAGAGTCGGCTGCCGCGCGCCGAGTGTTGCTTTGTGGGGCGGATCGGATGAGCAGTGTCGTCAATCCAGAGGACCGCGCCACTGCTGTGCTATTCGGTGATGGCGCCGGGACCGTCCTGATCGAACCTGTTGAGGACGAGTCGGTTGGGATTCTCGACCACGTCTGTCACATGAACGGTGAAGGAGAATCATCTCTCTACATCCCGGCCGGGGGAAGCGCCGAGCCCGCCAGCGCCGCATCAGTCGAGGAGAGACGGCACTACGTCGTGCAGGACGGGCCGGCGGTATTCAAGGCCGCCGTCATCGGCATGGCCGAAGTGACCGAGGAAATCCTGAAGCGTAACGACCTGACGGTCGCCGATCTCGCCTGGTTGGTCCCGCATCAAGCCAACCGGCGCATCATCGAGGCGGTGGCCAAGCGGCTGGGCCTCGGTCTCGATCGCGTCATCATCAATCTCGATCGCTACGGCAATACGGTCGCCGCGACGATTCCTATTGCGCTCTCGGAGTGGAACGAGCGCGGGCGCTTCGCGCACGGCGACCGCGTCGTCTTGTCGGCGTTCGGTGCTGGGTTCACCGCCGGCAGCGTCATTCTGCGCTGGGCGACCGTCTGAACATTCGATGTTCGTTCAACGGCCCCTCTCTCACATCGCCGCCATTCGTCCCTTCCTCCTCAAGCGCCGGTTCGGTGTATCGATGCGATCAGTTCTTTCGTCGAGAGAATCGCCCGGGCATAGTTAGGGGCGTTGAGCTCGAGCGTCGCTTTCATTTCGTCCCGGCTGTAGCTCCCGATGGCATCGTTCACCAGCGTGACTTCGTACCCCAGCTCCGCCGCATAGCGAACGGTCGAGTCGATGCAGGTGTTCGCGCGCAGGCCGATCACGATCAGCTGATGAATGCCGTGCTTCTTGAGCTGCAGATCGAGGTCGGTGTTGGCAAAGCCGCTGGAGCACCAGTGCTCCTGAGCGACGATTTCTCCCGGTCTCGGCGTGAACTCGTCGCGAAAGGTCCCGCCC
>DATFVZ010000357.1:0-4493 GCA_035259785.1 Gemmatimonadales bacterium
TGACCGTGAGCGTGCGACCCGCGGCGGCATTCCTCGCGGTCGACTCCGGTGCCCTTGAAATCCAGACGTCCATTGACCTCGTCCTTGTACTTGGTCAGCACGTCGGCGCAGACGATGCGCCGCTTCTCGAGGTTCCCGCCGCAGTGGAAATTGGCCGCGTCGTCGGTGTTGCCGCTGCCGTTGTAGATCGCGGTCGTCGGATACGGGCAAAGGGGACGCGTGCGCGTGACGCCGCCGGTCGTGATCTGGGCGGGGATCGTGTCCGGCGCGGTCCCTTGTTCCACCCATTTCACCAGCGCGTCGAACAGGCCTTGCGGCTGCGGACCCGCTCCGCCGCCGCAGTGCGCAACGCCGGGGGCGCGGAACAGCCGGTAGAAGTCCTGGAGCCGATCGAAATCCGGCTCGCCGTGCTTCCCGTAGCGGGAGGCCATCTGCCGGTAGTAGTTGATTACCCCGCGCGGCATGATGAGCTGGTCATTCGCGCCGACGAACGTGAGCAGCTTCCCGCCGTGGCGCCGGAACGTATCGAGATCACCGAAAGTGTCGGTCACGTCCGCGATGTTGCGCGAGCCGTCCTGCGCCACCTGCGCATAGCCGTCCTCGCTCACCGTCCTCCAGTCGAAGTTCCGGTCGTGCCTGTTCCAGTGGAACTGGGTCACGCCGAGAGCAAACGGATTGGTGCCGTTCAGGCCGCTCAGGTTGGTCCCGCGATCGAGGGGAAACCAGATCCTGTTGTCCTTCGCGTTTCTCGGTCCGTCCCAGATCTTGTCGATGGCCTCCGCCTCGGCGGGCGTGAGGCAGTTCGCCGCCGGCGCCGTGGGCGTGCCGCAGATGTTCGCGGTCGCGCTGAACTTGCAGGTCCGCGGATCGTCGATCACGCCGTCGGTCACGCCGTCGGCGGCGTCGCAGGCTGCGACGGCCGAGGCCGCGGTCTGGGTGAGTTTCGCCGCGGCGATCGGGCCGCCCACCACGTCCTTCATGACGATCTGCCCCCACATCTGCGCCGTCTGGAATCGCGTCCAGTAGATCGCCGGGGCGTTCGCGAGCACGCCGTCGAGCTCCTTGCCGAGCTCCTGTGCGAGCAGGTAGCCCTGCCGCCCGCCGGTCGAGCAGCCGTTCCAATAGTTGTACGCGGGCTTGATGCCGTAGTAGGTCGCCGTGATCGACTTCGAAAAGAGGACCTGCTGCTTGATCGCGTTGCGGATGAAATCCTGGATGAACTGGAAATTGTAGGTGCCGTCTTCATTCACCCCGGGCTCGCAGTTGCCGCCCGTGTGGCCGGTATCGGTTCCGGAGCCCACGTAACCGGCGTTCACCGGCGGGTTGACGTTCAGGCTCCCGGAGCAACCGCCGCCCCCGATGCCCTGGGTTCGGCCGTTCCAGGCGCCCTGCACGCCGCCCGTTCCCCCATCGAGCGAGTTGAGCGGCAGCCCGACGCGAATGTTGATGTTTTGCTCAGCATTGGTGCCATAGAGCAGGTTGACCTGGCAATACGCGACGTTCGTTCCGGCCGCCGGGGTCACGACGCTAGTGGCGGCTTTTACGAACGGCATTCCTAGCAGGCCGGCGGCCAGCTCGGCGCAGGGAAGCGGTTCCGCGGGCTTGCGTCGGTCCTTCGCTTCGGAGCTCGCCGGCACAAGCGCGAGGCCGAGCACGACGGCGGTCAGAGAAACAACGGCTGCGTGACGCATGAGACTTCCTCCTTTAAGGGGCGGGCCACGGACCCAAGTCTCCAGTGGCAATCGTTGTTACGGTTCTTGTTGCTTCTCTTGTTGTCGTTATCCGCGCGCGGGATCGATCGTTGGGATCCCAAACAGTTTGCCGGCAGATGCTATTCGCGGCGCTGATGCCAGTCAACGAAAACCGATGCTGCGTTCGCACACACGGCACCCCGGGCCGCGGGGACGAGGACTTCGATCGAAGGTGTCGGCGCGGCGATCGTGCCAGTGACCGCGACTCCAGGACAGCACAATCGACGGCCCTGCTCGATGCGTAGCGGTCGAGCAAGACGCGGCGACGGTCAGCGTACTGGGAGACGTGGCGATCAGAGCCATGGCGCGGGTAGGCAGGTGCTTGATTCGCATTCGGCGTTGCCCGGGAGTGCTGCGACCCCGGGCGGCGCACCTATCAAGCGGCGCCTGGCCGATGGCCGACGCGTGATGCGCCCGCCCCGCTGTAATTCGAAAGGCCTATCAAGGGGTTACCTATCTAGCCTCGGTGACGGAGCGGTGTAACGCCACTGCAATGCGCGCGCCCATTGCAGATGAAACGGAGGTGATCAGGCTGAACCTATCATCCGTCAGTCATTCGCCAGGCAACGGCGCGCAGACTCCGCTCCAGAGTTGGATTAGTCCGATGATTGATGGTGAATTGTCTTGGCACGGTTGGCCTCGAGCGGAGCGGAGGAACGTGATGCAACGACTCCGGTGCTGGTGGCGGCGCCGGACGACTGAAGAGGAGTACCTCGCTGCAGCAACCGATCTTGCCGACCTGGAACGCCGCATGCGGGTCCTCGAACGCGCGAGCGGCGGACCGGTGTTCGTGACATTCAATCACTGACCCTCATTCCCGCGCCTCCCCCTCCTCCTCCTCATGGCTGCGGGATTCTTCGCGGCGCCTGCGGGCGCCGCTTTTTTTTCTGCGCGCGGCGGGCGGGGTAACCGACTGCGGCGCCGCAGAGCCGACCGCGCGGCGCGCGCTACGAGAGATTCTTTTCAAACAGGACGACGCCGTTTAGGTCCTTGATGCGGACGTTGAGGACGCCGGTCTTGCCGTCGATCCGCGCCAGGCCGTAGAACTGCCCGCCCTCCGTGGGGGGCACGTTGTTGCGACCGCCGGGTGCCTTCTGGAACACGACTTGCGGGCCAAAGGTGTTGTCGAGCTTGTTCGGGCCGAAGCCGCCGGCGTGGATCGGGCCAGTGACGAATTCCCAGAACGGCGCGAAATCGGTGAACTGCGCCTTGGCCGGATCGTAGTAGTGCGCCGCGCAGTAGTGCACGTCCGCGGTGATCCACACGACGTTCTTGACCTTCCTGGTCTTCAGATGTCGGAACAGGTCCGCGAACTCGAACTCGCGGCCGAGGGCCGGGCCGTCGCCGTTCGCGACCGCCTCGAACGCGTCGCGGCCCTGCGCGTCCTTGCCGTCGCCCACGAGCAGACCGATCGGCATGTCAGCCGACACGACTTTCCACCTTGCCTTCGACTGCTCGAGTCCGCTCTTCAGCCACGCCAGCTGCTGCGCGCCGAGGAACGCGGTCTCCGGCCCCGGCTGCTCCTGGCGGTTATAGGAGTTGGGCCCGCGGTAGCTGCGCATGTCGATCACGAAGACGTCGAGGAGCGGGCCATAGGAGACCTTGCGGTAGACCCGCTCGGACTCGTCCGCACCGTGGTAGCGAAGCGGGGCGTATTCCAGGAACGCGCGCGTCGCGCGCGCGACGAGAAGCTGTACGTTCTTCTCGGTGTAGCGCTTGTCGGCGGAAAGATCCTTCGCGTCCGACCAGTTGTTCGTCACCTCGTGGTCGTCCCACTGCCAGACCTGCGGCACCTCGGCGGCGAGGCGGCGCACGTTGTCGTCCATCAGGTTGTATGCGTACCGGCCGCGGAACTCTCTCAGGGTCTCCGCGACCTTGCTCACCTCCTCGGTGACCACGTTCTTCCACACCTGATCCCCGCCAAGCTGCACCTCGGCTGCGATCGGTCCGTCGGCATAGATCGTGTCGCCGCAGTGGATGAAGAAGTCCGGCCGGTCGCGTCGCACTGTCTCGTAGCACCTCATCCCGCCCCATTCCCGGTTGATGCCCCAGCCTTGTCCGGCGGTGTCGCCGGACCAGGCGAACGTCACGTCGCGCTTGCCGGCGGGCGGCGTGCGGAAGCGCCCGCTCACGGGCTCGGAACGACTCCTGCCCGAACCGAGATCCTCGAACGACACCCGGACGAGCACCTCGCGGTCCGCGGGCAGCCCAGTGAGATCCAACCGCGCGGTGTAGTCGGTCTCCTCGAGCGCCAGCGGCCCGCGCACCTGCACAGCGTCCGAGAAGTCTTCGCGGAGCGCGCGCTCGACGATCAGCCTGGCGGGGCGATCCGCCCGGCTCCAGACGAGCGCGCGGTCCCGGGTCACGTCGCCGATCTGGATTCCTGAGGTCACCTGCGGCCGCGCGCGCTCCGCGGTGATCACGGCCGGCGCCTGCCCATACGCTGGGAGCGCCAGGGCTGCGCCGGAGGCGAGGGTGGTCTTTAGGAAAGTGCGGCGGCTGCGGATGAAACCGTTGCGGAATGGGCGCATCCGGGCTCTCCCTGAGTTGGGTAGCGATTCTCGCGACGCGAGATGACCAACCCGTGAACCAATTGTGACACGGCGCCTTCGGCGCACACGACCCCGGAGGTCGACCCTGCGTGAACCCCTGCAGTGCGGCGAGCCTCATGCCGTGTGGAATCGCGCTAAGCTAACGAAAACCGCTGAGGGAGGTCCGCCCTTCCTCGCGAACATTCTTATA
>DATFVZ010000358.1:0-7260 GCA_035259785.1 Gemmatimonadales bacterium
AGGAGATCGCGGGCCTGATGACGCGCCGCCGCGTCATCCGCCGGCTCTGCGAGCGGCTCCAACAGGCGGGTCGCGAACCTCGTCACCTCCTCGGCGAGCGCCACGTGCTTGTCGTCGAGGAAGGCGCGGATCGGAGCGGTATCAATCATCACGTGAATTTGGGCTCACGCTTGGCCCGAAAGGCGGCGTGCGCTTCGCGGAAGTTCTCGCCCTGCATCAACTTTGCCTGAACCTCGGCTTCATACTCGAGCGCGGCTTCGAGGCCCAATGTCGCCTCCGCTTCGAGCGCCTGCTTGGTCACGTCGAGCGCTGCACTCGGCCCGCGCGCGAGCTTTTCCGCGACGGCGCGAGCTTCGGTGAGCACCTGAGCCTGCGGCACCACGCGATTGTACAGGCCTATCTCGAACGCACGCGCCGCGTCGATGAAGTCGCCCGTGATCAGCAGCTCGGTCGCAAGTCCATAGCCCACGATGCGCGGCAGGAGCCACGCAGCCCCCATGTCCGCGCCGGAGAGACCGACCTTAGTAAAGAGGAACGCAATCTTCGCCGACTCCGCCGCGATACGGATATCGCAGGCCGCCGCGATGACGGCACCTGCGCCGGCCGCCGTGCCGTTCAACGCGCCAACAATTGGACGGCGGCAGCGTCGCATTGCCAAAATGAGCTCACAGGTGAGCTGCGTGAATTCATGCAGCACCTTGAGCTCGCGGCCCAGGAGCGCGCCGATGATGTCTTCGACATCGCCGCCCGAACAGAACGCGCGCCCCGCGCCCGTGATGACGATCGCGCGCACGCCGGGCTCGGCGTCGAGAGCCATGAATTTGTCGCGGAGCTGGGTGTAGACCTCGAAGGTCAGCGCGTTGAGTCGCTCCGGCCGGTTCAGGGTGATTGTGGCGACCGATGTCTTCGCGTCCAATTCGTAGATCATAGAACGGCGACGGCCTCGATCTCGACCAGAGCCTTCGAGTCCATGAGCGCCTTCACTTCGACAACGGCCATCGCGCAGTAGTGGCGTCCCATGTGCTTGCGATGCACTTCTCCAAGCGGTGTGAGATTGGCGAGATACGACAGCCGATCGGTGGTGTAGACGACCATGCGGCCGATGTTCTCCGCCTTGCCGCCCGCCGCGCGTACCACCGCCAGCACGCGGCCGAGCGCGGCGTCCCACTGACTGACGAAGTCCCCCACGGGCACGATCTGCCCCGCGACGAAGAGCATCCGGCCGCCCTTCTCGGCGAGCATGCCGTGATTCCACCCGCTGGGGCGGCCACCAAACGCTTCGGGGTTGATGATTTCAAACGTCATGTCGTCACACTCGCTCGATAATCCCGTTGGCGTTACCCGTCAGGCTGCACAACCTCAGCACAACTGCGGCAACCTCCTCCGCTGTGATCAGGCGATTCTGTCCCGACGATGCCAACATTGCTGCGATTGTCGCCTCTGGCGCCTTTCCTGTCTTGGCCGATACGCGCGCCACCGACTCCTGCGTCATCTCGGTGTCCACAAACCCCGGACACACGGCGTTGCACACTACCCCCGTGCCCTCGAGCTCCGCCGCGACGCTGCGTGTGAAGCCGATGACCGCGTGCTTCGCGGCGGCATACGCCGCGATGTAGCGTGCGCCGCCGAGTCCCGCGATCGACGCCACGTTGACGATCGCCCCGCGCTTGCGCTCGAGCATCCCGCCAACGAACGCCTGCGTACACAGGAAGGTACCCGTAGCGTTGACCGCGAGCACGCGATTCCAATCGTCGAGCGTGATCCGGGGCAGCGGGGCACTGTGCGCGACGCCGGCGTTGTTCACGAGGATGTCGACGGCCCCAGCGGCCTGCGCGAGATCTCGGACGCTCGCGGGATCGGTTACGTCGCACCGTACCGCCTTCGCCCGCCCCCGCCCTCGGCCGCCCTCGATCGCCCTCACCACCGCTGCGATCCGCTCCTGCGTCCGCGCCGCGACCACGATGCTCGCACCCTCTCTCGCCAGTGCCTGCGCCACCGCCGCGCCAATCCCCTGGCCGCCACCGGTGACGACCGCGACAGAGTCGGAGAACCTCACTGCCCGTTTCCGATTTCGGCGAGCACCGCTTCCTCGAGAATCTCGCCGAGCACCTCGATCGTGCGGCGTCCCTCTTCGGCACTCGCCGCGGCGGGATCACCGAAGTAGGCGCGCGCCCCGCCGGCCTCGACAAAGGTGCGCTTGCCGGCCTTGATCGCGTCGGATAATGACATGGGGTTGGGCTCGAGCGAGCGTCGCACATCCTCCCGCACTCGTTCGGGTTGCTCGCTGAGCACGATCGAGCTTTCGAATTGGCCGGCGTGGCAGGCGCCGCTCCTGAACTCGGCGCCCAGGCGGGAGCCCCAGGGTTTGCGGGTGAGATCGGGAAAAATGATGGGCACGAGGTCATCGACACGTCCGAGCTTCACCGCCTCGTTGAGCGCCGTGAGGTGCTCCGGATCGAGATGTGCGTTGGCAATCGCGAGCAGCCGAAACGTTTGCTCGGAAAGGCTGCGCGCCAGATCAACGATCACGGCGGTGACGGTGACCCCCGAGATCGATAACGTGCCGTTGAAGTCGGCGCCGAATCGGGCCGCCGTGTAGGCTAGCGCCGGGAGGATGAGGACCATGTGACCACGAGCGGCAAGTCTTTTCGCCCCGGCGCGCGCCATCGCGGTGGCAATCACGACGTCACTATCGAGCGGCAAGTGGGGACCATGCGCCTCGATCGCCCCCACGGGCAGCACGACCAGCGTGCGCCGGCGGTCGAGGTCCCGCACTTCCTCCCATGTCAGTTGCGCGAGCTCATGAACCGGCATCAAAATCCAGACGCCAAGGCGCCAAGGCGCTACGGCAGACCATACGATGAGGAGACATGACTTTAAACCTCGCTGATTGGTTGCTCGACGCGCGGGTCCGGGAAGGCAAGGGCGACCGGCCCGCGCTGCTGACGGACCAGGGTGCCTATACCTACCGTGAGGTGCAGGCGCTTGCGAACCGGTTTGGATCTCTGCTGCAAAGCGCCGGAGTCGAGCCGGAGCAGCGCGTGATCCTCGCGCTCCCTGATGGGCCGGAGTTTGTCGCGGCGCTGTTCGGCACACTCAAAGTTGGCGCGGTGGTGGTGATGGTCAACCCACAGCTCGGGCTCGACGCGATCGAGTATTTCTGCAGCTACACGCGCGCCGTCGTGGCCGTCGTCCAACGGCATGCCGCCACCGTGTTTCAGGCCGCGCGCGGGGCTGCCGGTGCGCACCTCAAGGAGATCATCGTCGTCGGCGAAGCCGCCACGACGCGCGCCCTCGAAGGCGCGCCCGTGGAGCTCGAGACGTTCCCGAGTCACAAAGACGATGCGGCAATCTGGTTGTTCTCGGGAGGCACGACGGGACAACCGAAAGCGGTGGTGCAGAGCCACGCGTCCTTCGCCAATACGACTGTGTGCTACGGACAGCGGGTGCTCAACATGTCCCAGCGCGACATCACGCTCGCCGTTCCGAAGCTCTTCTTTGGCTATGCCACGGGATCGAATCTGTTCTTTCCATTTTCGGTTGGTGCCGCGACGGCGTTGTTTCCCGAGAAAAGCACGGCCGAGACGATCTTTGCGAAGATCAAGAAATTCCAACCCACGGTGCTGATTAATGTGCCGACCATGGTGAATCAGATGGTCTCGCACCCCGATGCGCGGCAGCAGGATCTTTCATCGTTGCGGCTCGCCACGTCGGCCGGCGAAGCGCTGCCCGTCGAGCTGTATGACCGATGGAAGAAGACGTTCGAGGTCGAGCTGCTCGACGGTCTGGGCACTGCCGAGATGTGGCACATCTTCATTTCGAACAAACCTGGGGAAGTGAAGCCTGGCACGCTCGGCACCGTCGTACCGGGATTCGACGTGCGCGTGCGCGACGATCTGGGCCACGATCTGCCCGACGGCGAGGTCGGGATGCTGTGGGTGCGCGGCGGCTCGCGCGCCCTCGGCTACTGGCAACAGATGGACAAGACGCAGGCTGCCTTTCGCGGCGAGTGGTACGTCTCAGGCGATCTCGTGCGCCGCGATCGCGACGGCTATTTCACCTACTGTGGCCGAGCCGATGACTTGTTGAAGGTCGGCGGCCGCTGGCTTGCCCCGCAGGAAGTGGAAGGCTGCCTGCTGCAGCATCCCTTGGTGAGAGAAGTCGCGGTCGTTGGCATCGAAGACGCGAACGGTCTCACCAAGCCGCACGCGTTCGTTGTGGCGAAGGAGCAACGACCCGGGCTTGAGGAGGAGCTGCAGGCGTTCGCACGGGAGCGACTCGAACCCTACAAGGCCCCGCGCACCGTCAAGTTTCTCGATGTGCTTCCGCGAACTCATCTCGGGAAGGTCGACAGAGCGCAACTACGGCGAGGGTAGTGGAGTTCGCTATTTGGCGCGCTCCTCGAGCTTCGCTATCAGCTTTTCGATCTCGGCTTTGAGGCGCCGCAGCGCCGGCAGCAGCTTGGGCTCCAGCTCGCGCTCGAGCTCCTTGCCTTCTTGTAGGAAGTCCTGCATGAGGTCGCGGAATCGATTCGTGAGATCGCGCCAAGTGGGCACGGTATTCACTTCAGGATCGGCAGGTTTTTTCGTCGGCAGGTTGCTCATAACAGGCCTCCATGGTAGAAAGACATTCTACGCAGCATACGTAGACTGCCGTCCCAAGGTTCACGCCGTTACCTTGTACCCTCCGAGCACGTCGAAGTCAAAGCATTTGGGATAGGTGGCCGAGTGGCTGAAGGCACACGCCTGGAGAGCGTGTAAACGGGTAACCGTTTCGTGGGTTCGAATCCCACCCTATCCGTAGAGTAGACCTGCTGCGTCTGTTGCGTCTGTTGCGTCTAGGTAGTGAGGACAGGTGGGTGAGCGGTTGAAACCGCCGGTCTCGAAAACCGGTATGCCCGCAAGGGCATCGAGGGTTCGAATCCCTCCCTGTCCGTCCGCGTTGGAACTTTCCGCTTCGCAGGTGTGTACCGTTCGGGTCCAGTCCGACTGACATCATCGATGAAGACTGCGTTGGCCGTCATCGCCGTCCTCGCCGTACAGCTCTCCAGTACGCCGCTGGTGCGTTCTCAGACTGTTAATCGCGTCCTCATTGCCGAGCTGCACTTTGGTCCTGATTCCGCAAAGACGTCCAGGCTCGAGCTCGAGAAGGAAACGATCTACTGGGCCGAAGTTGTGGGGCGCGGAACGCCACTCCTAACGCCGGTACGAGGCGGCCGCGAGGCGTTCATCGTGCCGGTCGAAGACGGCAAAGAGCCGCCGCGCTTTCAGATCTATCCGTACGCGTCGGGACCGCACGTTGTGAGTCTGGTGGATCGGGACTCCGCTGGAGTCGCCACCGTACGCTTGTATCGAGACGTCGCCGAGACCGAGCGTGTGCAAAAGCAGCAGGACCGCGGCGTGATGGTGGGGCTGATGTTCGCTGGAGGTGCTCACAGCGGGCTGGGACTCGACTCAGTTGCCGGACCCGATCCGCGCGGCGGAAGCAATTACGAGGCGTGTATTCTCATGCAATCGAGCGACCGCTTCGCGACGTGCGTCGGTGGCGCTCGGCAGTACATGCCCGACTACGACGAGGCGGTGGGTTGGCTCTTCCTCGAAGAGCGAGCACGCCTATTTACCGCGACGCCCGTCGGCACTCACAACACGGATGTCGGCGTGGCCGTGCGCCTGAGCAAATCCCTGGGGGTCGGCTCGCGCGGCATCTATCCGGCCATGCTCAGCTTCGGCGTTCACCTGACTCAGCATTTGGCAGGCGGCGGCAGGCGGCGCGGGTGGAGTATTGTCGCTGGGTGGCAGCATGGTTCACTCAAGGGGACGCACACCTCGCAGGACCCGGTCGCCGATCAGCTCGTCGCTGGCTTGATTTGGATTCCTTGATGCGCGCGCCCCTCGCAAGGTTCGTCCTGTTCCTGTTGGTCACACCTGCGCTGCCTGCAGAAGCCCAGCGGGCGTTGTTCGAAGCAGGGGTTGGGACCCTCGCGCCGGACGATCCCTTCCTCGTGACGCTGGCCTTTCGCGCGAGCGCTGGGATCAACTTCGGCGGACAGAACGCGCTTACCCTCGAGTACTCGCGGCAGAGTGCCAACCGCACTCTGGGAAACGATGTCGGGAAGTATGCGAGACAGCTCGTTGGTCTCGCGTGGCAGCACGCATTCGGTGATGTGTTCAGCGATCCCGAGCCCAAGAAACTGCAATACCTGATGCGGTTGGGCGGCGGAGCGCTTATTCGCGGCACCTTTCCCGCCGCAGTAGGGGATCAAGACCTGCGCAACGCGGCGTTCGCCGATGCCGGAGTGGTCATTCGGTATCCACTGTCAGCACGCGTCGCGGCCATCGGGACGGTTGAAGACGCGATCGCGTTCTTGCCTGCTGAGACGGTGCAGAGTTATTGCACGATGCAAGGCGGCGGAATGGTCTGCTATCCGGAGGGAGGGTCCAGCTACTTCACTATCGACCGTCCGGCCACGACGCAGCACAACCTGGGCGTCGTTTTATCGATGCAGGTGCGATTGTAATCTCAAGCTGTGCTGCCCTCCGGGGCACTTCCAGACCGGGGACGCATACTACAATATGGCCGCATGCCAACCCTCCTGAGTGTCGTCGCTCCCCTCTTTCTCCTGCAAGCCGTCGAATACCGCTCTCCAGCGGGCGTCGCGTATCGCGCCCAAGGTGATACCGGCGCGATTGCCAGAGCCGAAAGCGCGCTGGCGCGCGACCCCCGCAACGTCGAGCGGATCATCCAGCTCGGCGTCGCGCAATCGGGTGTCCGTCAATATCGGGAAGCGATCGCGACGTTCAGCCGCGGGCTGCAGATCGCGCCGAACAACGCGCTGCTCTATCGCTGGCGCGGACATCGCTACCTCTCCACTCGCCAATTCGATCGTGCGATGGACGACCTGACGCGCGGCGCCAAGCTCGATAGCACGATCTACGGCATCTGGTATCACCTCGGCATCGTGCGTTTTGTCCGCCGCGATTTTTCGGGCGCCGTGGATGCGTTCACGCGCGCGCTGCCGATTGCGCCGGACTCCGCGGAGCGGTCCGGAGCGACCGACTGGCTGTGGATGTCGTTATCCCGCGCCGGTCGCGGCGCCGAGGCTCAGGCGCTGCTGGATCGGCGCACCGATACGCCGCCCGGTGGCAATGCGTATACGCAGCGCCTGCGGCTCTATCGCGGGGAGGTCGCGCCGGACTCCGTGTTCACGCCCGCAGACACGACCGACGTCCAGATCGCGACGCTGAGCTATGGCATCGGCAA
>DATFVZ010000359.1:0-4843 GCA_035259785.1 Gemmatimonadales bacterium
TGAATGCAGCGAAACCAACCTCACGCGTTATGATGTCAGCGCTGCCGACGAGGTCTTTGTTACCTCGTCCCTGGAGGCGATCGCCGCTGTCGGTGCGATCGACGGCGAGCGGCTGCCGGGCCCGGTACCCGGTCCCGTGACAACGGCGATTCGCGAAGCCTATGTCAAGTTCGCCCTCGAGACCGGCACGCCGGTCCCCGCCCCATCCTTGCAGCGGCTTCGCGAGGCTCGCGGATGAAGCGGATCGGTGTCGATACCGGCGGGACCTTTACTGACAGCGTATTATGGGATGAGGAAGACGGCTTGGTTGCGAGCGCCAAGGTTTCCTCCAACAGGGCCGACCCGTCGCGTGCAGTGATCGCTTCGGTCAACAAGCTTGGCGAAGCGGTTGAAGCGGATGTCCGGTATCTAATCCACGGCACGACGATTGCTACCAACGCGACCCTCGAGCGGACGGGGCCGCGCGTCGGGATGATCTGCACGGCAGGATTTCGTGACGTGCTGGAAATCGCCCGGCTGACGCGGCCACCCGAACAGATCTACGATTTGCGAGCTAACCTTCCTCCGCCCCTGATCCGCCGACGTGATCGCCTGGAAGTCGTCGAGCGCGTCGATCATCGCGGTGACATCGTGACGCCGCTCGATGAATCTTCGGTGGTCGAAGCAGCGCGCGTCCTGTCGCGACGCGGCATCGGCAGCGTGGCGGTGTGCCTGCTGCACTCCTATCTCAACTGCGCCCACGAGCGGTCGGTCCGCGACATCATTGCGCGCGAGATGCCGGGCGCGCTGATTTCGATCTCATCCGAGGTCTTGCCTGAATTCCGCGAATTCGAGCGGTCGAGTACGACCGCGCTCAATGCCTATC
Organism: Gemmatimonadales bacterium; assembly: GCA_035259785.1. Taxonomy (GTDB): domain Bacteria; phylum Gemmatimonadota; class Gemmatimonadetes; order Gemmatimonadales; family GWC2-71-9; genus 20CM-2-65-7. The sequence goes on from DATFVZ010000359.1 coordinate 866, forward strand.
TGGCGCCGATCGTCAGCGGCTATCTGCGACGCGTGCAGGACGCGATCGCGGACTGGAGTCCCCACACTCTTCTTTGGGTCATGCAGTCGAATGGAGGCGTAGCGTCGGCCGAGCGGGCGGCGCAGCTCCCCGTCACATTGCTGCTATCCGGCCCAAGCGGCGGCGTCGTCGCCGGTCGCCACCTGATCGACCAGGCCGGCCTCGACAACGGCATAACCATCGACATGGGCGGTACGAGCTTCGATGTGTGCCTGCTTCCGAACAAGGACATGCCCATGACGCACGAGCGTTATGTCATGGACATGCCAATCAAGGTGCCGTCCGTCGACATCCTGACCATCGGCGCGGGTGGGGGCAGTATCGGCTGGGTTGATGCCGCAGGGCAGTTCCGCGTCGGGCCGCAGAGCGCTGGCGCAACGCCGGGTCCGGCGTGTTACGGCCGCGGCGGCGAGGAGCCGACGGTCACCGACGCCAATCTCCTGCTCGGCGTGCTCGGCACCGAGCAGAAACTAGGCGGGGAGGTGGCGCTTGATCCCGATCTTGCGCACCGCGCATGCGAGCGGCTTGGCCGCAAGCTCGGGATGGATGCGTGGGAGGTGGGGTGGGGCATCCGGCGTATCGTGAACGCGGCGATGGCAGGGGCCACACGCGCGGTCTCGGTCGGCCGTGGCTACGACCCCCGCGACTTTTCGCTGATCGCGTTCGGCGGTGCCGGCCCGATGCACGCGGTGGACATTGCCGCCGAACTGGAAATTCCGAAAATCCTGGTCCCTGCGGTTCCCGGGTGCCTGTCGGCCCTCGGCCTCGTGGTGAGCGACGTGACGCACGACTATGTGGTGACGCATTTGGGATCCGTGACGAACAAGCTTGAAGCGGATCTCGACCGACTATTCGACGATTTGGTTTCGGGGGCTCACGCCGAGCTCAAGGAAGAAGGGATCGAACTGAGGCGACGTGAGCTGTTTCGCGCTGCGGATATGCGCTACGTCGGCGAGCAGTCGAGCGTGAGCGTGCCGGTCGAGGGCACCGGCGTCGGCTGGCTTGCCGCAACAACAAAAGAATTCCATGCCATTCATGAGCGGCTCTACGGCTTCAGCGTGCCGGATGAACCGGTCGAGGTGGTGAATGTGCGGCTCAGGGCCGTCGGGCGTCTGCACCGCGGCGACCCCGTCAGGGCTGGCAAGCTGGCGGGCGCGCGGCAGAGCGCCGAACCGACAGGAATCCGAAAGGTCGGGTTTGGAGCAACCAAAGCGGATCGGCTCGACGTGCCGGTCTATGCGCGCGCCGCTCTCCTCCCTGGAACACACTTCGTGGGACCGGCGATCGTGGAGCAGAACGATTCGACCCTGCTCATTCCACCGGGCAAGACCGTCCGGGCGGACGCCTATGCCAATCTCCTCGTGGCGGGCGCGCCATGAGCCAATCAAAACTCGACGCCATTACCTTAGCGGTGCTGCGCTCCGGACTCATCAATGCTGTCGCGGAAATGAAGGCCGTGGTCGTCCGCACCGCCTATTCGAATCTCTGGAAAGAGGCCGGTGACTTGTCCTGCGGTCTCTTGACCAGTCGGGGCGAACTTGCGGTGCAGGGGATAGGCGATATCCCGATCCACCTCGCCTCGATGCCGATGTCACTCGGCGCGTGCCTCGTCCGCATCCCACCCGAGACCCTCAAGCCTGGGGACGTCGTCTACCAGAACGACCCTTATCAGGGTAACAATCACCTGCCCGATTTCATCATGGCGAAGCCAGTTTTCTTCAAGGACCGGATCGTCGCCTACACGGCAGTGCGCGGTCACTATGTTGATGTCGGCGGCGGCGGTCCCGGCAGCTATTCAGCGACGATGCCCGACATCTATGCGGAAGGCTTGCGCATTCCGCCGGTGCGCATCTTCAAGGAAGGCGTTCTCAATCAGGATATCGTCGACGTGTTGCTGCACAACACGCGCAACTCGCGGGAGCGTTTCGGCGACTTGCGATCGCAATTCGCGGGCTGCCTCGCGGCCGAGCGGCGCGTTATTAGCTTCTGCGAGAAATACGGCGTCGAAACATTCGAGACCGCGATGGAACATATCGTCGATGCCTCCGAACAGCTGACGCGGGCTGCGATCGCCCGCATCCCGGATGGTTCATATACGTTCGAGGACTATTGCGACAACGACGCGATCAGCGATGATCCGATCAAGATCGCCGTACGCGTCACCGTCAAGGGCAATGAAATCAACGTTGATTTCACCGGGTCGTCCCCGCAGGTGCGGGGCGGAATGAACGCTCCGCTCGCCGTGACGGTGTCGGCCACCTGCTATGCGATCAAGTGCCTGACTGATCCGGAAAACCCGCCTAACTCTGGGTCCTACCGGCCGATCAAAGTCGAGGCGCCGTTCGGGACGGTGGTGAACCCGATGCCGCCCGCGCCCGTCATCGCTGGGAATCACGAAACCGCGTCACGCATCGCAGACGTCATCATCGGAGCGCTGGCGAGCGCCGTGCCGGAAAGAGTCTGCGCGGCAGGAAGCGGGAGCTCCGGCGTGCTGTCGCTCGGCGCACGGGTGCGCGACGAGCGGCGCGAACGCGAGTTGTTGATGGTCGAAACGCATGGGGCCGGGCAGGGTGCGAACCTAATTGGAGACGGTGTTAACGCACGGCGCGTGAATGTGGGCAATACCGGGAACACGCCCAGCGAGGCGCTCGAAATGAGCTTTCCGATTCATGTCCTGCGCTATGCAATCTCCGAGGACTGCGGGGGCGCCGGACGGACGCGCGGCGGCACCGGCATCTTGCGCGAGATCAGGCTCGACCATGATGCGACGGTGACATTCACCGCCGAGCGGGCAAAGTTTCCGCCTTACGGATTGTTTGGCGGCCTCCCGGCGCCCACGGCGAAGTTTTGGGCCAAATTGCCGGAGGGAACGCGCCGGATGCTGAACTCGAAGACGGCGCCGATGCACTTTCCCAAAGGAACAATCATCCACTTCCGTGCCGCTGGCGGCGGTGGTTATGGGGCACCGGCCGAGCGCGACCTGGAGGCGATCCAGGCCGATCTCGACGACGGCTACGTCAGTCCGACCGCGGCGCACGAATATTATGGAGTTACAGTCAATCACGATTCCAACCGAGCCGAAGGCTCCTGGGTCGTGGTGCCGCGGCAACCTGGGCTCCCGAAATGAACGCGCATCCAGCGACCGCGCACGCCGAACTCATTCCCGGCAACTGTTTTGGAACCTTCAAGTTGCCCGACGAAGTCGCCTTCGTCGCCGATCGAGGTGAGGGGAGCAATCTGTGGACCACCGATGGGCGGCGGCTCATTGATTTCGTGCTCGGATCCGGGCCAATGATGATCGGCCACGCGCATCCCCGCGTCGTGTCCGCCATTCAGGAACAGGCTGTGCGCGGCACCACTTTTTACGCCATGAACGACGTCGCACCACGCCTTGCCGCGCGCGTCGCCGATATGGTTCCTTGCGCGGAAGCGGTGAAATTCGTCGGCGACGGAGCGGAAGCGACGTTCTATTCGCTCCGCCTTGCGCGCGCCTTCACCGGACGCGATCTAGTGCTCAAGTTCGAGGGCGCCTATCACGGCCATCATGATTACGCGCTGCACGGGCTCAATCCCCCGCACGGCGCCAACTATCCCGTGGCCCGGCCGGACTCCGCGGGCATTCCGGGCGAGGTAAGCAGCACAATGCTGGTCGCGCCCTACAACGACCTCGAGACCACGACTCAACTCATCGAACCGGTTGCGGAGCGCCTTGCGGCCATTATCGTCGAGCCGGTACAGCGATCGTTGTTGCCACGACCGGGCTTTCTTGCAGGCCTTCGCACCCTCTGCAGCCGTACCGGCGCGCTGCTCGTCTTCGACGAAGTCGTCACTGGATTCCGCCTCGCGCTCGGCGGTGCGCAGGAGGCGTTCGGGGTGAAGCCTGATCTCTGTTCGCTCGGTAAGGTGATCGGCGGTGGCCTGCCGCTCGCGGCCGTTGCG
>DATFVZ010000360.1:0-10100 GCA_035259785.1 Gemmatimonadales bacterium
GCCTCGAACGGCGGGCTGAACTTCTTCAGCCCCCAGACCATCGTGAGCGCCCCGTCGATGAACCAGACTGCCCTGGACTTGAGCCTCGTTAGCGTCACGGCCGTTGGGTCGATCGTGGGCCTGTAAGCAGTGCATGAACCGTCGGCCACGGCCAATCAAGGCCGAGGGGCGACGGGTAGGTTGAAAGCGTGAGAGCCGCACTTGCCCTGCAAGTGCGGCTCTCTGCCATTTGTGGCGGTCCTGCCTGACGCGGGCGAAAGCACGCGGTTCGCGGCCGCGACGGCGGCGGTCGCCACGGACCTGCTCGGCGCGATGCGTCCGAGCGCCGGCGCGGCGGTCAGCTTCTTCCACAGGCTCGGGCTATCGCACATGGATACTTCGAGCAGACCACGGCCGACGGCGAGCCGAACGTCGATTGGATGCTCGAGGAGGGCATGGTCGCCCCGATGCATCTGCTCTATCCGGGCGGCGAGCGCACCCGCTGGTGGCTCGAGGAGGTCGTGGTGATCGGGAAGGACGGCGGGCGCCCGCTCTTTCGTGGGGCTTCGGGCCGCTGACCGGGGGCTCGGAGGGCACGCACTGAGCGTCAAGCGCGTGACGTGTTCGCGCCGATCGACCATCTGTAATAGAACCAGGTCCGATGGCGCCTCGGCTCCGCCGAGGAAAAGCCGCTATCGCGATAGAACGTCGATATCGCGAAGAAGCGCCGCACTGACCCGCGGCCGCAAGCACGACGAGCCAGCTCGACCCCTACGCCGGGGATCTGTTGCGATCGACCCAACAGCGGGGCCCGGAATCTGTTCGATCGCGCCCACCACCCAGCGCGCCGCGCGCCGCGCGCTCAAAACGCGGGTGCGATCGATATCCGCAATCTTTTCAGACAGCTGCGAGGCGGGTTCGCCACCTTTAGCCGACCTGGCACAGCCTGTGCTGTATAGGTCGCCGAGCACGGCAATACGCTCAAAGTGAATCCCAAACTTGTTTAGCTTTTTACTTACTACTTTTAGGAGACTGCAATGATCATCAAGGACCTCGAAATCAGCAAAGAGCTCGGCGGCAAGGAGCTTTCCGCGGTGCGCGGCGGCGCGACGAACATTGGCGTTCAAGGCGGCGTCGTTGCCTCGAATGGCGGGCTGAACTTCTTCAGCGGCCAGACCATCGTGAACGCCCCGTCGATGAACCAGACTGCCCTCGACTTGAGCATCTTCAACCTCACGGCCGTTGGGTCGCTGGTGGTGTAAGCAGTGCATGAACCGTCGGCCACGGCCAATCAAGGCCGAGGGGCGACGGGTAGGTTGAAAGCGTGAGAGCTGCACTTGCCCTGCAAGTGCAGCTCTCTGCCATTTGTGGCGGTCCTTTCTGACGCGTTGTTAGCGGATGCTAATCAACGGTCCGCGCGAACGCCCCCTCGAGCAGCTGTCTGTCCGAACCAGATTTGAGCACTTCGCCCGCTGCGCAGACGGATAGGTGAATACCTCACCAGCGTCCGGGTAATCCCCTTGGCCTCGCGGCCGTGCGGCTGAATAGACTCGCCTCATCAACAACGCAGTCGTACTGATTCGATACTGGCCAAGGAGGGACGATGATTGCCGATTGTGCTCGTCGCCATTTGCGCTCCGTCCTTTGCCGGACTGCGCTCGCCGCCGTCGGTGTGGCGCTTCTACCGAGTTGCGCCGATTTTCGCGGGCCCGAGTACCGGGTTCCTGACACCCCCGCGAAGTCGTCCTGGAGTCAACCCGCGGCTTCGGTCTCGGCGCCCGACACCATCACCCAAGATTGGTGGCGGGAATTCCGCGACCCCTACCTCGACGGCCTGGTGGACAAGGCGATCGCCGGAAACTTCGACATAAAAGTCCTTGCCGCACGGATCCAGGTCGCCGGCGCGCAAATCGCCGAAGTTCAAGCTCAAGCACTGCCCACCGTGGATGTAGCTGCTGGCGCGATCTTTACGAAAAGCACGGGACAGTCGACCCAACGACGATACGACGTGGGCGTCCAGGCCAACTGGGAGATCGACATCTGGGGCAAGGTGGAGAAGGGCGTTCAAGCGCAGACCGCGGAGTACCGTGCCACCGAGGCCGACTGGCGAGCGGGATTCTTGACGCTCGTTAGCGCGGTGGCGACCACGTATTTTCAGATTCTTCAATTTGACGAGCAGATCGACCAGCAGCGAAAGGCGCTTGCTACGAACAAGACGATCTTGGCGATCTACGAGGCCCAGTTCGCGAATGGCTTGGTGCCCCAGACTCAGGTAATCCGGCAGCGGGCCGAGATCAATCAGCTCACGACCGACCTGCTGGAACTCCAAAGATTGCGCGACGTGTCCGAGAATGCGCTCGCGACGCTGACGGGCGTGCCCGCAGGGGAATTCAAGGTTCCGCGCGGGTACCTCCGGGACAAGGTTCAGGCGCCGGTGGTGCCCGCCGGGTTGCCTTCCCAGATGCTCGCGCGCAGGCCCGACATTATCGCGGCGGAGTACCGGGTCCTGTCGGCGTACGACCTGGTGGGACAGGCAAAGCTCGCGCAGTTGCCCTCGGTCAGTTTGACCGGACGAGCGGGGACCGCCAGCCTTTCGCCATCCGACCTGTTCAGGACCTTCACGTTGAGTTTCCTGCCCAGCATCAATTTCCCGCTCTTCGATCCGGGCATCAAGGCCCGCATCAAGACTTCCGAGGCGCAAACCAAGGTCGTCGAAGAGGACTATCGGCGGACCGTCATGGCCGCCTATGAAGAAGTGGAGAACACGCTCGTGAATCTCGCCGCCCGCCAGAAACAGCGCACGCAGCTGGAGGAGCAGACCGAGCAGCTCCGAGTCGTCGCCACCCAGATCGAGGCGCAGCTCAAGGTGGGCGTCGTCTCGCAGCTGGAGGTATTCGAGAGCGAACGGCAGATGCTGCGGGCGGAACTCCTCTTGCTGGCGATTCACCAGCAGATCTTGTCGGACACCGTCACCCTTTACAAGACGCTCGGGGGAGGCTGGCCGACCGTGACCGTCCGCAACGAGAGCAAATAAGACCAACCGTGGCGCCTAGTGAACCGCTGATCGCTCGGATGCCGGCGACCGCACATCAGGAGTTCAACATCGTCCTCAAGCCTGTCTCCAATCCGGAGCTGGGCGAGATCTGCATCGAGGACGGCCTGTTCGCCATCGGACGGGCGGAACCGCCGTTCGCGTCCTACAAGCCCGAAATCGTCGCCGGACTGTCGCGCCGGCACGCACGGATCTTCTCCGAGCAAGGCGCGGCCTATGTCGCGGACCTAGGGAGCAAGAACGGGACGACGGTGAACGGCGTCGACGTCGGGGGCAATCCGCAGAGTCTGCGCAACGGCGACGAGGTGCGCTTCGGGAAGGAGCTCGCGTATCGAGTGCAGCTCACCGCGCGCGATATTCCGCCGCGCGGGGCGAAGCTGGTCAGCCTGACCCTGACTCCCAAGCGCAACCACCTGGGCCTGCAGCCGATCGTCGTCGCCCAATTCCCGTTCCTGATCGGCAAGTCCGACGACACGTTTTCGCGGTACCAGGACAAGTACCCGCACCAAGTCAACTACATCTCGCGGCGCCACGCCCACATTTTCGTGAAGGGCGATACACCGTTCATCGAGGACCTCGGCAGCACCAACGGCACGTACGTCAGCGGCGAACGGTTGGACGAACACGCGGTTCCGCTCGAGGACGGCGACGTCGTCGCGTTCGGCGGGAGTCACTTCGTCTACAAGGTGAGCCTCAAGAGGGTCGTCGAGGTCGATGCGACATTGACCAAGCCATCCGCGGCCGCAGCGAGCGCCCCGGTCGATGCGAGCGATCCGGAGAAGACCACGTTCGTGGTGTCCGCGGCCTCGTTCCTCGACATCTTCTGCGTCGATCAGGCACCGCAACCGGCCGATGAGGTCAACAGCGAGGGGTTGAAACCGTCCGACGACGCCAGTGACGAACCGGCGAAACCCCAGCCGCGCCGCAAGCAGCGGGGCAGATTCGCAATCCTGCTCTCCGAACTCACCGAGGCGTTCGTGGGCGGTGAAAGCGCGAGCATGAGGCGCGCGCTCTGGTGGGGAATGTCGCTCGTCCTGGTGCTCGCCGCATTCGCGCTGGTGCTTTATCTCCGCGGCGCACCGGAGCGGGAAGTGCGGGAACTATTTGCGCGCGGCGAATTTGTCAGCGCGGCGACGGCGGCCAATCGTTACTTGGAAGGGCAGCCGGACAACGCCGAAATCAAGGCGCTCGGCACCGAAGCGCTGCTCAAAGGGAACGTGGCGGAATGGTTGGCGGCGCTGAAGGCCGGCGACGCCGATCGCGCCAACGCCGCTCTCGCCGCCATGAACCGGCTAAGCACCCACAACGCCGAAGCGCGGTCGCTGGTCAGGGAACTCGCGTGGCTCGGCGAGCTGCAGCAATTCGTCCTGGCGAGGGGGGGGATCGATGCGCCGATTCGAATCTACGCGGATGAGGAAAAGATCAGGTCGCTCCTCAAGCAATGGATCGAAGACTCGCAAGGACGCCAGCGGGCTTTCGCCACGATCTCGTCCTATGTCGGCGAGTTCAAGGATGCGTACGCCGAGGCGCTCAGCCATCTGCGCAAGCTCCAGAACGACGATTCGGTGTATCTGGCCGCCATCGAACGCCTCAAGACGACCATCAGCACCGAATTGGATCGGGACGCGCCCGAAGCGCTCGCGGCCGTCTTGAAGGAGTACTCGGAAAAGTATCCCAGGCTCGGCGGGCTGGATGGCGTGGAGCGGGACCTGCGCCAGTACAGCGAAATCGAGAGCGAGGCGCGCGCTCGTAGGCTGGGCCGGCTCGTCGCTCTGCTCGCGAGGGCCCAGTTCTCGACGCCGCCTTTCCAGGCCAAGTTCCGCGCGCTGGCTGCGAGCGACAGCCTTCCGTCCGCGGAGGTCGTGCAGCAGTACGGCGCGGTCGTCGAGGCTTGGCGGCAAGGCGACACGAAGCAGGCGTTCGCCAATCTGCAAAGGATGAACGCCGGGCCTTGGGCCGGAGCCGCCGCACGGGAGCTCCAGCGCAAGCGAGCCATCGTCGAGCAGTACTCGGGGCTGGAGAAGGCACGCGGCTCGAGCGGATACGAGGAGCGCCTGCTCGCGCTTAACGGATCGCTCGATCCCGACGAGGACGCATACTTCATAAACGCCATCGGGGCGGAAGTCGGTTCTTACAAAGATGGCGCGCTGGCGCGCGCGCAGGAATCGCTGACCCGAGCCGAGTCGCTTTGGCGCCAGTACGGCGAGAACGGAGCGATCGAGGCGCGGCAACGGCTCAAGGCCGAGATCTCGAGCGAGTTTCGAGCGCAAACGCAGCTGCTGTCGGAAGCCAATGACGCCGCACAACGCGGCATGCGCATCTACCGGCAGTTGAAGGTGGCCTATCCCGCTCGCTGGACGAAGGTCCAAGAGGAGATCCGGGCCGAGGTGGAACTGCAGCGCAAGTCGTTGCTGGATCTGCGCAATGTCTTGGAGCCGGGGCTGATGAAAGCCAAGTTGGCGTTGCTGGGAGGCCGGAGCGATGATGAACGCAAATCGCCTTAGACCCTTGACCGAGGCACTCGGAGATCACAGTGCCGAAGGCATTGCAATACTGACCGCGGAGCCGTCGCGATTCATCATGGCGGTCGTGGTCGCGATGGCATTGCTAGTGCTGTCGGGGTTGATGTGGTCGTTTTTCGGGCACGCCGACGTGATCGTGACGGCGCCGGGCGCGCTGCAGCCCGACTCGGAGGTGCGGCGCTTTTATGCCCCCGTCGACGGGGAGCTCGCGAATCTGTACGTGGCGGAAGGCCAGCCGGTCTCGAAGGGTGACGTGCTCGCGCGACTCAACGCCCGGGGCGCAATCGAGGCCGCGGCCAACGCGCTACAGGCCCAGTTGAAACTCGAGGACGCGGAGCGGGAATGGAAGCAGTTCCCGGAGAAGAAGGCGCGGCTGGAGCGCGCGGTCGCGTCGTTGAAACAGGCATTGGAGGTGGCCGAGCATCAGCACGAGAAGCGCGTCTCGGAAGGGACGGCGAAGTTCGCGGAAGTGCAGCGGGCGCAGGTTCAGGAAGCCCGCGCCAGGCTCGAAGAAGCCCGTCGCGCTCGCGAGGCCGCCCGGCAGGAGGCAGACAAGTTCGAGCGGCTGTTCGCGCTGCCCGGCGGCGGCGGGGTATCGCAGCTTCAGGTCGAGACGAAGAGGAACGCGCTGCAGGCGGCCGAGAACGGCTACGTCGTGGCGCAATCCAGGCTGACCGAGCTGGGCGCCCGGCAGAGCCGGGAATATTCACAGTCCAGGGAGCAACTCGAGACCGGCGGCCAGGAGCTCACCAGGCTGCAGCTGCAGTACGAGGCGGCAGCCAAAGAGATCGCCATCACCGAGGAGAAACTGCGACTCCAGCTGCAAACCGCTCGCCTCGTTGCCGAGGCCACAGCCAGGATCCGGTTCGAGAACATCGACAAGGAGAACTTCCTGCTGATCGTTGCGCCCGCGGACGGCGTCATCACGGACGTCACCTCCACCCAGCAGGGAGACAAAGTTCACGCCAATACCCCGCTCGGCGGCATCGCGCCGAAGGATGCGCGGCCGATTCTGAAGATCGAGATTGCCGAGCGGGACCGCGCCTTCTTGCGGGAAGGGCTTCCGGTCAAGCTGAAGTTCAACGCGTTTCCGTACCAGCGCTACGGCGTCATCCATGGCACGCTGAACTACATCTCGCCCGCGACCAAACCATCGCCGCAAACGAAGCAACCGGTGTACGAGGGGCGGGTAACGATCGAACAGGACCACTACCTGGTCGCGGAGACCAAGTATCCGTTGCGCTACGGGATGAACGCGACCGCGGAGCTGGTCGTCCGCGAGCGACGTCTGATCGACCTCGCACTCGATCCCTTCCGACAGATCGGGGGATGATTTCGGGCGCATTGCGGCGCGCGCCCAGTAGACGTGCGGTCTAGTCTGTTGCACCGAGGGGCCAGGTGATTACGTCACCAGCGCCCCGGTAATCCAGGCCTATTCCGAGCGCCACAACTGGCTAGACTCGCATCGACTCCGCCGCATCCATTCAACCGCAATCGAGGAGGGATGATGACCGCGATCGTACGAATCGATGATGAAGTGATTGGCATCGATGGGTTCGTGAGGACATTGAAGCTCACCGGACAGTTCGAAGGTCTCATTGAGCAACTCGTCAGAGAGCGGCTCACGGTCCGGGCGGCGAAGAAGCAAGGCATCCGCGTATCGGCCGAAGAAGTCCAGGAGCGCGCGGATCAGTTTCGGCGGGTCAAAGGATTGCACCGCGCGATCGACACCAACCGCTACCTCGATGCGCTTGGCGTCAGCCTCGACGAGTTCGAGGCCTTCGTCACCGATGGCCTCTACCAAGAAAAGATGATGGAGCACGTCTGCAGTCAAAAGGCGGTCAACGAGTACTTCAAGCTGAATTCCCCGAAGTTCGAAAGCATCGAGGTGAGCCATATCGTGCTCGACGCCGAAGGCAAGGCGAAGGAAATGATCTCGCTGCTCCGGGACGATCCGGACTGCTTTGCCGAGATGGCCCGCGAGCATTCGATCGTGAACACGCGCGAGCACGGCGGCGCCATCGGCAAGGTGCTGCGCGGCTCGCTGAAGTCCGACGTCGAGGCCAAGGTGTTCAACGCGGCCGCCGGCGACGTGCTTGGACCGTTTCCTGCGCCCGACCGGTCGTTCTACGAAATCTTCGCGGTGAACGCGAAGAACCCGGCCGTGCTGGACGACGAGACCGCGGCCGAGATTCGGCGCCTGCTGCGCGAGGAATGGCTCGCGGCGAGGGCGCAGGAACACGTCATCGCGGCGCGCTAGGCCGAGGTTGCACATGGCGGCGCAACCCGGCCTGCAGTTTCTCGCCGATTTTCTCGCGTCGGTAGAGATCCTCTCCCCGTTCACGCGGACGGAGATTGAGCAGCTCGCTCAGCACGCGGAATCCCGCTTCTTCTCGTTCGGCGAAACGGTGTGCAATGCGAACGACCCGGCCGACGGCCTGCTCGTGGTCAAGTCGGGCTCGGTTCGCATGTTCACCGAAGAGCGCGGCAAGGAGATCAGCATGGGCGTGCGCAAGGAGCGCGACGTCCTCGCCGAGCTCGCGATGCTGCGCGAGCACCGGCACGAATCGTCGGTGCGGGCTTCGGTAAAGACCGAGCTGCTGTTCATCCCGCGCGCGGTGATCGCGCCGATCATCTCCCGTAACGCTGCAGCACAGGGTTTCGTCACGAGCTACGTCGCGATCAATTCCGCGGGCGGGTTCGTCGCGCGGCTGTTCGATCTCCGCGGCAAGGTCGACAAGGCCGAGCTCGAGGAGTTCATCCGCAGCGTCGGCGTGAAGCGGGTCGGCGCCGGCAAGCTGATCCTGAAACAGGATTCGCGCGAGGACCGCAGGCTGTACGTCGTGCGTCACGGAGAAGTCCGCATCGTGCGGCAGGAGGAAGGCACGGACTACCCGCTCGCGACGCTGCGGCCGGGCGAGACCTTCGGCGAGAAAGCCTGCTTGATGCGCCAGGAGCAGCCCGCATCGGTGATCGCGAATACCGATACCGCGCTGCTCGTGATTCCGGAGAAGACCGTCCACTTCCTGCTGGAACGCAACCCGAAGTTGCGGGAGGTGTTGGAAGAGCGGATTCGGTTCGCGGAGCGGGAACTGCAGCGGCAAAAGAAGCTCGCGGAGCGACGCAAGCTTCCAGTGAGGCTCGATCTGCAATCCAAGCCCGAGCTCGGCGAGAAGGTGGTCAAGCCGTTCGCGCTGATCGAGCAAGCCGAAGAAATGGATTGCGGGGCGGCCTGCTTGGCGATGATCTGCAGGCACTACGGCATCGCCATCACGGTCGGGAAGCTCAGGGAACTGGCGAACGTCACCACCATGGGAGCGACGCTGGACAGTCTCGCGCGCGCAGGCGAATCCCTCGGCCTCACCGCGCGCGGCGTCCAGTCGACCTACGAGGCGCTACTCGGCTTTGACCTCCCCTTCATCGTGCACTGGGAGGGCTACCACTACGTCGTCGTGTACGGCATCTCGAAGCGGCACGTGTGGGTCGCGGACCCGGCGATCGGCTTCAAGAAGATGACCGTGGAGGAGTTCGAGCGCGGCTGGAGCGGCACCTGCCTCGTCTTCACGCCCGGTCAGAACGTGGTGCAGCTCGCCGCATCGCGATCGCCGTGGGTCCGATTCGTCGGCTATCTGAAGCCCTACAAGAAGATCCTCGTTCACCTGTTCCTCGCGACGTTCGTGATCCAGGCGCTCGGGATCGTTCCTCCGGTGATCATTCAGAACGTCCTCGACGGGGTGATCGTCCATCAGAACGTAAACCTGCTGCACCTGCTGATCATCGGCCTGGTCATCTCCAGTGTATTCACCCAGCTCATCACGACGATCAGAGCGTTGCTCGCAAACTTCATGGTCCGCAACATGGACTTTGCGATGATGTCGCAGTTCTTCAAGCATACGATGTCCTTGCCGTTGTCGTTCTTCGCGAACCGCAAGACCGGCGACATCTTCGCGCGCTTCCAAGAGAACCAGACGATCCGCGCGTTCCTGACCGAGTCGACGGTCACCACCGTCCTCAATCTGCTGATGGTCTTCATCTACTTCACGATCATGTTCCTGTACAACGTGAAGATGACGCTCGTGCTGATGGCGTTCGTCGTCCCGATCGTGGCGTTGACCGTGGTCGTGACCCCGAAGGTGAAGAACTACGCGCGCGAAGTGTTCGCCGCCGCAACCGACGCGAAAGCCTTGCTGATGGAAACGCTCGGCGGAGCGGAGACCGTCAAGGGCATGGGGATCGAGCGTCCGGTGCGCCTGAAATGGGAGAAGAAGTACGCGAAAGCGCTCGACGTACAGTACCGGTCGCAGGTCTTCAACATCCAGGTGGGGCTCGTGAGCCAGTTGCTCAACGCGGCCACGACGATCACCATCCTTTGGCTCGGGGCGAGCCTCGTGCTTGCGCAGGAACTGACCATCGGCCAGTTGATCGCCTTCAACGCGTTGATGGGCAGCGTGCTCGCGCCGCTGCTCGGGTTGGTGCAACTCTGGAGCCTCTTGAACGACGCGGGCGTCGCGATGGAGCGGCTCGGCGACGTGCTGGACATCGCCCCG
>DATFVZ010000361.1:0-11929 GCA_035259785.1 Gemmatimonadales bacterium
TCGCCGGCACCTGGAAGGACCTCACCGACTCCGTCAATGCGATGGCGTCCAACCTCACCGACCAGGTCCGCAACATCGCGGCCGTCACGACCGCCGTCGCCCGCGGCGACCTGTCGCGCAAGATCACGGTCGACGTGAAGGGTGAAATCCTCGAGCTGAAAGACACGATCAACACGATGGTGGACCAGCTCAACGCGTTCGCCGCCGAAGTGACGCGCGTGGCGCGCGAAGTCGGCACGGACGGCAAACTGGGTGTCCAGGCCGAAGTGCCGGGCGTCGCCGGCACATGGAAGGCGCTCACCGACAACGTGAACTCGATGGCGTCGAACCTCACGGCGCAGGTCCGCAACATCGCCGAGGTGACGACCGCGGTCGCCCGGGGCGACCTGTCGCGCAAGATCACCGTCGACGTGCAGGGCGAGATTCTCGAGCTGAAGAACACGATCAACACGATGGTGGACCAGCTCAATGCGTTCGCGTCGGAAGTGACGCGCGTCGCGCGCGAAGTCGGCACGGAAGGCAAGCTGGGCGGCCAGGCCGAAGTGCCGGGCGTCGCAGGTACATGGAAGGCGCTCACGGACAACGTGAACTCGATGGCGTCGAACCTCACCGGCCAGGTCCGCAACATCGCCGACATCGCGACCGCCATCGCGCGCGGCGACCTGTCGCGCAAGATCACCGTCGACGTGAAGGGCGAGATCCTGCAGCTCAAAAACACGATCAACACGATGGTGGACCAGCTCAACGCGTTCGCGGCCGAAGCGACCCGCGTGGCCCGCGAAGTCGGCACGGACGGCAAGCTGGGCGGTCAGGCCGCGGTGCCGGGCGTGGCGGGAACGTGGAAAGACCTCACCGACTCGGTGAACGTCATGGCCGCGAACCTGACCAACCAGGTGCGCGGTATCGTGCGCGTCGTCACCGCCGTCGCGACGGGCGACCTGCGCCAGAAGCTGACGGTCGAAGCAAAGGGCGAGATCGCCGCGCTCGCGGAAACCATCAACAGCATGACCGCCACGCTGGCGACGTTCGCCGAGCAGGTGACGAACGTGGCGCGCGAGGTCGGCGTGGAAGGGCGTCTCGGCGGTCAGGCGAACGTACCGGGCGCCGCCGGCACCTGGAAAGACCTCACTGGCAACGTCAACCTGCTCGCGGCGAACCTCACCACGCAGGTCCGCGCGATCGCGGAGGTCGCGACTGCGGTCACCAAGGGCGACCTGTCGCGGTCCATTCAGGTCGATACGCGCGGCGAGGTGTCGGATTTGAAGGACAACATCAACACAATGATCCGCAACCTGCGCGCGACGACGGAATCGAACCAGGAGCAGGACTGGCTCAAGACGAACCTCGCCAAGTTCACGCGCATGCTGCAGGGCCAGCGCGACCTGGTCACGGTCGGCAAGACGTTGCTGTCGGAGCTCGTGCCGCTGGTGAAGGCGCAGCAGGGCGCGATCTACCAGATGCGCACTAGTGACGCGGCCGAGAGCGCCCAGGATCTGCTCCCGCTCGCCACCTATGCCCGGGCCGCGAGCCGGCTGCGTGCGGTACGACTCGGCGAAGGTCTGGTGGGTCAGTGCGCCGTCGAGAAGCAGCGCATCGTCCTGACGGACTTGCCGAAGTCCTACTCGCGCATCGGGTCGGGGCTGGGCAGCGCGCTACCGACCAACGTCATCGTGCTGCCGGTGCTGTTCGAGGGCGAGACCAAGGCAGTCATCGAACTGGCGTCCCTGTATCCGTTCACCCCGACGCACTTGAGCTTCCTCGAGCAGCTCACCCAATCGATCGGGGTCGTGCTCAACACGATCGAAGCAACCATGCGGACGGAGAGCCTGCTGGTGCAGTCGCAGCAGCTCACCACCGAGCTTCAAACCCGCCAGACCGAGCTGCAGAGCACCAACGAGGAGCTGGCAACCAAAGCCAAGCAGCTCGCCGAGCAGAACGTCGAGGTGGAGCGCAAGAACTCCGAGGTCGAGCAAGCGCGACGCGCGCTCGAGGAGAAGGCGGCCGAGCTTGCGCTGACGTCCAAGTACAAGTCCGAGTTCCTGGCCAACATGTCACACGAGCTGCGGACGCCGTTGAACGCGATTCTGCTGCTCGCGCAGCAGCTGGCCGACAACCCGGGCGGCAGCCTCACGCAGAAGCAGGTCGAGTTCGCGCGAAACATTCACTCGGCGGGCACCGACCTCCTGACCCTGATCACGGACATCCTCGACTTGTCGAAGATCGAATCCGGCACCGTGACGGTCGAGGTGGATCACGTCACGTTCGGATCGGTGCGGGACAGCGTGGTGCGCACGTTCCACCACGTGGCCGAGTCGAAGGGCGTGCTGCTGCGCGTCGAGATGGACGAGCGCCTCCCGGCGACGTTCTCCACGGACGCCAAGCGCCTGCAGCAAATTCTGAAGAACCTGCTGTCCAACGCGTTCAAATTCACCGAGCGTGGCGAGGTCACGCTACAGGTCCGCGCGGCGAGCGTAGGGTGGGCGGGTGATCACCCCGTGCTGAACGGCGCGCCTCCTGGCGGCGTCGTAGCGTTCGCTGTCAGCGATACCGGCATCGGTATCGCACCGGAGAAGCAGAAGCTCATCTTCGAAGCCTTCCACCAGGCCGACGCTGGAACCAGCCGCAAGTACGGCGGAACGGGACTGGGGCTCGCCATCAGCCGTGAGCTGGCGGCGTTGCTCGGCGGCGACATCCGGCTCAGCAGCGCACCGGGCAGAGGCAGCACATTTACGCTGTACCTCCCGGTCGAGTACGCCGGCCCGACCCGCGAGACGCCGGCGTCGCGCGATCCGGTGGAGAGTGGGTTCCTGACGACACCGGTGCTGAGCAAGTCGCGGGCCGACGAGGTCGTGCAGGACGATCGGGAGCATATCACCCCCGGATCGCCCGACAACGTCCTCCTGATCGTGGACGACGATCCGCACTATGCGCGCGTGTTACTCGGTCTCGCGCGCGATAAGGGATTCAAGGGTCTGGTCGCCAACCGTGGCGAGACCGCCCTGGCGCTGGCACGGGAATACCACCCCACGGCCATCACGCTGGATCTGTTCCTGCCCGATACGCTGGGCTGGTCGGTGCTGAGCAATCTGAAGCTCGATCCCGCCATTCGGCACATTCCCGTGCAGATGATCTCGGTCGTCGAGGATCGCCAGCACGGTCTGTCGCACGGCGCCTTCTCGTACCTCGTAAAGCCGGCGACCACGGCGGAGTTGGAAGGCGCGCTCGAGCGCCTGAAGATCTACGCCAAACCGCACACCAAGAAGCTGCTCGTCGTGGAAGACAACGAGATCGAGCGCAAGGGCATTGTTGAGCTGCTGCAGCACGACGACATCGAGATCCTGACGGTCGGCACGGGAGGCGAAGCGCTGCACATGCTGTTCGAGTCGAGCTTCGACTGCTGCGTGGTCGACCTGCGGCTGCCGGACATGAGTGGCTTCGATCTGCTCGAGCGCGTGCAATCGGAGCAAAAGTTGCGAGATGTTCCGATCGTCGTGTTCACCGGAAAAGAGTTGACGCCGGACGAGGAAGATCGGTTGCGGTCGCTCTCGAGCAGCGTCGTGCTGAAGGACGTGCAATCACCGGAGCGCTTGTTCGATGAGACCGCGCTCTTCCTCCATCGCGTGATCGGGGACCTGCCCGAGTCGAAGCGCCTGCTTCTCGACCGTCTGTATGGCTCGACCGAGATGCTGCGCGACCATCGGGTGCTGGTCGTGGACGACGACGCCCGCAACATTTTCGCGCTCACCACACTGCTCGAGAACGAAGGGATGACCGTGCTCAGCACCACCAACGGGCGCCAGGCCATCGAGCTGATCGATCAAACCCAGGGGCTGAGCGCCGTACTGATGGATATCATGATGCCCGACATGGATGGGTACGCCACGATCCGCGAGATCCGGCAAGATTCCCGCTTCCGCAGCCTGCCGATCATTGCGCTCACGGCCAAGGCCATGAAGGGCGATCGAGAGCGCTGCCTGCACGCGGGAGCGTCGGATTACATCGCCAAACCCGTCGATGCGCATCAACTGATGTCGTTGCTGCGCGTCTGGTTGCACCGCTGATGGCGGCGCGCGCACCGTCCGCGAGCGGACCCCTCATCATGCCGGTTTTGCCCGCCGATGACGGCGTGCAGATCCTGCTGGTCGACGACCAACCGGCGAACCTCGAAGCGCTGCAGGCGACGCTCGAGACGGCTGGTTGCCGGTTCGTGCTCGCCCGTTCAGCCGACGCCGCTCTCCTCGCACTCCTCAATCAGGAATTCGCGGCGATCGTGCTCGACGTCATGATGCCGGGGATGAGCGGGTTCGATCTGGCGACCATGATCAGACGACGGCAGCGCACGCAGCAGCTCCCGATCCTCTTTCTCACCGCGCGAATGCTGGACCGACAGGACGAGCTCAAGGGATACGCGGTCGGCGCGGTGGATTATCTCACCAAGCCGATCGATCCGCAGATCCTGCGATCCAAGATCGCGGTCTTCATCGAGCTGTATCGCAAGCGCCGCGCGTTGGCGCGGGTGAACACCGAGCTGCAGCGGCAGATCGCGGAACGTCAGCGCATGGCCGAAGAACTGCGACGCGCGAACGATGAATTGGAGCAGCGGATCACGGAACGGACGGCGGCGCTCGCCGAGTCGAATCGCCGGAAGGACGAATTCCTTGCGACACTTGCGCACGAGCTTCGGAATCCACTGTCGGCGCTCCGCGGCGCCGGTGAAGGGCTCCGACTCAAAGCAGGGGGCCAGGCTGATCTCATGACGCTGCAGGGCATTGTCCACCGTCAGGTGAACCAGCTCACCCGGCTCACCAACGACCTCCTCGATGTCAGCCGGATCACGCGCGATAAGGTGACCCTGCAGCGCACGCGACTGCTCTTGTCCGACGTGATCGAGACCGCCGTCGAAACCGTGCAGCCATTGATTGACCAGCACCACCACACACTCCGCCTCGAGCTGCCGTCGAACCCCGTGTACCTGAACGGGGATCACGCCCGGCTGGTGCAGGTGTTCTGCAACCTGCTCGATAACGCGGCTCGCTATTCTCCCAACCAGTCGCGCATTGAGGTCACGGGGCAGATCGATTCCACCGGCCTGCTCGTGAAAGTGAAAGACGACGGGTCGGGCATCGAGCGCGAGATCCTGCCGTTCATCTTTGATCTCTTCTCGGGAAAAGGGGGCCTCGGCGTCGGCCTCTCATTGGCGAAACGTCTCACCGAAATGCACGGCGGGACGCTGACGGCCTACAGCGCGGGCAAGAATCGCGGTGCTGAGTTCACGGTGAGGCTGCCGGTCGTCACCGACGTCGTAGCGCCGACAGCGACAGCCGCGGCTCGCGCTACCACGCCGGCCAAACTCGCGCGCCGGCGCGTGCTCGTCGTGGAGGACAATCAGGATACCGCGGAAATGATGCAGCTGATGCTCACGGAATGGGGCCAGGAAACCCGGCTCGTGCACGACGGATCGACCGCGATCCAAGCCGCCGACGAATTCCGCCCCGATGTCGTCTTGCTCGACATCGGTCTCCCCAATCTCCACGGCTACGAGGTGGCACGTCGGATCCGGCAGGAACCCTGGGGACGGAATGTTCTGGTGATCGCCGTGACCGGATGGGGTGCGGAGCACGATCGCCGCGGTGAGGCGGCTGCCGTCGATCATCGACTGCTGAAGCCCATCGATCCGGAGGTACTCCGCAATCTCCTTGCGCAGTCGGGGGGTCAGTAGCCCCGGCGAGGCCTCTAGGACCGTCGCGCAGGTCACTTCACAACGGTCGACAATAGCGCTAGTATAGGCGCCGTGAAGCAGAGTTACAGTGCGTACGGAAGCGCGCTGGGCTTTGCGATCGCCGCGGTACTACTGCGTTGGTTGCTCAATCCAGTGCTGCATGAGACGCTGCCGCTCCTTACGCTGTATGGCGCCGTAGCGGCAGCGGTGTGGGTGGGTGGTTATCGTCCCGCAGTCCTCGCCAGTATCGTCGGGTACCTCGCCTGCAATCTTCTTTTTATCCCACACCGCGGGGCGTTCGGTCTCGATCAGGCTCACAATCTCATTGGCCTCGTCGCGTATCTCGTGACGTCTGCCATCATCATCGCGCTCGGCGAGACCATGCGCCGAATCCAGCAGCGGCTCTCCGAGGAGGCCGGGGCATTGGCGAAGCTACACGCGTTGAGCTCACGCCTGTGGCGCTGCCGGGAATTGCGACAGGGTCTGGACGAAATCCTGGACGCCGCGATCGAGCTGATGGCGGCGGACCGGGGGAACGTACAGTTGTTCGACGCGGAGCGCGGCGTCCTCACCATTGCCGTGCAGCGCGGCTTCGGGCCACCGTTCCTCGAGTTCTTCCAGGAAGTCTCTGCAGCCGACGACTCGGCGTGCGGGCGCGCCCTGCGTTCAGGAGAGCGCACCACTATCGATGATGTCGAGCTCGATCCGTCGTTCGCGCCGATGCGCGAGGTGGCGCGCGCCGCGCAATTTCGTTCGGTAGCGTCGACGCCACTGTTGAGCCGCGAAGGGAAGCCGTTAGGCATCCTTTCAACACACTGGCGGGCAGTGCACCGGCCTGATAAGCAGAGCCTGCGCCGGCTGGACCTGTATGTGCGTCAGGCCGCCGATTTCATCGAACGTCATTTGATCGAAGCAGAGCTACGCAAGAGCGAACAACGCTTGCACGACGCCGATCGCCGGAAGGACGAGTTCCTAGCAATCCTGGCTCACGAGCTCCGCAATCCACTCGCCCCGATCCTCAATGGTCTGTCCGTTCTCAACGGGGTGAGCGATGATCCGGCGGCGGCCGGCAGCGCCAGAAGGATGATCGGTCGTCAACTCGAGCAGATGGTGCGATTGATCGATGATTTGCTGGACGTGAATCGCATCACTCGCGACACCATCGAGCTGCACAAAGAACGGGTCGAGTTAGCTTCGGCGGTTCACAATGCGGTCGCCAGCTGCTGGCCGCTTGTCGATCGCGCACAGCAGGACCTCAGTGTAAAGCTGCCATCCCATTCGGTCTATCTCAACGTCGATCGGATCCGCTTCGCTCAAATCCTCAGCAACTTGATCGGCAATGCTTCGAAATTCACACCGCACGGCGGCAAGATCACGATCACCGCAGAGCGGCAAAACCATGATGTCGTATTATCGGTCAAGGACAGTGGGATTGGCATTGCGCCGCACGAGCTCCACAGCGTATTCGAAATGTTCTGGCGAGCCAAATCGCCCCTCGAGGAGCCTTCGGGCGGCATGGGAATCGGCTTAGCCTTGGTACAGCGTCTGGTCGAGTTGCATGGCGGAAGTGTGATTGCGCAGAGCGACGGCCCCGGCCGAGGCAGCGACTTCGTCATCCGGCTCCCGGTTGTCGTTGATACCCAGCTCCCGGTGCGGCCACCGAGTCCCGAGCCGCGTCTCAGACCGACCCAGCGGCGTCGTGTCCTTATCGTGGACGACAACCACGACTCGGCGGACAGCCTCGCCATGTTGTTGAAGTTGAGCGGCCACGAAACACGCGTCGCCTACGACGGTGAACAAGCCTTGGGAGAAGCCGCCAGTTATCAACCTGACTGCATTTTGCTCGACGTCGGCATGCCGAAACTGAATGGTTACGAGGCCTGTCGCAGGATTCGCGCGCAGCGCTGGGGGCAAGCCGCGACAATCATTGCGTTGACCGGGTGGGGCCAGGAAGACGACCGCCGTAAATCACGGGAAGCGGGGTTCGACCGTCATCTGATCAAGCCCGTGGACGAGGGCCTGTTGATGAAGGCCCTGGAGGTTAAGAGAGCCACCGGTCGGATTTGAACCGACGACCGCTCGATTACGAATCGAGAGCTCTACCACTGAGCTACGGTGGCGGCGGACCCAAAGCTAGCGACGTCGCGCTCTGTCCGGTACTCCAGTGGCACTGAGCGGTGCCCCACCCCGCCGTCCATATGCGCCTCTAGTCGGTCAGTGGTGACGCATGCCCCCGCCGAGCACATGATGCAAGACGCCGAACACGAGGAGCACCCCCACGGCGGCCATGACAAACGTCTTGACCCAGGCGGACGGAGCGGCGGCCGGACGGAGATCGGCCTCCCCGCCCGCCTCGAGCTGCTTGCGGCGGCCATACGGCGTCAAGCCGCGCGGTTTGTAGACGTTGAGCACGGTGACGACGAGGAGAATGAACAGACCTGCCGCGGGATGGAAGAGGTCGCCTCCCAGACCACCGAGCGCTGCGGGATCCGCCCCGCGGGCGACGAGCGCCTGCGCGCTGACTGTTGGCATGTGAAGCAGCAATATCGAGACTGAAAAGATCGTCAGCGCGAACGAAATCAGGACCCAATAGTACCGGAATAAACCCCACGGCGTGCCCAGCGCCATCAGAATGCCGGTCAGCAGTGATCCGACAGCGAGTGGGACGATCGCGTACCAGCCGGTGACGTCCATGGCGATCCAGGCCGCACGAGCGTTCTCCGGGTTCGACGTTGCCACGGCGGAAATGCCAAGGACCAGGTAGGCGACAACGGCGCCAACCCATCCAACCGAAAACACGAGATGGACCGTCAGCAGCAACTTACGAGAGCCAGGGGTCATCGCCTGTCAATGATCCTTCCTGCCGTGCGAGCCGTGTGATGCCCCGTGACGTGCGGCGATCCATCCGTGCAGCTTCTCCACTTGCGTCGGATCGAGGACGGTTTCAATCTCTGCAGTTGTCTGCTGCATCGCGCGCTGTACGTCCGCGTGCACTTGCTGCCACGCGGAGTCGATCTGACCTTGCCGGGCCTTGAAGATTTCCTGCACACGCGTGTACTGCTCGGCGGTGAGGCCGAGTTCTGTGCGCAGCTCGGCAAGCACCTCGTCATGGTGGCGTGCGACGTCCTGTCCCGCGTAGGAGGTTGCAGCGTACGACGGAGCACTCAGTAGGGTTCGGTCCGCGCCACAACCGATGACGAACCCGATCACGAAGGTGGACCCGACTGCGAGGAGCGCGCGGGCAGAGTCGTTCAAACGGATCATGGTGTACGCTCCAACGTGAGAGGAAACAGCAGCGTCGCGATCGTTGGCGGCGCCGTCGCGGCGATGAACTGCGCCGCCAGCGGATCTGACGGCATGAGGCCATAGATCGTGCTCGGCAGTGCGTTCTGTTGCGCGGTTCGAAGCGCATTGGGCCGCCAGAGCAAAGCGAGGACCAGAACGGCGGCCGCTCCGATCGCAAGCGGAATGGAATAGCGGGCAAGGCCGTGCCAACGCGGGCTCATCGCGCGCCGATACGCCATGAGCGAACTGCCGGCATTCGTGACGATACGGTCCGTCAGGCGTTCCCAGTAGCCCGGATCATCAGGAAGACGGGACATCATCGCGTGGCTCCTCGACAAAAGGTCGAACGGTCTTCCGCAGCGCCTGTCGCGCCCGGAACACGTGCGTGCGAACCGTGCGGTCGCTCACGCCGAGCGCGCCTGCCACCTCCTGGCTCGAAAACCCCTCGAGGACGCACAGCCGGAAGCAGGCACGCTGCATGTCCGGAAGAACGTCGAGCTGCGCGTCCACATGCGTCGCGAGGTCCAGGTATTCGACGCGCTCCGCAGGGGTCGGCACGGCGTCCGGTGTGCTTTCGTCGAGCTCAGTGCCCAGCTGAAAGACCCGCGCCCCCGCCGCATTCCTCGCGACGTTGCGGAGGATGGTGAAGAACCACGGCGCGAACGGTCGTTCCAAATCGAAGCGCGGCAGCGCCCGAACCACTCGACAGAACGTCTCTTGAACGACATCCTCCGCGTCATCGAGGGTGTTCGTGAATTCCCAGGCCACGGCGAGTGCCGGCCGGAGATAGCGCGACACGAGCCCGCGGTACATCCGTTCGTCCCCGGCGATCGCTCCGGCAATGAGCTCCCGGTCGGTCAGACTACCTCCCCGCGGCCACGGTTCTTTACAGAGTACCGAGGCAAGCTAGCAATCGTTTACTGTCCGTCACGGCGCCCACCCTTTCGGCTACATCCTCGATTACGCTGAGCGGATCCTCTCAGCAACTTACGCGCGGTTACCCGCAAGTCTGAGCTGCAGCCGTGGTGTCAATGGTGGTGTCAAACAAATGAGCGCTGGCAGTCGCCGGCAATCGATCCCCACACATAAGACGCTGAACGACAACGGCCAGCGCTGGGGTGCGCTGGCCGTGCAAGATTACGAATCGAGAGCTCTACCACTGAGCTACGGTGGCGGCGCACCTAACTTAGCGACGCGCTGCTCCACACGGTACTCCACCACCTCTGACCGATGCCGCACCTGGCCCTGTCCCCCCGCAATGAGCTGGCGAGCTGGGGATCCTCGGGGTGGGTGCCCGCGTGACGTTCTGATCCTCGCCTCGAACCTCACGAATCGGCCTTGTGCTCTAGCAGCTCACGCAGAGTAATGAGTCCTCTCTTGATCGCGCGCCGTTCACCCGCGCTCGCTGCACCGAGGACGGCGACGAGTCGGCCGGCCGGTCCAGCATTGAGCTCGTGAACGTAGCCCGTGACCATGTCGGTTACCGCCAGACTCGTGCGGCGCCGATCCCGAGCGTCGGGGCTGCGGCGAACGAGACCGCGGGCTTCTAAGCGGTCCACGATCCCCGATGCCGTGCTGTGACTCAGTCCAAGCGTCCGGCTGAGCTCGCTCAACGTCATGTTCCCGCGACGCACCAGACTCGCCATCACGCGCACTTGGGGCCCCGTGAGGCCCGCTTGCCGGGCTTCCTCGAATGGGTTGTGGAACAGCCCACGCCACAGCGCATCGATGTGTCCCAGTGTCGCCTCCGCCTCCTCAACGACGGCCGGATCGTGCCTGCGCCGCCCCCGGCCCCCCCCGCCCCCGCGTTGCGGTTTGCTCGACACTACACCCTCCCCCCCCTTGACAGTCTCGGCCGCCCCCCGCAAAATACGTCGTATACGACGCGTCGGCTACGACCGTTTTCGCCCTGACCGCATGGCCATACGACTGGTCGAGTATCGACGCCGGTGAAAGGAGCGGCAAGTGAACCGAGGCATCTGGGCAGCAGTGGTGGGCGCGATGATTTTGGCCGTGCGAGCGACGTCGGCGGCGGGCCAGATGGTGCATCAACATGGCGACGGCACACCCGCGGTCACGTACGCGGAGCTGCAACGCACGAGTGCGCAACTCGCCGAAGCCCGCACCGCCACCGCGAAGTACCAGGACGTCCGCGTCGCCGAGACCGATGGCTACGTGAGAATCGGCCCGTTCGTCCCTGGTCTCGGCGTGCACTACGTGCGCGGCGGGACCCCCGCGCGGTTTTCGATCACCGAACCACCCATTTTGCTCTACGAGCCCGACGCGACCGCCGCCGGCGGCTTGCGTCTCATCGGAGTGAGTTATCTGCTCGTCGCGCCGACTGGCTCCGACAGCCAGCCAGAGGCGCCACCGTTTCCGAAGGCCCTGGCAAGCTGGCACAAGCACAACAACGTGTGTGTGCTGCCGGACAACAGCGCCACCATCCAGTTGACTGAGCAACAGTGCCGCATCCAAAGTGGCAAGTTCACCGCCGAGACGAGCTGGATGCTGCATGCATGGATCTGGAAGGACAACCCGATGGGGGCGTTCAGCTTTACGAATCCGCTGGTTCACTGACCGTCGGCGCGCGTCTCGGGGGATGGAGCGATGGCCGCGTGTCTGCGTGAGGCGTCAACCCTCGGCGGCGAGGCATACCTCCGCGTCAACTCATGCTGTGGTGCCAACAGTGGTGCCAGTGTTTTTGTCGCTCTCGATCACTGCCAATCGCGCCGCTCCACGAACCGGCTGAAGCACAACGGCCAGCGCTGGTGTGCGCTGGCCGTCCAGGATTACGAATCGAGAGCTCTACCACTGAGCTACGGTGG
Organism: Gemmatimonadales bacterium; assembly: GCA_035259785.1. Taxonomy (GTDB): domain Bacteria; phylum Gemmatimonadota; class Gemmatimonadetes; order Gemmatimonadales; family GWC2-71-9; genus 20CM-2-65-7. Next base: position 11,830 of record DATFVZ010000361.1, read on the forward strand.
CTAACGGGTTTCTAAGTTAGTGGCGTGCAGTTCGATTCGGTACTCCACGGTTGGCCACAACGCCCATCGCACCTTTCCAAACTACTGCATCGAGCCTGTG
>DATFVZ010000362.1:0-15949 GCA_035259785.1 Gemmatimonadales bacterium
GACGGTTGCGCCCGGGATGGGCGTGTTGGCGGCGTCGCGCACCGTGACGGTGATCGTGGACGATCCTGTGCCCTGATTGATCGTCGTCGGATTCGCAGCGACGGTCGACTGCGTGGCCGATACTGGACCGGGACCGCTCGCGACCACCGTGACGGTCGCGGTTTGCGTGATGTTCGTGGTCTGGCCACCCACCGTTGCTTGCGCCGACACGACCTTTTGCTCAGCGACTGTCGAGCTCAGCGAACCGGTATAGACACCACTACCATTCGTCACACCAGGAGCGGAGAGCGTATTCCCGGTTCCGGTGGCCGACAATGTGACGGTTGCGCCCGGGATGGGCGTGTTGGCGGCGTCGCGCACCGTGACGGTGATCGTGGACGATCCTGTGCCCTGATTGATCGTCGTCGGATTCGCGGCGACGGTCGACTGCGTGGCCGATACTGGACCGGGACCGCTCGGTACCACCGTGACGGTCGCGGTTTGCGTGATGCTCGTGGTCTGGCCACCCACCGTGGCTTGCGCCGACACGACCTTCTGCTCGGCGACCGTGGAGGCCAGCGAACCTGTGTAGACCCCACTTGCGTTCGTCGCGCCGGGGGCCGAGAGCGTATTCCCGGTTCCGGTGGCCGACAATGTGACGGTCGCGCCAGGAACGTCATTCGCAAATGCGTCCTTCACCCGAACGGTGATCGTGGAGGTCCCCGTGCCAGCGGTGATACTGAGTGGACTGGCTGTCAGCGTCGACTGACTCGCCGACGGTGGCGCCGGCGCCACCGTGACGTTCGCAGAGCCGCTGATCTGCGTGGTGACACCGCTGAGCTGGGCCGATGCCGTGATCACTTTCGCCTCGGCCTTGGTGGACGAGAGCGCGCCCTGGTACACGCCGCTGCTGTTGGTCATACCGGGCGCGGACAGGGTATTGCCGGTGCCCGTCGCCTGCAGCGTGATGAGAACGTTGGGCAATGGCGTCCCGCTCGAGCTGCGGGCAGTGACGGTGACCGTCGCGCCCGTTCCGCCTGCTGTGATTGTCGCGGGCGCTGCAGCGATCGTGGACTGGTTCGGATCGACTTGAGGACCACCACCACCGCTGGACCCGGCTCGAATCTCCAAGCCGACCGCGCCGCCCCTCAGACTCGTGGCCCAGCTGGCATCGATCGTTGCGTCATTCGTGCTCCACTCTGCCTGGAGGTCGGCGGCGGTGGCCTCGAGGGACGGTTGCTCGGCGAGCTCGGTAAAGCCGGCGCCGGGAGCGATCACCGTCGAAGTGTCCTTCACTCCGAATGCGCCGTACGCCACGTTGTTCACGTTCGCAAACGCGTTCAGCGCCACGTTCAACCCGGTCGCTCCATCTGTATTCGCTGTCCCGACCTGGACGATCGCTCCTGACCCGTTCGTCCCACTGCCATCCACCCCGCCCCACTGCGACACGATCCACTGCGCGTTGCTCTGTTTCGCGCTAAACGTGATGGTCAGCGGCCCACTCCCAGGCGACGCGCTCATGGCTCGATAGACCGTGAGCCGCCTCTGGGGATCGGCCCGCATGTCAAAGGCCGTCGTGCCCACTTCCGTCCATGCCGTCATTCCGCCGCCCGTCACAACCGGGCTGGGCGATGCCACACCGGATACGCGTCCCATCACCGCGATCGTCACCAGCGCGTTCGGCGCAGGCGCAATCGACGCCGTGGTGTAGACCGTCAAGTTTGCCGGCTGACTCCCCGCTGTCAGCAGAGTGTGCGTGATGGTTCCGCCCGACTGCGGCGCCGTAACGGTGATCGCCGGCGTCTGACTCAGCACCGTCGAAGTTGCACCAACGGTTACAGTCGCCGTGACGGTCTTCGTTCCGGCGACAGACGATCTGAGATCGCCGCTTGCGAAGCCCCCTGCATCCGTGGAACCGGGCTGCGTGAACGTGACTCCGCCAGCCGGACTCGCGCTCAACGTCACCGTCGCCCCGTTGATGGGGTTGGCGAACTGGTCTTTCACCACGACGGTAATCGTGGAGGCGCCGGTGTCGGCCGGGATCGTCGTCGGTGTCGCGGTCACGGTCGAACCGGTCGCTGAAACGGCAGCGGGCCTCACTTCCACAGACGGCTGATCCACAAGCTGGGTACTGTTCGCCGTCACCGTGATCACTTTGGTTTCGGCGACGGTCGAGCTCAGCGTCGCGGTCGTAACGCCATTTGGATCAGTCGGCGCCGGCGTGGAGATCGTATTGCCGCTGCCCGTCGCCGCGATCTGGACAACCGCCCCACTGACGGCCGCGCCAACCGCGTTGCGCGCGGTTACGGTGATCGTTGTGGTGGCGGTGCCGGCTACGATTGTCGCCGGAGAGACAGTGACGGACGATTGGCCTGCATTCACGCTAACGTCCCCTGCCCCAACCGCCTGGATTTCCAGGGCCACGGCCCCGGCGGGCAAGTTCGTCGTACCCCAGGTGGCGTCCACCGTGTTGTCGTTCGTCCGCCACTCGGCTTGGAGGTCGCCGTGTGTGGTCTCGTTGGGAGGTTGCTCTGAGATCTCGGTAAAGCCCGCGCCGGGCTCGACCACGGCCGTGAGCGCCTTCACTCCGAACGCGCCGTACGCCACGTTGTTCACGTGCGCAAACGGGTTCAGCGCCACGTTCAAACTGGTAGCCGCATCCGTGTTCGCGCTTCCTACCTGCACGATCGCGCCGGACCCGTTGGTCCCACTCGCATCCACGCCGCTCCACTGCGACACGATCCACTGCGCGTTGCTCTGTGTCGCACTGAACGTGATGGTCAACGGCCCGCTCCCCGGCGACGCGCTCATGGCGCGATAGATCGTCACCCGTCTCGTGGGCGTCGTCCGCGTATCGAAGGCCGTCGTGCCCACGACTGTCCACGCCGACATCCCACCACCCGTGATGACCGGGCTAGGCGCCGCCCCGCCGGACGAGCGTCCCATCACCGCGACCGTCACCAGCGCGTTGGGCGCGGGAGAAATCGACGCGGTCGTGTAGACGCTTTGATTCGCCGGATTGCTTCCCGCCGTCAGCAGCGTATGGGCGAGGGACGAAGTCGAGGATACGGTTACGGTGGCGGACTGTGGCAGGGCTGTCGTCTGTCCACCCAGTGTAACCGTCGCCGTAACGATCTTTTGAGTGGCGTTGTCAGCCCGCAGCGTGCCCTCCGCGACACCGTCAGCCCCCGTGGGAGCGGCCGGCTGCGTGAGCGTGCTGCCCGCCTCAGGCGAGACCGAGAGCTGCACGGTTGCCCCGGGGATCGGCTGGCCACTGGCATCGCGTACGGTGACGGTGATCGTCGACGTGCCGGCAAGGGGAACAAGGCTCGGCGACGCCGTCACGGTGGAATGCGATGGCGAAACACCGGAGCTGACGCCGTGACACGCCACGAGGCCGGTATCGCTCAGCGTTTTTCCAGGAACCGGCACGAACCTCCAGGCGTAGCTGTCGGAATACAGATACATCTTCAGGAGGCCGAAATTTGTGCTGCCGAAACGTATCTCGCTCAGCGGATGGGCATTTGTGGGATTCCCAATCTCCGACCCACCCGTGCCCACGACGAATTGCCGAATGCCATTGGCGGCATCGAGCTGGCCTAGCGGATTCATCGGGCTGAGACGCTCGTAGAAGTGCCGGTGCCCGCTGAGGACGACGTCCGCGCCAGCGTTGTAGAGCGCCTGGAAGAGCGGTCGTACCCAGGCGCTTGAATCCCCGCCCGAACCAATACCTGTACCGGATGAATAGAGCGGCTCGTGCCAGTAACCGAGAATGCAGGGCTTGGTGGTGGCAGCCAGGTCGTTTTGCAACCACGTGAGCTGCTCGGAACCGGCGCCGACTGGGATGTAGTTGTTGAGCGCGACGATGTGCCACTCGCCGAGATCGTAGCTGTAGAATCCCTTGCCCGCTTCGCCAGCAGCGGCGCCGAAGTATTGGTAGTAGCCCGCCAGGCCGGCGGTCAGGGTGTCGTGATTCCCGGGGACGGGATGCGTCCGCGCTTTATGCCGGCCCCAGCTCGGTTCGTAACAGTTCTGGAAGTCGGTCAGTGAACCGGTTTCATAGGCATTGTCGCCGAGTGTGAACACCGTGCCGGCGATACCATCGAGCAGGTTGGCCGTCGCCTCATCGTTGGTAGAGACGCACTCGGCGATGTCCCCCGCGCCGACAAAGACCTCGGGGACATTGCTGGTGACACTGGCTAGTGGGGTGAGATGGGGTCTACTGGGACTCGCCGCATCACGGCAAGTAGCCACAACCACGACCGTGGCGGCGATCGTGATGGCAGCGCAGGCGATACTGCTCGCGGAGTACCGGCGAATGGGTCGAGTCTCCGAGGCGAGAGTGATACTTCAGAACGCGCTCTGAGGTCGCGATCTCAACTCTTGTGCCGTGGTTCGACGTGCATCACAGTATCCTGGGTCACACGGAAAGCGCTGAAATGACCAATGGTTGCATAACGGACCGTTCTAGCAGGGTTTGGCCCCACCTCGTCAGCCGTCGCAGCACTGTTTCGAGATTGTCAGCGGACTGATACAAGCCGCGGAGTGACGCATCGTGCCGTGGCGCTAATGCGCCATTTCCAAAGCACTTGCCCCAACTACCCGAGTGCACGCGTCCTGCATTTGCCCCGGGTCATGGAGGAGTCAGCAGCTCGCGTCGTCGTCGAGCTCATTGGGGTGGCGGGCGCCGGCAAGAGCAGCATCGCATCCGCCCTCGTGCGGCTCGACGAGCGGATACGGGCCCGTCCGCGCGTCCATAACGGTACGTACGTGGCGACGGTCCCGACGCTCCTTCCCACATTCGTCAGTCTGCACTGGCCGCCACGGCGAGTGCTGACGAAGGAGATGAAGCGCATTCTACGGGTTCACGCACTACACCGCCTGGTGCGCACCGCCAGCGTGCCGGGGGGGGGCCTGATTCTGTTTGACGAAGGTCCCCTCTACATGCTGGCGCGCCTCCTCGTCTTCGGGGGACCAGGCGTGCAAACACGGGCGTTCGCCCGCTGGTGGCACGGGGCGATCGCGCTGTGGGCCCACACGCTATCGGCCGTCGTGTGGGTGGATGCGCCCGATAGCGTACTCGCCGCGCGACTCAATACGCGGGCACAATCGCACCGGCTGCGCGGCGCCTCTGAGCCGGCCATGCGTGCTTTCTTTGCTTCCTACCGTGATGCGTTCCGGCGCGTCCTCGCCGATCTCGAAACAGCCGGCGCTCCTGCTCCGTGGATCGTTTCTACAGACATCACGAGTGTCCAAGACGCGGCGGACGCGATTTTGGCACGAGTGCGGACCCTCTCGCCACGCGCAGTTTCTGCCGTGGGGATTGCCTGATGACGACGACCCAAACACCCGCCATCTCTGGTTCCCCGCTGCGCCCGCCGGCGACGCTGGCCGTGCTGCGAAAACTGTTCGACCGAATTCATCAGGCGGGAATCCGCTACTGTCACTGGAAGAGCAACCAGCACCTCGACGCATCCATGATCGGCGCTACCGATCTCGATTTGCTTGTCGATCGGCGCGACGCCGCCCGTCTTGCGGAGATACTGGCACACGCAGGCGTCAAACCATTTCGGAAAATCGCCGGCGACGAGTATCCCGGCGTTGAAGACTATCTCGCGTTCGATGCCGAGCGCGGTGCGCTGAGCCATCTGCACGTGCATTACCAGCTCACCCTCGGGGAAAAATTTCTGAAGGGTTACCGGCTCCCCTGGGAACGGCAGGCGCTCGCAACCCGTCGCTTCGATCCCGAGCACTCGCTCTACGTGATGGATCCCCACCTCGAGCTGCTCCTGCTCGTCACGCGTGCAGCCCTCAAGCTGCGCGCCCGGGACTGGGTTCTGGCCGCTATCGGAAGGCCCTACGTCAGCGGTGGGTTGCGCGTGGAATTCGGCTGGCTCGTCGCGCGAATCGACGTCGCTTCCCTGCGGGAAGTCAGCATACCGCTCGTCGGTAACGCGGCGACCGAGCGACTGGTTGAGATCGCTTCTACCGCCGTGCCGAGCATGGGCCAGCTCCGTGGATTCCGGGAGGTCGTCGAGCCCCGACTCGACTGGTATCGCATGTACGGGACAGTGGATGGGCTCCGGCGTCGGTTCATCCGCGAGAGCCGGTGGGTTTGGACGGCTGTCATGAATTGGCGGCGTGGGCTGAAGACGCGGTCGACCCGTGTGTCTCCGACCGGGGGCCTGTCGGTATGCATCATCGGCCCACAACCCGACGCGACGAATCTGGCCCGGCAGCTGTGCGCGTGGCTGTCCACCGATATGGCGGTGGTACCGGAGCTTGGCGCGGCATCCAGCACCGACGCGCGGCGCTCACGCGGTCGCGGCAAAATCATCATCGCCGATCGGGTCCACGACACCAATCCACTTCCCGTTGATCTCGCGATCCTTCTCGGCGACGTCCCGTTCCCCAACGGCTCCGAGCACCCGTTCCGTCACACGGCGCAGCTAGTCAAGCTGAGCCCAACCGACACGCCTGAACGTCTCTTGAACGCCAAATGCGCCCTCTGGGAAAGCATTTGACGGGCGCTGCATCCAGCATATCCGAGCCGGTGCCTTTGCCGGTTCGTTGGGCGTTTTATCTCCTCATTTTCTCGCTGCCATTCGAGATGCCGGATCGGACGATCCCCGTCGAGACAACGACGGCGACCGCCGCCCTGCTCATTGGCGCCGCCATGCTCTGGCCTACACGCTGCCTGCGTAAACCACCCGCGGCGGTGTGGCTGTTTGTGGCGTACGCGTATGCGTACTGGGCCGGGGTTGGAATGGGCGGAGGCTTCTTTGCCACGGATGCGATCAGGGCGACGATCATCCTGCTCCAGCTCGTACTCGTGGTCACGATTGTCACGAACATCATGCAGAACCACCAACTTGCCGATCGCGCGCTCCTGATCTTCGCAATCGCCTGCATAATCCTCGCAGCCATGACGATGCTCGGTATCGGGACGAAAGCCGACGTGGATCCCGACAGCAACATGGTGCGCATGACGGTTTTTGGTCAGAACGCCAATCGCGCCGCACGCGTACTGGGGACCGGCCTGCTTGTTCTCATAGGTCTCGCCTATGGCCGCGCGCGGGCGCTCATCCGGCCGGCATGGCTCGTGTGGCCGTTCATTGCCCTCATTGCCCTCGCAATGATCGACGGTGGATCGCGGGGTGGGCTACTCGCGCTCGCAACGGGTTTGATGACCTACGGCGTGACCGGCACGACACTGAAGCACAAGTTCCGCAACGCGGCCGTCGCCGTGGTTGTGATCGGACTGGTGACGGCATTCGTGATGCGCTCGCCGCTCATGCAGGAACGCGTCGCGCTGGCCAGTGAGGGCAACCTGGCCAAGCGGGAGCAAATCATCCCCAACGCGCTTCGGATGTTTCTCGATCGCCCGATCGTTGGCTGGGGCGCCGAGAATGAATACGAGCTGCAGAAGCGCATGCCGCAGCTGGAGCGCGACAGCCGAGACACGCACAACCTTGTGCTGCACGTGTTGACGACATCGGGGCTGCTGGGCGCGGTGCCATTCTTCCTTGCGCTGTGGCTTGCCGTTCGTGCCGCCTGGCGCGGTCGTAGCGGCCCGTTGGGCTCCCTCCCGCTGGCCGTCCTGATGGCGCTCCTGGCGGGCAACATGTCCGGCAACTACATCGCCTTCAAACTGCAGTGGGTGGTCATTGGCCTCGCATTTGCCAGCTACGAACTGGCCAATCGGGCCGCGCAGGCCGCCGTCGTTGCGCCCGGAGCCATGCGGAGCGCAGTCAGTCGCACCCGCCCGTCAACTCGCACTCCTCCCCTCACGCGATCGATATGACAAAAGTCCTCGTGCTCGATGGAGCGACGACCCAAGCTCTGGCGTGCGTTCGCGCCCTGGGTCGCGCCGGCCACACCGTGCTCGTTGCCGGTGTCGAGCCGTCGCCGCTCGCGGCGTGGTCGCGCTTCTGCACCGAGCGCTACCGCGTGCGGGGGGAGACGTTGGAGGGATTCGCCGCGCTGCGCGATTGGGCCAGACGGGAAGGCGTCGAGGTCGTGCTCCCCCAAACGGAGCGCTCGTGCATTCTCTGTAATCTCGACCGAACCGCATGGGAGAGTGCCGGCATCGTCGTGGGCTGTGCGCCGGAAGACCAGCTCGTCCGCGCCTTTGACAAAGCGCACACATGGCAGTTCGCGGAAGCGTGCGGTGTGCGGCTACCGGAGCATCACATTCCACAAACGATCAGCGATGGACGGGCGGCCGCCGAGCAGATGGGCTTCCCCGTCATCGTGAAGTCGCGGTTCAGTCACTACTGGACGGGCGACGAGTTCATTTCGAGTGGGGGAACGCACTACGCCCGCAATCGCGTAGAGCTCGACGCCGCGATGCAGGCGTGCCGTCAGGGCCCGTTCTGGCCGGTGATTCAGGAGTACGTAACCGGCCGGGGCAAAGGCCTTTTCGCGCTGTACGATCGCGGCACCCCGATCGTGTGGTTTGCGCACGAACGGTTACGCGATGTGCGGCCGACAGGCTCGGGCAGCAGCCTGCGCCGCGCGATCGCGCTCGAGGACAGGCTGCTCGGGCCCGCCGCGCGGTTGCTCAATGTGTTGCGCTGGCATGGGCCGGCGATGGTCGAGTTCCGCGATGACGATCGTGGCGCGCCCTGCCTCATCGAGCTCAATGGCCGCTTTTGGGGATCACTCGAGCTGGCGATCGCCGCAGGAGTGGATTTCCCCACGCTCTGGCTCCAGGTCTTGGAAGGAGCGACGCCGCCCACTCAGGCACCGTATACACCCGGAGTCACTCGACGCTGGTGGTGGGGCGACGCCAAGCGCCTCCTCCATATCGCCAAGGGCGCACCGCGCGGTTATCCGGCCCCGTTCCCGAATCTGTTGACAGGCTTGAAGGAAGTGTTGGGTCCTCAGCCGCCCGGCACGCGCAGCGAAACGTGGAGCGACGACGACCGGGCGCCTGCATGGGGAGAATGGGTGCAGGGCATCCGAAGCCTGCTGCCCCGTTTTCACACCAATGGCAATGGGAAGCACCTGAAAGCAACTCGACCCATTCGTGTCCTGATGGTCACGAGCGGATGGCCCCAGCCCGGACAGCCGCAGACCACACATTTCATCAAACGCCAAGCCGACTTCCTGCGTGCCGCGGGCGTCGACGTCGACGTCTTTCCGTTCCGTGGCGGTCGCAATCCATGGAACTACGTGCGCGCCTGGTTCGGTGTCCGCCGCCGCCTACTCCGCAGTCGATATGATTTGGTACACGCGCAGTTCGGGCAGAGCGGATTGCTCGCACTGCCGACCCGCTTGCCGCTCGTTGTCACCTACCGTGGCAGCGACATTCTGGGAATCGTGGGGCCGGGTGGTCGGTACCGCCGCATCGGCCGGGTGCTCGTGTGGGCCGCGCGGCTTGTGGCACGCTGCGCAACCGCGGTCGTCGTCGTGTCGGAGCACATGAAGAGTCACCTGCCGTCCTCCGTCAAGGCGACCGTTTTGCCATCCGGTCTGGATTTGTCGCTGTTCCAGCCGATTCCTCGCGACGAGGCGCGCCGGCAGCTCGCGTTGCCGCTCAATCGTCGACTCGTGCTGTTTGCGGGCAACCCCGAGCTTCCGCGGAAACGGCACGACCTCGCGCTGGCGACGATGCGTTTGCTGGATCCGTCCTTACGCGCCGATCTCACCGTGGCCTGGGGTGTGCCGCATAAGCAGATGCCGGTCTTGATGAGTGCCTGTGACGCAATGCTGTTCACGTCGATGCAAGAAGGATCGCCCAACGTCGTCAAAGAGGCACTGGCCTGCAATCTCCCGGTTGTCTCGGTGAGCGTGGGTGATGTGGCCGAACGCCTGGCGGGAATTGAAGGCTGCGAAGTCTGCGCCGATGGCAAACCCGAGTCACTCGCCGCTGCACTGCACCGCGTGCTGGAGCGCGGCGGCCGTGTCGCGGGACACGATGCCGTGTCATTGCTGGATGAACACGCGATCACGGCGAAGCTGATCGGGGTTTACGAAGAGGCGCTGCACCGCCCCCACGATATCCGGACTCCCACCGTCCCACCTCTGACGCACCAGGTCCGCAATGTCGTCTGAGCCGCTCTTCGTCACAGTGGTCGTCCCGTGCCGCAACGAGGTCGGGTACATCGCCGCGTGCCTCGATTCGATTCTGAGCTCCGAGTACCCGGCTGATCGTCTCGAGATTCTGGTGATCGACGGCCGCAGCAACGATGGAACACGTGCCATCGTCGAGAACTACGCGACGCGGACTCCCGGTGTGCGCCTCATTGATAACCCGAAAGGGATCACACCGGTGGCGTTGAACCTGGGAATTCGAGCGGCCCGCGGCGAGATCGTGGTGCGCATGGATGTCCACGTGGTTTACCCACCGGCGTACATCCCCCGCCTCGTCGCGGCGCTCCAGACGAGCGGGGCCGACAACGTCGGGGCTGTGCTCGTCACTCGACCGGCCAGCGACAAGCCCATGGCCCGCGCGATCGCCGTCGCACTCTCCCATCCGTTCGGCGTGGGGAACTCGTATTTCCGCATCGGAGTGACATCCCCCCGGTGGGTCGACACCATCGCGTTCTTCTGTTGCCGCCGGTCACTCTTTGATCGGGTCGGCATGTTCGATGAGGAGCTGGTGCGGCATCAGGATGGCGAGTTCAACGCGCGCCTCATCGGCCGCGGAGGCCGGATTCTCTTGATTCCCGACGTCTGCTCGTACTACTACGCGCGCGGATCGCTGCCGCAAGTGCGACGGATGTATTTCCAGTATGGCTACTTCAAGCCACTCGTCGCCCGCAAGCTGGGCCGCATCATGACGCTGCGGCAAATGGTTCCGCCGCTCTTCGTCGCGAGCCTGATCGGCTCGGCTATCGCTGGGCTGTGGTGGCCCGCAGCGGCGATTCTTTCGGCCGGCATCGCGGGGCTGTACGGGGCCCTGATCGCGGCGTGTTCGATCCGAGCCGCGCGACAGCACGGTGCCAAGTGCGCCCTGGCGTTGGCAGTCGTGTTTCCGGTACTGCATGTGAGTTATGGACTCGGTTTCCTGCGGCGGCTGGTGGAGCTTGTCGCAATGCCGCAGACGCAACGAGTGGCCGAGCTGCCCCTCTCCCGCTGATGAATCAAGTCCGCGGGGGGGGAGTTGCCAGTTTCGGATATCACGACGTCACGGATACCCCGGCGTCGTCCGGATTCCAGCGGCGGGCAGCGGCACCCTTCAAGCTCACGCGCGCCTCGTTCGCGCGTCATCTGGATGCCATCGCACAGACCCGCGCTCCCGAGCTCATCGACGCGATCGATCCGGCCGCACACGGTGAGCACGTGCTCCTCACGTTTGACGATGGCGGCCACAGCGCCCTGTACACCGCCGAGGAGCTGGTCCGGCGTGGATGGCGGGGCCACTTCTTTGTGATCACCAATCGGATCGGTGAGCCAGGTTTTCTGACGGCGCAGGAGATCCGCCAATTGAGTGACGACGGGCACGTTGTGGGGAGTCATACCCACACGCATCCCAGTTTCTTCCGGGAATTGTCCTGGGATCGCATCACCGATGAGTGGCGCACGAGTGTTGACCACCTGGCTCAGATCCTGGGGCAGCCGGTCCTCTCGGCATCGGTTCCTGGAGGAGACTTGTCCGACCGCGTCGTGTGGTCCGCAATCGAAAGCGGCATCCGGTTTCTCTTCACTTCTGAACCGACGACGGAACCCCACCGCGTCGATGCGACGTGGGTGCTCGGCCGGTACGTCGCGAAGGTGAGTACCTCTCCATCGCGCATCCGCGAGCTCGCGCGCTTTCAGGGTTGGTATCGTGCGATGGCATGGCGCCAGCTCAAGCTAAAGGTTCGCTCGCTTTTGCCCGGGTTCTACCACCGGTATGTCCGGTCCCGCACCCTGGAACCTTCCTCGATTTCATGCTGATCACGTTTTCGGGCTTGGATGGGGCGGGCAAATCCACTTTGATCGCCTATCTCGAGGACACATTCCGCCGTCGCCGGCAGCGGGTTGCGGTGCTGCACCTGAACGACCAGGTCGGGATCCATGCGTACGTCCGGATGCTGCGCGACAGACTGCGCAACAGATCCCGGGCCGAGCTCGCCCCCGGCATTGCCGATCCCCGATCCCAGAAAATTCGCCGGCCGGCGCCTGGCGGCGTCCTCGGCGTTTTGTCCCGGCTCCGGGCGATGCTCCTTTGGAATAAGACGCTGCGCCGGGTCTTTTATCCGTTCGACCTGCTGATTTTCCTTGGATACCGGGCTTACCTCGAATGGTTTGGCGGTCGCGTCCTCATCATGGACCGCTATTTCTACGACACGCTGGTCGATCTCACCCCGTCCACGCCGCGTTGGTGGAACCGGATGCTGCAAAAGCTCACACCGGCACCAACAATTTCCGTGTGGCTCGACGTGAGTCCCGAGGAGTCCTTTCGCCGCAAGGGAGAGTTCTCGGTGGAGTATTTGCGGCGCCGTCAAACCGCCTACCAGGACGTCCTGGCCGCTGTACCCAGCCTCGTCCGCATCGCGAACACCAATCTCGAATCGACCAAAGCGGCACTCTTGAGCGCTATTGCGAGTCGACAGGATCAACCATGAGTAAGCGTCCCAGTCTCACGCATCGAACGATTTCAGGCCTCCTCTGGACGGTGGCCGGCAAAGGCGCGTACGGCCTTCTGCAGCTCATCGTGCTCGCTATCTTGGCGCGCCTCATCACCCCCGCAGCGTTCGGCGTGGTGAGCGCCGCTCTGATCGTGATTTCCCTCTCCGCAATTGTATCGCAGCTCGGCATGGGGACTGCGCTGGTCCAGCGCCCCATCCTGGAGCAACGCCATATCGACACCGCCTTTACGGCCTCCTTCCTGTTCGACTCCACACTCGGCGCGATCGTGTGGCTGACCGCGCCTCTCGCGGCCAAGTTCTTCCACAATGTGGGCGTTGAGCCCGTTCTGCGGGCGCTCGCCTACACCTTTCCTGTGCTCGGCCTCTCCACCGTTGCGCAGTCCCTCATGAAACGAGAGCTGCGCTTCCGAGAGCTCGCGAATCTCGATGTCGCCTCATACGGCGTCGGATATGGCATCGTCGGCGTGCCACTCGCGCTCAAGGGGTACGGCGTGTGGGCGCTCGTGGCGGCACAGATGGTACAAACCACGGTGAAGACGGGAATTCTTTTGTGGTGGCGGCGCCCCAGCATCCGTATGCCTGAGCGCCGCGCGTTCGACGAGCTGATGTACTTCGGCACGGGCTTCACGGTTGCCAAGATTGCCAATCAACTCGCGGCACAAGGGGATTATTTGGTCGTCGGACGGTTTCTCGGCCCGCAAGCACTGGGATACTATGGACGGGCCTACACGCTCATGTCGTCACCGGCAAACGGGTTCGGGACCGTGCTCGACGCCGTCCTCTTCCCCGTCATGGCGAAGGTACAGACAGAATCCTTCCGGTTGGCGGCGGCGTTTCGGCGCGCCATCGCGCTGCTCTCGCTGGTGTTTCTCCCCCTGAGTGCTGCGTTCATCCTGCTCGCTCCTGAGGTGGTAAACGTCCTGCTCGGACCCCGCTGGGCACCGGTGGTTGCGCCGTTCCAGGTGCTTGCCGCAGGCATGATGTTCCGCAGCAATGCGAAAATCGCCGACGCGTTGGCACGAGCAACGGGCGCGGTGTACCGGCGCGCGTGGCGCCAGATTCTCTACGCCGCTCTGGTGGTGGGTGGCGCCTGGATCGGACAACACTGGGGCATTACCGCAGTCGCGTGGGCGGTCCTGTTCGCGATTCTCGTGAACTGGGTGACGATGACGCAGCTCAGCCTGGACGATGCGCGCATGCGCTGGAGCGAGGTCTTCGCCGCATCACTCCCTTCAGTCATGGTGACCGTGCTCGCCGCCGTGCCCGGCTGGCTGGTGATCTCGCTGCTCAGGCATTGGGAAGTACCGGCCCTGCTGGTAATCATTGGCGGGAGCGCAGTCATGTTAGGAACCGTGGCGATCGCCATCCTGCGCGCTCCGACCCGTTTCCTCGGAGCCGAAGGCCAGTGGATGGTCGAGACGATGAAATCCTTCGTCGCCAAGTTCCGGTCACGCTCTAAGACAGTGGCCGTCGCGTCAATCGAGCAACCAACAACAACCGGGGGGAGCGTGCCGACAACAGACGCCGCTCACCCCCGGTCATCGATCGCTTCGCGGTAATCTCAGACATCTGCCGTCAGCCATCTGCCGTCAGCCATCTGCCATGTGCCATCTGCCGTCTGTACAGATGGCAGATGGCAGATGGCAGATAGCTGATGGCTGATAGCAGTTTAGCGCTGATACGCCCCCGCGTCGGGTGCAGCGCCCCGACACTTACCGGTGATATCAAACGGTAACGCATAGTTGGGATCCGCGTACCCGATCGCAGGACTGCCGGCCTGTAGCTGATTGTCCCAATCGGGCGTCAGGTTCTGTTGAGCCGTGTAGGTGGCCGGCCGCACCAATTTGGGATCAGCGATAAGCGGCTCAGAATTCTCAAATGTGCCGGACCAGTGTTTCTGCCCGCCCTGGCCGTTATTCCAGAACACATTCCGGCGCAGGAGCTGATTGCCGCCTGTTCCGTCCATCGAGGCACCTTCGCCGCCCTTCACGGTCCCATTGTTCAGGATGATGTTGTTGGCCACGGTCCAGGTGCCGGCTTGCTCAAACGATGAGACACCATGACGCCCGTTCGCCACGAACGTGTTGTTGACGATCATGATGTGGTTCGCATCGTGCCGCGCCATGAATCCCTTCGCGTCGTTGTGCTCAATGACGTTGTTCGCGATCAGCCCGTAGGTCGACGGACTCATGTACAGGCCGTGCGACGTGTTCCATTGGCTGTCGGTATAGTCGCCGTTAAGCCCACCGTTGTCGTGAATGTAATTGTTGATGATTCGGTAGTCCGTTCCGGTGTTATTTGCGCCACCGATCCCGGCGTGCCAGTAGTCGTGTCGTATCTCGGAATTGGAGAGCTCCCAATGCTGGCCGCTCACGTTCACCAGCACGGCCTCCCCGTTTGGCCCAGGGCCTCCAACGTTGCCGGTCGGACCATCAAAGATCATTCCTGTGACTCGCAGCCACTGGCCACCGATTACAAAGCGACCCTGGATGATCGGCCGGCTATCGCCCGGATAGCCCGCGAGCGTAATCGTCGCCGCTGGGGTCCCCGTCGCACTCAAGGTGAATGTGGTGCCCCGCGCGCCGTACGTGCCGGCGCGTAGATACAGAATTTCGCCCGGCTGCAGGGTGTTCGCCTTGGAGAGCGACTGCCACGGCTGGGCCAACGTCCCCGGGTTCGCGTCAGAGCCTGTCGGCGAGACGTAGTACGCCTTCCCTGTCGATTCTCCCAAGGGCTGAACCCAGGCCGTGACGCCCGCAGGCCATGGACCACATTGGCCCGGCGAGGGAGGAGTGTGGACGGTCAGCGCGGCGGTCCCGGTTATGCCCTCACTGACGGCCGAGATCGTCAGGTCGCCCAGGGCGATGCCGTGGGCCATGCCGCTGGCGCTCACAGTCGCCAGAGCTGGATTGCTGCTCGACCACGTCACCTCACGGCCGGTCAGCACGCTGCCGCCCGCGTCCTTCAGGATCGCTGAGAGCTGGTAATTCCCATCGACTGCGACATACGCGACGTCAGGGACCACGGTGACCGACGCCACCGCGGTATAGATCACCGTGACTGTCGCAGTGTCACTCTTGCCCTCGACTGTTGCCGCAATCTGGGCAGTCCCAGCCGCCAGGCCGGTCACCAGGCCAGCGGCAACACTCGCGATCAAGGAATTCGAGGTAGACCATGTCATAGGTCGGTCAGACAGAATAGCGCCAGTCGAGTCTTTTGCAACAGCATTGAGTTGGAGAGTACTGCTGACCGAGACGTCTGCCGTTGGGGGAGTCACTTCGACGGATGCTACAGGACCGGTGGCTGTTGGGCCGGAGATTTCCGCGCGCTTGATCAACTCGCACGAGAGCAGCGAGAAGATCCCGGGGACCCACCACAGTCTTGCCAAT
>DATFVZ010000363.1:0-9798 GCA_035259785.1 Gemmatimonadales bacterium
CCTTTGGGCCCGAGCGCGCGGAAGCCCGAGATTTCGATCGTGAGGAACGCCGTAAGGGCGAGCGCCGCAGTGACGGCGAGGTTGCCCGTAGCCGCCGCGCCCCAGGGGAACAGGCCGAGCAGATTGCAATACAGAATGAAGAAGAAGAGCGTGAGGATGTAGGGTGCAAACTTGGCGCCGCCGTGGCCGATGTTGGCGATCGCCACGTCGTTGCGCACGAACAAGACGAGCGCTTCGACGGCACCGCCGAGCCCGCGCGGCGCCCGACCCTCGCGATGACGCTTCGTGACCTGCCGCGCACCGTACCACATCGTGATGAACACGAGCAATGCCGCGAGGATCATGAAGAAGACGTGCTTGGTCGGCGATACGTCGATATGGGTTCCGGGAATGTACCAGGGGCCCGGCAAAGGAAACTCGTAGCCGAGCAGCTCGAGAACATGGCTGTCGCCGGTGTGATGAAAGATCATCGCGCCGATGTCGGGCTTCTGGAAGGTCACTTGAGAAACCTCGTCTCCAGAAAGAGGAGCGGCAACAGCACACCGACATAGCCAAGTAGCGCCGGGACTGTGCGCGAGACGATCAGCACGACGCCCAAACCCAGCAACCGAATCCCCATCCCGCCGAGCCACCGCGCCATAAACTGCGGATTGGGCGCGCGCATCTTTGGCTTCAGCAGCGCAACAGCCCACAGCTGCGCGACCACGGCGACTCCGCCGCCGATCGCCGCCGGCTTTCCACCTAACAACGACGCGACGACCACCAGCCCTGCTCCGAGCGCGGCAAGCAAACCCAGTGCTTTCACGTCGCGCTCCTTTTGTATCTCTTACCGCTCCCTACCGCTTCCTACTGCACCTTGTCAGTATCTCTCTTCACCCGATAGTAGATGCTCATAAACCCCGCAAATCCACCCACGAAGGCACCGATGATCGTGAACAACGGTCGGGTGTGGACCCACCCATCGAGAAACCAGCCGCCGGCGCCGAACAGCAAAATGGCGATCGCGAAGTTCAGCGCCATGCCGAAGTACTGGTAGCCCTGACCGTAACCTTTGACTTCGGGACCTTCGTCTTTTGGCGCGGGAGTCATGTCGCGCCGGAAACCTAGAAGCTTGTGAAATTTTTCGCAAGCAAAGTGCTAACACTGCAACGCTATGTGGCGCTTAGGGGTAGAGTATGATTACCTTCGCTGCCATGACCTCCTCCCCCGTCCCCCGTCCCTCGTCCCAACCGTCCGGCGATGTCGAGCTGCTCGAGCGCCTGGCGGCGGCGCGGACGGATCTGCTGGGCCAAGTCGGGCAGCGCATCGTCGGGCAGAAGGACGTCCTGGACGGCATCCTCACCGCGATCTTCTCGGGCGGCCACGCGCTACTCGTCGGCGTCCCCGGCCTCGCCAAGACGCTGATGATCCAAACGCTCGCCGAGACGCTCGACCTCGGCTTCACACGCATTCAGTTCACGCCCGATCTCATGCCCTCCGACATCACGGGAACCGAGATCATCGAAGAGGACCTCGCGACCGGCAAGCGCGCGTTCCGCTTCGTGCGCGGACCGGTGTTCGCGAACATCGTGCTGGCCGACGAAGTGAACCGCACGCCGCCCAAGACGCAGGCGGCGCTGCTGCAGGCGATGCAGGAACATCAGGTCACGGCCGGCGGGCAGACACACACGCTGCCCTCGCCGTTCTTCGTGCTCGCAACGCAGAACCCAATCGAGCAGGAAGGGACCTATCCACTGCCCGAAGCTCAGCTCGACCGCTTCATGTTCGAGCTGCGGGTGAATTATCCGTCGCAGACCGAGGAAGAACAGATTGTCACGGCGACGACCGGTGATGCGGCGGCCGACGTGCGCAACGTTCTCACTGCCGAAGACGTGCTCGCGATGCAGCACCTCGTGCGGCGTATTCCGGTGTCGCAGGCGCTCGTCAAGGCGGCGGTGACGCTGGTGCGGATGACGCGACCCCCCGAAGCGGCCGCGCCCGCCTTCATCAAGGAATTCATCTCCTGGGGAGCCGGACCGCGTGCATCGCAGTACTTGGTTCTAGGCGCCAAGGCGCGTGCGGCGCTCGATGGCCGGCCGATGGCGGACGAGGACGACCTTCGCACGGTAGCGCCGACCGTTCTCACACACCGGATCGTCATCAACTTTGCGGCGGAAGCGGCGGGACGAACCGCAGCTGATATCGTCGAGCAGCTCATCAAGGAGACTCGGTGGCAGCCCAAGTAAAGCACGTATTGATCATCGCAGCGGCGCTCGTTGGTTGCAGCAAGAACCCAAGCCCCTCGACTGCCGCGCCAACGCCGCCGGGCGATGGAACCGCTTTGCTCAAGCAGATGCACGACACTTACCAGGGCAAATGGTTCAGGACGGTGACGTTCGTACAGCAAACGATCCAGACCCATCAAGACGGTAAGGTTGACACGACAACCTGGTATGAAGCCCTGAAGTCACCCGACCGGCTGCGCATCGACTTCGCGGATCCGAAATCAGGCAACGGCGTCATCTACACAGCCGATTCGGTGTATGTCGTGCGCGGCGGCAAGGTCGCACGAACGGGCGCGTCGGGGAATCCGTTCCTGCCCTTCGTGCAAGGAGTCTACGATCAGCCGCTCGACACGACGCTGCGTCAGATACGACCGTACAAGTTCGATCTCACCAAGATCCGAACGGCCACGTGGGAAGGCCGCCCGGCATACGTCGTCGGAAGCCAGTCGCCCAGCGATACGACGTCGCCGCAATTCTGGATCGATAAGGAACGGCTAGTCTTGGTGCGCATGATTTTGGGGCTGAATCCCGCCGCGCCGGCTGAGCTCGTCGACATCGTGCTCAAGGACTACCGGCAGGTCGTCGGTGGTTGGCTGGCGGTCCAGGTCGACATCATGGAGGGCGGGAAGGTCGTCCAAAGGGAGGTGTACAGCAATTGGCGCGGCAACGTCGAGCTGCCGGCCGACTTCTTTGTTGCTGAGAAATGGAGCGACGTTCCGCACTGGGCCACCCGCTAGGCCCGATCAGGTAGGCCTGCCCGCGAGGCTACCGGATCGTCACGATTTGACGCGCCGGTAGCTGCCGACGTCTACCAGCTGCATCTCCCCCACTGATCCATCCGGATCGAGGCTGAACGTCGCGTAACTCGTCTCCCAGAACGGATCCGTCCAGACAATGCGGAACATGTCGTACTGCCAGTGCTCCAGCCTGCCGATCGCCTTCCCGGCTTGAAAGGTCAGCGCCCCATCGCGCAACAGCACGGTTGCCGTTCCGAAGAGACTGTCGGCGTACAGCCCCGCATAACGCTCGAGTGGCAGGGTCGGACGAGTCCCGCCGATACGCGTGTTTTCTTCGGTGCGCCGGGCACTCGCTGTGCTATCGGCGATGCGCTTGTACATCGCGCGCATCTCGGCGCTCCAGTCGTGTGTCGGCTTGTTCGCGCCGATGTATCGATCGAACACCGTGTACAACAAGGCGTGGCGCAACTCGGAGTGATCGAGGTTCGTGAAGATCGCGACGCCCACTCGCCGGTCCGGAATGATACCGACAATCGCGCTGCGCCCTTCGATGCTGCCCGTGTGGATCGCGATGTACTCGCCGCGGTAGTCTTGCAGGATCCATCCGAGCCCGTAGGCCTGGAAGTGCGGCTTCGTGAGCGTGGCGGTGGGATAGAACCAGCGCTGCACGACTTGCTGCGGCTTGAACAGCTCGGCGAAATTGCGGGCGCTGACGAGCCGCCGGCCGTCGACCTTGCCGCTGTCGAGCAGGAACCGCAGCCATTTCACCATGTCGGTCGGGGTCGAGAAGATCGAGCCTGCAGGCGAGATGTTGTCGGTGTTCTCAATCGTGGCGGGCAGCACGCGCACGGTGTCACGCACGATGCCATGCGGCGAGGTGACGTCAGTGATGCCCGCAGCCTTGAGCTCCCGCGCGTCGGCGAACGTCTCGGTCATTCCGAGCGGGTTCAGAATCCGGGTGCGGAGCAGCGACTGCCAGGTCGCTTTCGCGGCGCGCCCGGCGATCTCGCCGGCGAGCGCGTACGTCACGTTGTTGTACTGAAAGCGCGACCGAAAACTCGTCTGCACCGGCACAAAGCGCAGCCGATGCTCAATGGTCGCGAAGTCGAGCCCGCTCTCGTCCCACAGGTAGGACGGATCGCCGAATCCTACGCGGTGCGCGAGGAGATCGCGCACGGTGATTTCGCGAGTGACATAGGGATCGGCGAACTGCAGTTCCGGCACGTGTTTTTGCACCGGATCGTCGAGCGACAGGCGCCCCGAGTCCGCAAGCATCGCCAATAGCATCGAGGTGAACGCCTTCGTGGTCGACATGTTGCCGAAGCGTGTGTGCACGGTGACCGAATCGGGCTTGCCCAACTCGCGCACGCCGTAGCCCTTGATGAAGGCAACAGAGGTGTCTTTGACCACGACGATGGCGAGCCCGGGGACGCGCCAGTCTTTCATGGCCTGCGTGATGTAAGGATCGAGGCCGTTCAGCGGTGGCTGCTGCGCGGCCGCCGTAACGGCGGGGGTGGCAACGCAGATCAGGAGGAGTACCGTGCGTGGAGTCATGATCCAAAGGTCGCCACACAGGGCTAGATTGGTAAGCAGAACCTACCCGGATAAAACCATGTCCAGTCTCCCGTCACGTTCCATTCTTGCCCTCTTGTGTGTCTCTGCCGTCGGCCCGCTCCCCGCACAGAATCCTCCGCCGCCACCGGTCGTCGGCCGTTGGGATTTGACGATCGCCGGTAGCGACGGCCAGCGTCTCCCCTCCTGGCTCGATGCGTATTGGTCGGGCAACCGCGTGCTCGTGGGCCGTATGGTCGGCGTGGTCGGCAGCGTGCGACCGATCTCGCGGCTCGAGTTCGCCAATGACACCCTCAAGTGGTCGCTGCCGCCGCAGTGGGAAGGTGGCAACGGCGACTTCCAGTTCGTCGCCGTGTATGCCGGCGACTCGCTCGCGGGCACCGTGACGACGTCGGACGGCAAGCAGATGGCATGGAGCGGCCATCGCGCGCCGGCACTGCTGCGCACGGGCATTCCGCAGTGGGGTGCGGCGCAGAGGCTGTTCAATGGCACCAGCACGGCGGGTTGGCACGTACTCGGCGGCGATAATAAGTGGAAGGCGGTCAGCGGCGTGCTCACCAATACCGAGCGCGGCGGCAATCTGGTCACCGATCAAACGTACGGCGACTTCAAGCTGCACCTGGAGTTCCGGTATCCCAAGGAGGGCAACAGCGGCGTGTATCTGCGCGGGCGTTACGAGGCGCAGATCGAAGACTCCGTCGTGAGCCGGGTAGAAGCCACGGGCGGCTTGGGCGCGATCTACGGCTTTCTGATTCCCAATCAGAACGCGGCAAAGGCCTTTGACGAGTGGCAAACCTACGACATCACGCTAATCGGGCGCCGAGTGACGGTGGTGCTGAATGGCAAGACCGTCATTTGCGACGCGACCATTCCCGGTCCGACAGGTGGCGCGCTCGACAGTGACGAGGGCCGGCCGGGGCCTATCATGCTACAGGGAGATCATGGGCCGATCGAGTATCGCAATTTGACGATTACGACAGCGCGATAGATCCGTCGCTGCGGCACCAAAAGCAGATCCCTCGCTTCGCGCGCTACGCGCGCTCCGCTCGGGATGACATGCGCCACGCCGCTTTGAGAAAAAGAGAGGTAGAGAGGAAAGCGATTCCCACACGCCCCACGCGCGCCGAGGTGCTCGCGGCGGCGGGACGGACGGTCCCGGACGTAATCGGCCACGGGCTGCGCGTGTTGTTCTGCGGCATCAACCCGGGCCTCTATTCAGCTGCCACCGGTCATCACTTTGCTCGTCCGGGCAACCGGTTCTGGCCTGCCCTGCATGGCGCTGGGTTCAGCGATCGCATCCTGAAGCCATGGGAAGAGCGTGAGCTGCTCGAGGGAGGCTACGGGATCACGAATCTGGTGGCTCGGGCGACCGCAACGGCGGCTGAGCTTTCGAAGGAAGAATTTCGCGCCAGCGCGCGGCGGCTCGAGCGGAAGGTGAAGCGCTATGCGCCAGAATGGGTCGCAGTTGTCGGGATCGGGGCGTATCGCGTCGCGTTCGCGCGGCCGCGGGCGGTGATCGGTCCACAGCCGGAACGACTCGGCCCTGCGCGATTGTGGCTGTTACCGCAGCCGAGCGGGCTCAATGCGAATCATCAATTGCCGGCGCTCGTGGCGGCGTTCAGAGAACTGCGAAGGCGGGCGACGTTGTAGTCTTGTGCGGCCAGAACTCGATTCCGGAGCTATGTTCGGAACCACATCGAGGGGGAGGCTGCACTGGCGGAAGGCACGAGCCGCATCGAAGCGTTCAGCGATGGAGTGTTTGCCATCGCGTGTACGCTGCTGATCCTCGAGATCCGCCTGCCGCATCCGGGCGTCGACGGGCACCTGTGGACCAACTTCGTCGCCCTCTGGCCTTCGTACCTCGCATTCGTGCTGAGCTTCTTTGTCATTCTGGTCTCGTGGATCGCCCATCACGACGCGATGCAGCTGATCCGCGCGCCCACTCAATGGGTGATGCTTGCCAACGGCTGCGCGCTCCTCTATGTGACGTTCATTCCATTTCCGACTGCAGCGCTCGCTGCCAACCTCGGCGGCCCCGAGGTCGGAACCGCGGTGGCGTTCTACAGCGGCACGTTCGTCTTCGGGAGTGGTGCCTACAATCTGTTGCTGGAGACCATTGCGCGATGTGAATTGCGCGATCCGAGGGCCGGTGCCGAGGCGGTCGAGCGCATCCGCCGCGGCTATCGATTGGCGTTTACGACCTATCTCGTTGCGACCGGCCTGGCGTTCGTAGCACCGTACGTGGCGCTCGCACTTACCATCGCCGTGCGAGTGCACCTGCTCCGTATCCGGGGTCTGCGCGAACGCATCGCGCGCACGTCAGGCCACTGGCCCTCTGTGTGATGGATCGCCGAGCCTTCGTGGGCGCGAGCGCGGCTGTCGTCCTTGGATCATCGTGGCCGACATTCTTTCGCTCGAGGGACCAGGCCCGAAGTCGCCTGATTCTGCTCGGCACTGGCGGCGGGCCGCGCCCCCGCACGGAGCGCACTGCGTCATCACAAGTGATCGTGGTCGATGGCGTCGCGTACGTCGTGGACTGTGGTGATGGCGTCGCGCGACAACTCGCCGCCGCGGGTGTTCCGCTCACGACACTCCGCCACATCTTCATCACGCATCACCATTCCGATCACATCGCCGACTACGGAACGCTGATCCAGCTGGCGTGGGCGGTTGGGTTGGCGACGCGACTCGATACGTGGGGCCCACCGCCGCTCGAGCGGGTCACGAAGTTGTTCCTCGAAATGAGCGCCTATGACATCAATATCCGCATCGTGGACGAGGGGTATCCGCCGCTCGCTCCACTCGTCCACCCTCACGAGCTGACGCGCGGTGGACCGGTATTGAGCGATAGCCGCGTGAAGGTCACGACGACGCTCGTGACTCATCCTATTGTGAAACCGGCTCTGGCCTATCGGTTCGATACGCCCGACCGCTCGATCGTGATCTCCGGAGATACAACGCGCTCCGACAACCTCATTCAGCTTGCCAAGGGCGCCGATGTGTTGGTGCACGAGGCGATGTATTTGCCGGCGGTTGACCGCCTGGCCGCTCGCGTCCCAAACCACCCCGGCCTGAAACAGCATCTACTCGCCAGCCATACGTCCGCTGAGGACGCGGGGCGTGTGGCGCAGGAAGCTGGGGTCAAACTCCTCGTGCTCTCACACTTGGTCCCGGCAGATGACCCCGCGATCACGGACGAAATGTGGACGGCCGCGGCGCGGACGTACTTTGGCGGACAAGTGATCGTCGGCAAGGATCTGCTGGAGATATGATCGTCGAACGTTAGGCCGACGTTCCGCCTCGCTTGACTCCCTGACCATCTACTTTATAATACAAAGTAGTTCACAGCACAGAGAGAGTCTCGTCATGAAGGTTGATGTCGTCGTCGTGTATGTGCAGCGTTACGAGAGAGGGCATGAGCTGGACTTCGTGCCACCGCTGACGGGTATCCATCTCGCCGCGATCACCCCCCCACGGCACCAGGTGCGCGTGATCCACCAGCAGGTTCAGGCGGTGGATTTGAGTACCGACGCCGACCTGATCGCGCTCTCGTTCTTCAGCGGCTTCGCCCCGGAGGCCTTCCGCCTGGCGGGGCTGTTCCGCGCCCGCGGCAAACGCGTCGTCGCCGGCGGGCCGCACGTCAGCTATGACCCGGAGGGCACGCTCCGCCACGTCGATGCGGTCGTCACGGGCGAAGCGGAAACGGTTTGGGCCCAGATGCTCGACGATGCCGAGGCCGGTCGGCTACGCACGGTCTATCACGGCTCGCCCTGCGACATGAAGGGCTTGCCCACGCCACGCTACGACCTCCTGCCTCCACGCTTCTTCGTCCCCCGCGTTATCCAGGCGACGCGCGGCTGCCCCTTCCGGTGCTCCTTCTGCACCGTGCCCACGCTCAATCCCGGGTTCCGCATGCGGCCGGTCGAAGAGGTTCTGGCCGACATCGCCTACGAGGACTTCCCTCACTGGTGGCAGCGCAAGGTGGTGTGGTTCTGGGACGACAACCTGACCATCAACCGGTCGTACATCAAAGAGCTGCTCACGCGGATGATCCCGATGCGCCGCTGGTGGCTCACCCAGGCGAGCCTCGACCTCGCACGCGACGACGAGCTGCTCGGCCTGATGGAGGCCTCGGGCTGTATCGGCATTTTCTTTGGTCTCGAAACGTTCACCGCCGAGTCGCTGGCGCACGCCAACAAGCGGCAGAACAAGGTGGCGTGGTACTCCGAGGCGATCGCCAAGCTGCACCGCCGGGGGATCGCCGTCATGGCTGGCTTCATCGCCGGCTTCGACGGCGACACGGCGGAGAGCGTCGAACGGATGGCGGACAACCTTTACGCCATCGGCGTCGACGTCCCGTTCCTGAGCATCTTGACGCCGTACAAAGGCACGCCTCTGTACGACGAGATGGCTCGCGACGGACGGATGCTGCCGGAGCGCGGCTGGGAGTTCTACAACGGCTACAACGTCACGTTCCGGCCACGTACCATGGCCCCGGACGAGCTGTTGACCGCGCATCGGCGGTTGTGGCGGCGAGCGTTTTCGCTGCCGCACGCGTTGGGCCGGGCGTGGCGCGGCGTGCGCCAGCTGCGCATCGGGGCCTTACTCATGAGCCTGTGCATGAACGGGTTCTACGCGCTGAAGGCGTTGCGCAACAATCTGCCGGCAGACATGCGCCGTCGAAGCGCGTACTGCGATTGCGAGAAGCCGCGGCACTCGGAGACCCTCTCGTATGCCGTCGCGTCGAGGCTTAATTCTTCGGCCGAATCCCCCGCTCCGCCGCCAGGATCAGCTCGGCGAGCTCGGTGAACCCTTCCTCTTTCGCCCGCCCCGCGGGCGTCATGCCTTCGAGATTGGTATGCTTCGGATCAGCGCCTGCGGCGAGGAGCACGCGCGCGGCCTCGAGCGATCCGGCTTCCGCGGCGTGGTGCAGCGCGGTGAAGCCGGTGATGTTGGTGGCCTCGATGTTGGCGCCGTGGGCGAGCAGGAAGCGAATGGCGTCAGGGCGGTTGTTGAGCGCGGCCCAGTTCAGCGCTCGGCGGCCGTTCCGAGCGGTGCGCCGGTCCAGCGAATCGACGTTCGCCCCGTCGCGCAGCGCGGCTGCAAGAGCCACCGTGTCGCCGGTGATGGCGGCATCCCACAAGCGCGTTTGAGGAGTGGGAGCTGCACTCTGAATCAGAAGAAGAAGGACGGCGAGCTGCATTCGACCTCGCTTGATGGGTCCT
>DATFVZ010000364.1:0-19428 GCA_035259785.1 Gemmatimonadales bacterium
AACCCGATCAGTACGAAAATGCCGAGCACGAACGGGATGAACTTCATTTCGACAAAGTCGGCCGCCTGGATCTCCCGCATGCCGATGTAATGGTTCAGGATGTTGATGCCTTGCAGATCGGTGCCGCCATTGCCGCCAACCAGCTGGTGGGCGTAGATCGACAGCCGCAGCCCTTCCGGGAACTGGTTCGCGAACATCGTGATCTTCCACAGGGGGAAGAAGAGCGCGAGCACCAACAACACCCCCGCCCCGAGCACGGCGAACCGTGCCCGGGACGAGAGTACGTGGCTGAGCCAGCGGGCCACCGTCATTTCAGTTCCCGCCGTCCGTCGCGACCGTCGTGCCGGCGCGTGGCTTCACCAGGAAATAGCCCTGCATCTCCTGATGCATCGCCGAGCAGAAGTTCGTGCAGTAGAACGGATACACGCCGGGTTTCGACGCGCGGAACGCAATCGTCTTGGTCTCTCCGGGGTCCATGACGACGTTGATGTTGTAACCGGAGATCCCGAAGCCGTGCAGCATGTCGCGCTCCTGCTCGGCGTTGGTCACGTGCAGAATGACCGAGTCGCCCTGCTGCACTTCGATCTCGTTCGGGGCGAAGTACGAGCGGATGCTGTAGATCTTCGCCTCGACCAGCCCGGGCCGGCGGACGATCTTGGCGTCGCTCGCCGCCCAGATGGCATTGGGATTCTTGTTCTCAGCCTTCGGATAGACCTCGATCGGCTTCAGGAGATCGGCGCGCACGAGCTGGGCGAAGTGCGGCTCCGGCTCCGTGTACGCCTCGTACAGCATCGTCATTCCGCTGCCGGTGATGTCGATTAGCTCGCTCGACTCGGGCTGAGAGGGCCCAACGTTGAGATGGCGTCCCTTGGAGAGCTTGTTCATCGAGATGAGGTACCGGCCGACGGGGTGCCGCGTGTCCCCATGGGCGGCCACGATGTGCCCAACCGAGAAGTGGACGGGGATCTTCGCGACCACGAGCGCGGAATCGTTGCCATTGAACGGCCCAAGTTTCCATTTGGCGATGGCCGATTCCACGAACAGCGACGTATAGGCATAGCCCTGGTCGTCGAACTGCGTGTGCAGCGGGCCCAAGCCGACCGGCACTTCCGCGACACGAATCGACTCGAACCGCAGTACCGGAATCCCGTCCTCATTTCCCGTCGTATCGTTCGCGATCGTCGCGGAAATGAATTTCTGAAAATCGAACACCGTCACGAACGGCGCGAGCTTGCCGCCGCCGACCACATAGCGGCCGTCCGGCGAAAAGTCGGCGCCATGCGGGCTCTTGGCGAGCGGGACCAGGTACATCATTCCGGGCACTTCACGCGGATTCAGGACCCGCACGCCGCCGATCATCTTGCCTTTTCCGGCTGCGGCGGCTGCCGAGGCCTTCCGCCAGTTCACGAATGCGATGTAGTCCCGGTCGCGCTGGCTCGCGGTAACCTCGAGGCGGCCCGTAGCCCGCTCGCTGTTGTAGGAGCTCCACACCACCCAGTCGGCGGAAATCTCGCGACCAGTGGCGGCCAGGTCCCAATCGAACGGCGGCGTCACGATCTGCCAGGCGACCGCCATCTCGCCGCTGGCACTGTCGATCTTGATGCCGCTCAAGACTCCCTTGTAGTCGGTCGCGTACCGCGACGTCGGCGCGTAGGTACCGCGGGGAATCGGAATCGAGAACCGGCTCGCGACGAGCGCGTATTCGGTGTTTTCGGTGACGAACGCGGATCCATGGTTGCCGCTGGAATTCGCGATCGGACCCAGAATCTGATGCGTCTTGAAATCGCGCAGGTCCACGCGCGCCACACGATTGTTGGCGTTGTCGTTCACGAATAACCAGCGCCCGTCGTAGTCGCCATTGGTCTTCGAAAGCGCCGGGTGATGCACGTCTCCCCAGGTATAGCCGCCGAGCATCGCCTTCGACTCGACGTCGAACCCATAGCCGGTCGCGGGATAGGGCGCGAAAACGGGGATCGTCGCGATATGCCGCATCGACGGCACACCAGCGACGTAGACCTGACCCGAATGGCCGCCGCTGTAGAAGAGATAGAACTCATCGAGCTTGCCCGGCTCGACAAAAGTGCGCTGCGCCGCTTCACGAGCGTCCGCCAACCGGTTGTTGGCGCCGCTCTGCGGGCCCTTCGACGGCGCGCAGGCCGCGACAATCAGCAGCGCACCCATCGAGAGATGGAGTCTCATGGATCCTTCCCTTCGTGCTCGCCGCGCTCTTCGCGCTCTTCCTCGAGCTCTTTGAGGATGTGGATGATGGAATCACGTTCTGCGGGAGTGAGCTTGATCATCGAGCTCAACACCATCTGCATTGTGCCCGTCGGTGCGTTGAGGAATTGCTCCAGCTTCACGCCGAACCGGGTTTGTACATCACGATAGGCGTAGGCGAGATCGGGGCCAACGTCGGTCGGTGACTTGATCCCGAATGCTGAGATCGAATGACACTGCGGGCAGCCCTTCTCAATAAAAATCGCGCCCGCGCCGGCTGCTGCAATTGAGGCCGTCTGCACGGGTTGCGCCGGGGGAGCCGCAGCGCCCTTCTCTCCACCGCATGCGACGGCGAACGGCATGAGCATCGCGAACTGCAGCCACCTGGCTCGACCCACCGGTACGCTCCGTGTTGTTTGAGTGAACGGAGCTTATCCGAGGGGCTCTCGCGTCTTCATGAAGCGGCTGTGAAGGTGTCTTTAGAGACGGTACATTGGCGCATGATCGATCAGGCGACGACGGCCACGGCGAAAGCGAGCTACGACCGCTGTTCCCGCTCGCCCGACTTCCTGCACACGTTCTACCGCACCTTCCTCGCCGCCTGTCCTGCGGCAGGGCCACTGTTTGCGCACACCGACTTCGACCGGCAAACGAAGCTACTGCGGCACGCCATCGGCTTGCTGTTGATCTTCCCTACCCAGCCCAGCAAGGAGCCGACGCTGCTCGCCCGCGTCGCCGCGCGGCATAGCCGTCGAGACCTCGACATCGATCCGAGCCTTTACGGTCCCTTCATCGACTCCCTTATCGAGACGGTCAAGAGATTCGATCCGGAGTGCACGCCGGCTGTGGAAGCGGCCTGGCGCGCGACGGTCGCCCCCGGCGTGGAATACATGAAGTCGAAGCATTAACGGCGGGGCGGAGTCTCACGCGCCACGGTTGGCGTGGCGAATTCCGGCGGTGCAACCGGAGGCAGGCCGAGGTGCTGGCGCGCGCGGTTCAGGGCGTCGTCGATGTTCCCGTGGATATTCTCCTCACCGAGCTCGTCGTAGAGACCCGAGCGCTCGAGCGCCACCACAGGCTGGGCGTGCACATCCGATAACACCACCAGGGTTCCCTCGTGGCGGCTGCGGTGGATCAACTCTCGCAGCGCATGCAGCCCCGTTGAATCCATCGCCGGCACATGCCGCATTCGGATGATCAGCACCTTTGGTTTGCCCGTTATCCGTCCCACACGATCCTTGAACGACTCCGCCGCCCCGAAGAAGAACGGGCCGGTAATCTCGTACACCTGCACGCCCTCCGGAATCGCGCGCCTCCGCACCGCGTTCGGGTCACGTTCGAAATCATCCACCGGATCCGTGAACTCATGGGTCAGGACACTGATGTTCGTGACTTCCGCCATCCGGCGCATGAAGAGGAAAGCGGCGAGCACCATACCGACTTCGATCGCGACGGTCAGATCGACCAGGACGGTGAGCAGAAAGGTCGTGAGCAGGACGGCCACGTCGCTCTTGGGCGCACGGAATTCGGACACGAACGTCCGCCACTCGCTCATGTGGAACGCGACAACCACGAGGATCGCCGCCAGCGTCGCCAGGGGGATGAGCCCCGCCCAGCGCCCAAAGAACAGCGTGATGAGCAGCAGCGTGACGGCGTGCGTCATTCCGGCGACCGGCGTGCGCCCGCCGTTTTTCACGTTGGTGGCGGTTCGCGCGATGGCGCCGGTAGCCGGCATCCCGCCGAACAGCGGCGACGCGATGTTGGCGACGCCCTGGGCGACGAGCTCCATGTTCGACCGATGTCGCCCGCCAATCATCCCGTCCGCCACGACCGCCGAGAGCAGTGACTCGATCCCGGCAAGCAGCGCGATGGTGAAGGCAGGGCCGGCGAGCGCTTGAATCGAGGAAAAAGACAGAGCTGGGACGTGCGGCAGCGGGAGACCGGCATGGATCGCGCCGAACCGCGCACCGATGGTTTCGACCGGCAGATGCAGCAGCTGCGCGAATAGCGTGGTTACAATCAGCGCTACAAACGGACCGGGGATGCGGGTCGAGATCCTGGGCCAAAAGATGATGACGGCGAGCGTCGCGACTGCCACAGCTAGCGCCCAGAGATTGACGGTATTGAACGCGTGGACATACGCGTCCCATTTCGGCAGAAACTCCGAAGGCACTCCTTGCATCTGGAGCCCGAGCAGATCGCGGATTTGGCTCGAGAAGATGATGAGCGCGATCCCGCTGGTGAAGCCGATGGTCACCGGGTATGGGATGAACTTGATCGCGGCGCCCAGTCGCAGTACGCCGAACGCGATCAGAATGAATCCGGCCATGAGCGTCGCGATGACCAGGCCATCGACACCGTGCTGCCCCACGATCCCCGAGACGATCACCACGAAGGCGCCGGTGGGACCGCCGATCTGTACGCGAGAGCCGCCGAGCGCGGAGATGAGAAAACCGGCCACGATCGCGGTGTACAGTCCCCGCTCGGGGCTCAGTCCACTGGCAATGGCAAAGGCGATCGCGAGCGGCAGCGCGACGATGCCGACGATGACGCCGGCGCCGACGTCCCGGGTGAACTGCTCCCGGGAATAATCCTTCAGAGTGGTGACGAGCTTAGGAACGAGCACGCGGGCCGAAGATACTAAAATCCTCGGCCCGCGTGATCCGACTCCTTCAGCTCTCCCAGTCTACGGTTGCGGCCGTAGCTGCACGCGGCGGTTCTGAGCGCGTCCGTCCGCAGAGTCGTTGGTGGTGACCGGCTGATCGGGGCCGATCCCGATCGTTGTCAGGCGGGCCGCCGCGACGCCCTTGGAGACGAAATAGGCGCGCACGGCATCCGCCCGCGCCTTGGACAGACGGATGTTGGCCTCACGATTGCCGACGTTGTCCGTATGCCCTTCGATGACCCAGCGCGTGTCGGGACGCTGCTGCAGCTCCTGAACTGCCCGGTTGAGCGGCCCCTGCGAGTTCAGTGTCAGCTTGGCACTACCCGACAGGAAGGTCACACCCGTGAGCACGATGGGCGCCGCTACAGGGCACCCCGTCGCGTCCACCTTGGTGCCGGCGGGTGTCCCCGCGCAGGCGTCACTGGCATCGGCGACTCCATCGGCATCGCTATCGGTGGGGCATCCGCTCGCGTTGACCGCGACGCCGGCCGGTGTGTTGGGACATGTGTCCTGCGCATTCAACACCCCGTCGCCGTCGGCATCCACCGGGCAGCCGTTCGTCACATCAACGCGGACGCCCGCGGGCGTGTTGGCGCACTGATCAGCCGTATCCGGCACACCATCGCGGTCCGCATCCGGCGGGCAACCGGTCGCGTCGACCTGCGTACCGGCCGGTGTATTGGCGCAGCGGTCCTGCGGATCCACGACACCGTCATGGTCGACGTCCGAGCACCCGATCGCATCGACAGTACTGCCGGCCGGGGTGTTCGCGCAGCGATCTCCCTGATCGGCCACACCGTCACGATCCGCATCCGGACAGCCTGTCGCTTCGACCGGTGTGCCCTCCGGCGTGGCGGCGCAGCGATCGGCGTCGTCTTTCACGCCGTCTTTATCCTTGTCACCCGGTCCGCCGCGCAGCATCAAGCTCACGCCGGCCTGCAGGCCATAGTGCAGGGTGTTGTCTGGAGCGGGCGTGTCGAACATGTAATCCCCAATCGCCTCACCGCGGATCGACAGACGCTTGCCCAGACTCAAGCGCAGTCCGGCGAGCGCGCCGACGCCGTTCTCCGTCCCGCTCAATCCCTTGCTGAAGCTGTTGTATGCCCATCCGCCCCCGATTAGGAAGGCCAGCCGCTTTCCAATCGGGAGATTGCCGAGCAGTCGCACGTGGAACGGCTTGTGATCCACATCTGCACCGGCGGTCTTGGTGGGTACGAGCGCCGCATCGCCTTCGAGAAGAGCTTTCCCGGAGAGGAAAAACCCGAGGCGCACGCCAGGACCAAAGGCATCGTCCAGGCTGAGGGTGCTGTCGTAATGGCTCCATCGGCCAAAGGCGCCCAGCTCGATCGTTCCACCGTGCTGTGCGTACGCCGTAGCCGGGATGGCCACGGTCAGAATCGCGAGGTACATGAGGGGTCGTGACATGGACGGTACGATGCCTACAAAAGTGGAAAAGGAGGAATACGCCCTTAGTCCTATCCCGGCTCTTGCCAGGCGACCACACCATTAAGCGATGCGAATACTCGCGTTTACCCCCCTCGCGCTCTGCGCCGCCGCCCTTCACGCGCAGGACTACAGTTGGCCGCGCCAGATCCCCGTCGGCGGTGGTGCAGTCGGCACCATCGTCCTGTATCAACCCCAGGCCGAGAAGCTCGCGGGCAACGAGCTGACCGCGCGCGGGGCGATTGCACTCAAAGTGAGCGGCAGACCGGACCCGATCTTCGGCGCGATGTGGATGACCGCGACTGTCGATGTGGACCGAGACTCCGGCATGGTCTGGATCCACAATCTCAAGATCTCACGTGTGCGCTGGCCGGACGCCACCGCAGAACAGCAGCTGAGATTCACGCAGTACGTCGAGCAGGATTTTCCGCCCTCCGGATTCCGGATGACGATCGAGCGCCTGCAGGCGAGCCTCGCGTCGGCTGAGGCTGAGAACCGTCACACTGACGGGCTGAAGACCGACGCACCCCACATCGTGTTTGCCGAGAAGCTCTCGGTGCTGTTGCTCTTCGACGGTGAGCCGCGGCTCCAGGCCGTTCCGAATAGCGGCCTCCAAGTCGTGGTGAACACGCCGTTCGGTGTAGTGAAGGACACCGCAAGCGGCACGTTCTGGCTGGGTGGTGGCGAGAATCTCTGGTATTCCGCGCCTTACGCCCGAGGCCCGTGGACCGCCGGCGGGACGCCGCCCCCCGAAGTTCTCAGACGAATGCAGCCGGACACTGTTGTCGCGACCGCGGACACGCCCACAACGCGGCCGGACACACTGTTCGCGCCAGGGCCCCCGCCTGCGCCCGTTCCCGCTCCGACTGCTGCTCCGGCGGCTGCGGATACATCAGCGGTGCGAGCCGACACGTCGCGAGCGGCGACGGACACATCGCGCGCGGCAGCAGACACGACGCGTGCTCGACCGGATTCCCTGCTGACGCGAACCGACACAGCCGCAACACGCCGAGACACCGCCGTAGCCTCTCCCCCCGCCGCAACGGCGGCGGCAACCACGCGGCCCGACACCATTCCTGTGCCGCCTGCGATCGTGACGGCAACGGAGCCGACCGAGCTGGTGGTCACGCAGGGTCCGCCCACGTGGAAGACGACTGCGGGCGGCAAACTGCTCTATGTCGAGAACACCGAGACCCCGTGGATTCGAGAGACGGAAGGCAAGGACAACTATCTCTTGATCTCGGGCAGGTGGTTCAAGAGTCAGTCGGTGCAGGGACCGTGGACCTTTGCGCGTCCCGATTCGCTGCCCGCCGCGTTCCAGGAGATTCCACCTGAGTCCCCAATCGGCGGTGTCCGCAGCTCTGTCGCGCTGACGGTGGAGGCGCAGGACGCGCTGCTCGATCTCGAGATCCCGCAGACGACGGCGATTCAGCGTACAGCCACTGTCGGCGTGACCTACGACGGCGAGCCCAAATTCACGGATATCCCGGGCACGTCTGTCGCGTACGCCACGAATACGGCCTCGCAGGTTCTCCGCGTCGCCGGCGTGTACTACGTCTGCGACAACGGCGTCTGGTTCCGGGCGCAGAACGCGCAGGGGCCCTGGGCGGTGGCGGACAGCATCCCGAAGGCGGAGATCGCCAAGATTCCGCCGAGCGTGCCGGTCTACCCCGTGACTTACGTGGACGTGTACGCGTCGACGCCGCAGGTCGTATATGTCGGTTATACGCCGGGCTACATGGGCGCGTATCCGTATTACGGGGTCCCGGTGTACGGCACCGGCTGGCACTATCCGCCCTACGTCGGCGCGGTCTACTACCCGCATGCGGTAACGTACGGCGTCGCGGTGAGCTACAACCCCTACACCGGCTACGGCATGGGCACGACATTCGGTGCCGGATTCTTTGCATTCGGCATCGGCGTGGCGATCGGATCGAGTAGCCGCGGCTATTACCCGGCTGGTGGCTATCGCGCTTGCTACAACTGCACGATCAACACGGGCGGCGGGCGTGGCGGCGCGGGCGGACGCGGCGGCCGCAACCAGGTCAACATCGGCAACACCGCGGGCGGTGGGAATCGGCAGCGTCCCGCGGCGACCAATCGGGGGGGAGCGGGCGCGTCCTCCCGCAACTCAAATCTCTACAACCGTCCTCAGAACCGCGGTCGCACCGCGAACAGCGCAACCCGCGCCCAGTCGGCGAGTCAGCTCGGAGCCAATCGCCGGGCGGGTGGCTCGAACAACGTGTTCGCCGACCGCAACGGCAACGTCCATCGCCGCACCAACAACGGATGGGAGTCGCGCCAGGGAAACAATTGGTCGCGCGACCGCGGCGGCTCGAACTATGGTCGGAGCGGCGGAAATCGAGAGTGGCAAGCGCGCCAGGGCGCGTCGTCGCGGTCCTACGGCGGAGGCCGGGGCGGCGGCGGGCGCGGCGGTGGTGGGCGGCGCCGTTAGAGAATGTCGCATCTCGCTCTTCTTGGTGACGGCATTTTGGCGAACGGCGCCCACACAGGGCGCGAGCCGGACACCGCCTCGGTCATACGTCAGCTGCTGCCCGAGTGGAAGGTCTCGCTCCTGGCTGCGGAAGGCTCCTCTCTGGCCACCGTCGCCTCCCAGCTCAAGCAGCTGTCGGCCGATGTCGATCTCGTCGTTCTGAGCATCGGTGGCAATGACGCCATGCAGCACGTCGATCTGCTCGAGCAACCCACGAAGTCGAGCGGCGAAACACTCGACGCCCTCGTAGGAATGGTCGATGAGTTTGCGGCCGGCTTCGATCCCGTGGCGAAGAGCGTGCGTGACCGTGCGCCGCGCCTTGTGGTCTGTACGATTTATGAGCCGCCACTCGTGGGACTCAACACCGCCAGCCGTGCGCGCGTCCTACTCACGTTGTTGAACGATCACATTCTTCGAAGCGCATACCGCTGGGAACTGGACGTGCTGGATCTGCGGGCCATCTGCAACAGCCCCGGTGATTTCAGGCTCCAGATCGCGCCTTCCGCCACGGGCGCAGCGAAGATCGGACGGGCGATCGCAGGGATCGCAGCAGGAACCGGTGGCCGAACGGTCACCGTGATTGCAGGCTAGAGAGCCGTCAAGGAACTCAAGATGAGGACCAGAGCGATGGCGCGAAGTGCCCTGATAGTTATGGCGCTGTTGTGGACGGTGGCATTGGACGCACCGGCGCAGCGGCGTCAACAACTTCCTTGCCCCGATTGCAACCCGCCGAAGCACTTCTGGGCGGGAGCCGGTGAGCTGATGATCGTTCAGTTCATCCCATGGACTGTCAACTCGGTGGTCAGAGACGCCGAGTGGGCGAAGATTGGGCCCGAAGTCTGGGCGAGGAACATCGAGAACCCATGGGTCTGGGACAACAACAAGTTCTTGAACAACCAGTTCTCCCATCCTTACCACGGCAGCCTGTACTTCAACGCCGGTCGCACCAACGGCTACAACTTCTGGCAGTCGGTGCCCTGGGCGTTCGGTGGCAGCTTGATGTGGGAATGGTTCTTCGAGGGATGGGCGCCGGCCCCCAACGATTGGTTCAACACCAGCCTCGGTGGCATCACGCTCGGCGAGATGCTCTTCAAGGTCTCATCGCTGACGCTCGACAATCGGGCGACGGGTGCGGAGCGCATGTGGCGCGAGATCGGCGCCGCGGCCCTGAACCCGACGCGGGGGTTCAACCGGCTAGTCCGCGGTCAGACCAATGACGTCGTGGCCAATCCGCCCGACTGGCGCCCGAGCCGGATCTTTGCGTCGCTCGACGCGGGCGTTCGCTCGGCCAACGGAGGCGACAACCGCGGCAACGCGGGGTCCTCACAAGTCGGCTTTCTCCAACTCGCGCTGTTCTACGGCGACCAGGTGGCCGATCTGGGCCGAGCGCCCTTCTCGGCGTTCTCCGTAGGCCTCGAAGTCGCCACCGAGAAGCAAGGCGAGCGTGGTCGGTTCGCCCGGCTCACGGCGCGCGGCAATCTCGCGGCGCACCAGCTCAGCAAGAGCACGCACTCCCAACATCAGCTTGCAGCCTTCATGAGTTATGAGTTCCTCAGCTCCGAGTCGATCGAGTTCGGCGGCCAGGGGTTCCTAGGCGGGCTGGTCTCGCGCTGGGGGGATCCACGCGGCTTCCGCATTCAGAGCGAGGTACTGGGCGCCGCTTATCCAATCGCCGCGACGCAGTCCGACTACTTCGTCTCTGCCGAGGGGCGCGATTACGACTACGGGCTCGGCTTCGGTGGCAACCTCCGGCTGACAGCGATCTGGGAAGGCCTCGGCGCGATCGACGCCAAGGCCCGGATGTTGTGGGAACCGGTGCTCAGTGGATTCAACGGCGACCACTACCAGTACGCAGCGTCGCTCGAGGGCCGGCTGTACTACAAGGGTCGTCTCGGACTCGGCGCGTCGGTTACTGCCTTCCACCGCAACAGCCAGTACGACGACTTCCCCGACGTCTCCGCTGACGGAACCCAGATCCGAGCGTACGCCAGCTGGGCGACGCCGAGGTGGGTGCCATGACCGCGCGCTCAATGCTGAGACTGGCTACGCTCGCCGCAGTCGCCGCGATCGCGGCAGCCTGCCAGGACTCGATCATCAAGTACCTCGGCCCCGAGAATCGCGAGGTCGAGACCGTGCTTCCCGATAGTCTTCGCTTTCAGGCGTTTGATCTCGACAACGTGACCGACACGCGCACCTGGAGCTGGGTCATGACGGGGTCCGTGGCTACGGTGCATCACCAGAGTTTCGTGCATCACGGCCAGGGGCGGCTCACGATTCTCGATGCCGCGGGTGACACGGTGTACCGGAAGATCCCACTCGAGTTCGAACTGGAGAACGAGACTGCTGCAGGTCAGCCTGGTGTCTGGGACGTGCATCTCGAGTTGTTTGGCGCGCGTGGCAGAGTCGATTTCGTCCTCACCCGCGCGCCGTAGTCTCGGCCAATGTCTTGGCGACCTGGAGCGCCGCAGTGGCGACACGTCCGTCAGCGTCCGCAGCCGGATCGTATGACGTAAGCGCGGCTCCGACGACCGATAAACGCGTGGCCAACCGCCCGACTGCGTCGACGAGCTGAGCGACTGTGACGCCGCCAGTTGTCGCAAACTGATTCGCCCGGCCGTCGCCGCTGTCGATGACGTCGAGATCAACGTGAAGCCAGACGGCACTCGCTTCCGAAAAAGCGTCGTCTAGTCCCGCCAGGTCGGCACCGACCCGCAGAATGCGCGATGCGTCGAGGGCATCCGACTCCTGTGGGTCGAGGTTACGAGCACCCACCAACGCGACGCGCGTTTCCGATACCGCTTCGAAGCCAGAGATTTTCTTGGCGAGAGTCCGCCAGCACCGCCCCGTCAGAATTGCGAGCGCCATCCCGTCCAGAAAACCGCTCGGCGAGGTGTCGGGGGTGTTGAAGTCGCCGTGTGCATCGAACCAGACAACCGCAGGACGTACATCAGTCAACCCCGCAAGCGCCCCGATCGTTACTCCGCAGTTACCGGCGATCACGAACGGGAAGTGTTGATCTGTGTGCGCGGCGCGGACACGATTGGCGAGCGCGTCGTACAGCTCAAAGCTCGAGCGCACGTTGCCCGCTTCGCTGTTTGGGATCTCGACCCAGACGGTCGCTACGTCATGGCCGTGTGTACGCCATGCGGCTTCGAGACCGAGCCCGAGCAGGTGCCCCGGCCCTTTTCCCATCCGAACGTCGCGGCGCCCTGAGTCATATGGGACGGAAAGGATCTGCACGCGCATCGTGGCTCAGGCCTCGGTTGCCTATTGATCGACTGCGAGGTGCACTTTGCTCCCATCAGTCAGCAGCAGTCTCAATTCCGTCGAGGCCTCACTGAGGCTCAGCCCCACATGACGTCCATCATTCAGGCTTGCAGTATCCACCAGGATTTCAAAATTGCTGGCGTGACCAATACACGCCGCCACCTGGTCCTTGCCCCTCCTGTCCTTACATGGGTTCTGATCGGGAAACAGCACGTAGACATCGGCTACGATACGGTCGTCGGCTTCTTCAAAGCGCCAGTGAGAGGACGGCTGAGCCACCGGAGTATAGACGCAATAGACCAGAGCTGACGCTGCTGGATCAACCCACTGGTGATCGAACCCTCCATACTCCCAAGCCAACAAGGGGATCACCGGTCGCTGGTCCGGGCCGCATATCGACAGCAGTCGCTGCGCCGCTGGATCGGCCGCGATTTCGGCTGGCGATTTCGCATTGATGTCCCAGTCCTTCCCACCACGTCCCGGATGCGCTGCCCGGTAGGCAGCCACCCATTCCTTCACCTGGTCGAAGGTTGGGCCCGAACTTGTGGCGGCAGTCGAGGGGGGGGCGCCGGACGCGCCGAGAATCATGACCGCACACATCGCTGGCCATGA
The DNA here is from genome assembly GCA_035259785.1 of Gemmatimonadales bacterium. Lineage (GTDB taxonomy): Bacteria > Gemmatimonadota > Gemmatimonadetes > Gemmatimonadales > GWC2-71-9 > 20CM-2-65-7. Next base: position 12,699 of record DATFVZ010000364.1, read on the forward strand.
AGTGCGCATACTGTAGCGGAGCAGAGTTGGTTCTTTCATCTGCTGTATTTTACTTACAGCAGCCTTGCAACCGATACTGCTCGGTCATCATCCGTAGTCCTTCGCTGAATCGAACTCGCGGCAGGTAGTCGAGCACGGCGGTCGCGCGCGCGTGCGGGTAGCGCACCGATCGAGTCAGCGCCAACGACATATGGCGTCCCGATACGAGCCGGTAGCCGCGCTCGATAATCCACCGCAACACCGCATCGACGCGCGAAGGGAGTGTCCAGGCGCGCCGCCCGATCATGTCGGCGATTGCCTGCACATATCGATTGAGCTTCACCATCTCGTGGCTGACGTGTAGCACGTGGTTTCCGTATGGTGGCATCGCCGCGGCGGCGCACAGAGCCTGTACGACATCATCGACGTTCACAACGTCAATCGCGACGTCCCCTAGGGCGACGGGCAAACGATGGATAGAGCGGATCCAGTTCTTGAACCAAGGCCCCGAGCCGAGACCATAGACGTTGGTCGGTCGGATCACAGTCCAGGCTAACTCTGGGCCGGCCGCGTCCCGCAAGCGGCACTCGCCGAGATACTTGCTGCGCGCGTATGCATTCAGGTGCTCCGTATCGGCCGGCTCGTCGTCTTCGGTAAGCACGTTGTCGGGCCGGCGCGTTGCGCCCAGCACGGAGATTGAGCTGACATAAATGAAGCGACCGACCGCCGCCGCACGCGCGGCTCGAGCCAACCGTTCCGTCCCGATCACGTTGATCGCATAGCTCTTGGCAGGATCCGCTCGGCCCATCTGTGCAGCACAGTGGATCACGACATCGGCGCCGCGCACCAGAGACTTTGCCGCATCGGGTTCCGCGAGATCGCCGAACGAGAGCTCGACACCTCGGCTGGCCAACGCGCACGTATGAGCAGTCTGGCGTCGAACCAACGCCCGCACGCGCGCTGTGGGCAACAGCGCTTCTACCACTGCGCGACCGATGAATCCCGTCGCGCCCGTCACTGCAATCAAAGGGGAGTTCATAGGCCGAACCTCCGCGCGAAGTCGTTTGCGAGGATGCGATGGGGGTCGAGCGTGGCACGCATGCGCCGGAATGCGTCCCAGCGCGGGAACTGCGCGCGCAGATGTTGCGGACTCAGCACGACGTGCTTGCCCCAGTGCGCACGCGCATCCAGCCGCTCGAACAGGGCGCAGAGGTCGCGCTCGAATGCATCGTCGTGTCTGTAGAACAGCGCGAACCAGCGGTTGCCGCGTCCGTAGCAGGGACTCAGACTCGCCGAGTCGGCAGCGGTGGCGCGGAGTCCGACCGGGTTGGTCAGCACGCGAGGATAGCGTCGAATCAGCGCTGCCAGCGCGTCGAACGCTTCGCCCGCGCGCGCGATCGGCACCCCCATCTCAGTCTCGCGCCAGTCGGCGCTCAATGCGCTGAACAAGGGGACTTGGGTGGCGCCGGTGCGAATGGGCGTGAGCACGCGATCACACCGATCCGCGGTTGTCGCCGTGAACAATCCTCGCGGAAACGAGCGGACACCGAAGTCGCGTACGAGCCGATGGAGGATGAACGTGGCGGGTGTGAAGCGTTCGCGACGGCGCCGCGCATGCGCCGGCGTGGGCACGCGATCGGCAGTGAAGGTGATAACACGGTCCGCGCCCGGAAGCCAGATGGCCGCATGGAACTCGTGATCGCGGTCGATGTCCGTGTGATGGGCCGTGTACCAGGAGAACGGCATGGTCCGCATCGCCAGCTCGAGGTGAAAGGCCTCCTCGCAGCGGAAGGTGATCGTCGAAATCACGCCGAGCAGCCCCAGCGACACGGCTGCATGGTCGAACCCGGGCTCCCCGCGGCGCAGGTCCAACACCTGGCCGCCGACGCCGATGAGCCGAATCCCCACCGCCGAGCTGGCCAGGATGCCGTGGCGGGCAGAACCTCCGTGTGTGCCGCTCGACATCGAGCCGGCGACGGTTGCCCGGCCCCATTCGCCGTTTGTGGGAAGAGCGAGCCCGTGCACCGCGAGCGCAGCGTTGAGCTGCGCAATCGTGGCGCCGGCCTGGATCGTTACGTCCGCGCCGTCAATCGCGACAACCTGGTCATAGCGCGCGAATCGGAGGGTGGTGCCTTGTGTCCGGAAGCAGGCGCTTTTGGAGCCCCCTGCGCCGACGGGATGCAACGAATCTCCACACTGCAGGGCAGTCATCGCCGCGATCAGCTCGTCTTCGGAGCTGATTGTGAGCTGACGCGCGGAGGTCTGTGAACTCGTGGCCATGGTCCCTCCTCACGCCGACTGCGAGACGAGGGAAGCCCGGCGGCCGACGAACCACAGCGCGGCTGCGAGCGCGAACGACAACAACACCACGGCGATGAGAACCGACGGCGGCAAACTGAGCGAGACTCCAAGCGCGGCGATCACCCACAAGCGCGGGAAGCGGCCGATGCCTGTGGCCGCCAGATGGCGCGCGATCGGATAGCGCGACAGCACCGAGAGACAACGCGTGACGCCGTAGGGTACGAGACCGAGGGCGCTCAGCACGAGGGCCAGGAACGGTCTGCGGGCGAACAACGCGGTGACCCGCTGGACCAACCGGCCGGCAGTGAGTCTGCCCACGGTGCGAGTGTCCCGCGCGCGGGCGTAGATGTGGTAGTTCGCCCATTCGATGAACACGGTCGCAGCCGTGCCGAGCGCCGCGAGGAGCAGTGGCGAAAACAGCTGCCCGTACACGAGAAGGACTGGCTCGTAGGCTCCCTGCAACACGGACGAGTGAGGGCCGTTGGCCCACATCGTGTACAGCACAAACGGCGCGAGCGCCGCTGCCATTGGATCGAGGAGCGACCACAGAATTCCCAGCAGCGCGACGGCGCCGAAGGTGCGGAGAATCAGGTTGTCGATGTGGGAACCGCGGCGACGGGTCAGTAGAGCGGCGAGCGAGCGGGACGGCATCTGGGCCTCCTGGCCGTGAGTTCGCCGTCACGATCACAAGAGGCCGTTCCCCTGCTATGGCATTGGGTGTGACCTGGGTGTTCCCCCGGAGGGGGTCAGGCGGTGGGAATCAGTCCGAGGCGCTCAGCTTCCCCGCGGAACGCGAGATCAAAAGGCGATCGCTGCCCGAGGCCAACTGCCCAGGCTGCAGCTTCTCCTCGGCGGCCGAGGGCAGCCAGCGCTTCGGCGCGGAGCAGCCGTTCGGCCGCGTGGCCGTGGAACGGCGACCAGATCGCAAGCTCCGGCCAGCCGGGCCAGCCCAGGCCTTCGATGTGGCGGAGGGCTTCATCCGGACGCCCCTGCACCAGCGCCAGGCGCCCGCGAACGCCGGCGGCTAGCTGTGAGGGGAGACGCGGGGCGAGGTGCGGCGACGACAGGGCGCGGCAGCCATCCGCATGCGTGGTCGCTCCACGTTCGTCACCCCGCCACGCGGCGGCCAAGCCGAGAAGATACGTCCGGAGTAACGGCTGCGCTGACTCGAGCACACCGAGCATCAGGTTCGGTTGTCGCACCGGCGCTCCGGGCGTCCAAGCCTCGAGCGCTGCCTGCACGCCTGCCACGGCAGCGCGATCACCCGCCCGCGTGGGCAACAGGGCGAGAAATGCTCGATGGAGCAGCGCATGCCCGGAAGACTGCGAAGCCGCTTGGTCGAGCGCCGCGTCGACGGCGGCCGGGTCGCCGTGCGCCGCGGCCACGTACGCCAGCAATACTTGGCTGAGCGCTCCGAGTGTTCCGGGCGGAGCAAGCCTCGCCACTTCTCGCGCCAGCCAGTCACGCGCGTCGACGTCACCGGCGTATTGCACAATGTCTCCGACCACACGCGCCAGCGTCGCGAGCCGTCGGCCCGCGAGTGTCCCGAGCCACATCATCTGCGCCGCGCGGTTCGTGGTCGCAAACACTGCCATTCCACGAGCCCCGAGCGCGTGATCGCTTCCGGGGCTCAAGTGCTCGATGCGATCGGCCAGCGTCGCGAGCTGAGCCGCTCGACCTTCCATGGCTTCGATGCGGGCGAGGTGCAAGAGCGCGGAGACGTGGCCGGGATCGAGCTCGAGCGTGCGCGCGAACGCCGCGCGCGCCTCAGTAGACGACCGCCCGCGCATCGGATTGAAATCGAACTGCAGGTTGCCCAGCAGAAACCATGTCTCGAGATCATCGGGCCATTCGCCGATCACGCGCTGCCACAACACCTCGGCGGTCTCGGCTTCCCCGGCGATCCACGCCGCCTGCGCGTCCAGCAGCAGCCGATCGTGGTTCCCCAGCCGCTCGCGATGGCGCACTGCCTCGTGCGAGGCAAGAGTCGCATCCTCGGCGGCGCCGCATGCGGCGGTCGCAGCCGTCAGACGGTAGTGCGCCAAAGCGAACGCGGAATCGACGAGGATGGCCTCGGCGAATGAGTCCCGCGCCTCGTCGAAGCGGCTCAGGCGAAAGCGCTCCTCGCCGACCAGGTAGTGCTTAAGCGCCGAAAGACTCTGCGTCATCGCGGCTGTGAGCGTCGAAACGTGGCCGTGAGCCGGCCGGTGCCCGCGAGTGAGCATCTGGAGCGTCAGCGCATCGACGAAGCCGTACGGCCCGGTTTCGCGCGGCGCTTCGACCTCCGCGCGAACCGCACCTGCGCCGCCGGTCTCGTACAAGGTGGCGGTCGCGTGGACGCGGCCCCCGGCAGCCACGATGGTGCCGAGCACGAACGCTCCTGCGTCAAATGCCGCGGCGATCGCGCGCGCGGAGGCGGCATCCTCCGGCGCGCCGGCCTGCCGCACGTGTCTCAGAAGGGCGTACGGATCGACCGTGCGCAACGATCCCGCCGCATCGAGTTTGGCGCTGAGCAGATCCACCATGCCTTCGCGCAAATACTCGAGCTCCGGCAATCCACGGATCGTAAACGGGAACACCGCGATCACATCAGGACGCAATTCGCTCGCGGGCACTCGGCCGCGCGCTGTGGTCGAAATGCGGTCAGCCAGCGCCCGCAAGGCGGGAGAGGCCTCGAGGCCAAGTGTAGCCGCCAGGCGTTCGGCGTAGCGCCGGTACGCGGCTCGCGCCTCGTCGGCGCGGGCGAGCCTCTCGAGGCGATGGAGGTGCGTAGCCATGCCTTGTTCATCCTCGGCCAATTCGGCGGCTCGCGTGCTCCATTGCACGGCGGCGTCTGCGTCGCCCCTCTTCTCCGCTTCGTCCGCGAGAGCGGTGGCAGAGCGAACGGCCTGTTGTCGCAGTTGCGCGCGCGTCTCATCCAGCCAGCGTCCCACGTCCGGCGCCGATTCGATATGCACGCCTTCCAGCAAATCACCGCGATAGAGCTCGAGACACTCCGCGTGCCGGCCTCCCCGCACCGCCGCGCGAAATGCCGCCGCGTCGCACCAGGCAGCGTCCGCCGCTATGCCCACCTCGTCGCCGCGAGTGTCGAAGACGGGTGCGCCCCCCCCGCCCCCCAACTCCGTTCGAAGGAAAGTCAACGACCGGCGCAGCGCCGCGCGCGCATGCTGGTCGTCGTGGTCCGGCCAGAACAGGGCCAGGAGCGAGTCGCGACGATGAAGCCGCCGGTCGGACAGCAGGAGATATAGAAAAAGCGCGAGGCGTTTGGGCTGGCGCACGACCGCTTCGAGCTCGGCCCCATCGGGGCCGAACGCTTCGACCTCGCCAAACACCCGAAGTCGGATCATGACCAACGCTCGGCTAGGTCACACCGGAGGACACAGCCGGGCAACGGCAGGCCCATAGCATCGGACAAGCTACGGGCGCCGTCATGGCGGTCAATCCGACCCGGGCGCCTCAACCCGCGGAGGCTCTCATGCTAAGTGTTCTACTCGCCATCCAAATGCTGGGCGTAGGGCCAGGCGAGACCCTACATGTCGCAGTCGCTGGTGCCGGTCGCCCTGTGCTGATCATCCCGGGGTTGTTCGGTGCGGTCGAAGGCTTCCGGCGTCTCAGCGACAGCCTGGTCGCGTCGGGATACCGCGTCATAGTGGTCGAGCCACTCGGCGTCGGCGCGTCGAGCCGACCAGCACATGCGGAATACTCGCTCACCGCGCAGGCCGAGCGGATGGCGTTCGTCCTTCGGACGTTCGAGGCGCAACCGGCGATTGTCGTCGCCCACTCGGTGAATGCCGCCGTCGCACTCCGGCTCGCAGTGCTGCACCCGGACCTCGTGGCGACGGTCATCTCGCTCGAAGGTGGACCGACCGAATCGGTCGGCACGCCAAGCCTCCATCGTGCCTTGAAGTGGGCCCCACTCTTGAAGCTCATCGGCCCAGGACCCATGCGCGGGCGCATCGCCGGCAACCTTCGGAAAGCGTCCGGCGACACGAGCTGGTTGAGCGATTCGGTGGTTCGTGTCTACACGCGCGGCCCCGCCCGTAATCTCGGAGCAACGCTCAAAGCTTTGCGGGGCATGGTGGACGCGGTCGAGCCGTGGCCGTTGGCGCCCGCGCTGGCGCAAATCAATCGTCCTGTGGTCCTCGTCCTGGGCTTGGCCCCGCACGAGGGCGGACCCGACGAGGCAGCACGCGCGCGGATGGCCACGATTCCCGACTTCACCTTGGTGACGCTGCCAGGAGTTGGGCACTACGCCTTCGAGGAATCACCGCATCTCGTGGCTGAGGTTATTCGGAGAGATTCGCCCGCGACGGAGGGAGTGGTTCTCGATGTCTCGTCCCTGAAATCACGATACTGAGGAGGGTAGTAGAGGTGTGAGAGGCGCCGGTCGGAATCGAACCGACGAATCGAGGTTTTGCAGACCTCTGCCTTACCACTTGGCTACGGCGCC
>DATFVZ010000365.1:0-2028 GCA_035259785.1 Gemmatimonadales bacterium
TTGAGCGCCGACCTGATTGCCGCGGGCGATATGCAGCTCCTCAGCGGGTGGCAAGGCGACAACGCGGGCGCCACAGCCGTGCCGCCGAACGTGGATTGCCTGCCGCCCTATGTCGCGCCGTGTGCGGCTCCGGTATTCGCCAACCACTATGTGCGGACGCCGGTGCTCGATGGCGTGACCGGAAAAATCTTCGCTCGCATCATCAACCGCAGCGGGATGAACGCGGCGCCCTTGAACGTGATGGGCAATCCGATCCCCTATTTCCCGGTCGATCCGACGAATAACACCGGCGATGCGATGACCATCGTCACGCACGAAACCATCAACGGCAAGGTCACCGTGGGAGGAACCGTCCCCAACAGCGATTGGAAGTACTGCGGCGGTGGCACCTTCGCTGCCCCGCTTCCGGTCACCGCGCTGCCCGTGCAGGTCTGCATGAAGAACGGCTTCGATGCGACGAAGCTCTACCAGCTCGTGTACCGGGTCAAGGACCCCTACGTCCTCGGTGCCGGCACCGCGGCGTTCCGGGACGTGCAGTCGTTCTTCCGCTACCGCGACATGGACGACTTCGGCACCCCGAACCCGCTATCCGGCCACGTCAAGTGGGCCATCATCCGCGGTTCCTCGCAGTCGGGGAACTTCACGCGGCACTTCATCCATCTCGGCATGAACCAGGACGAGTCGCGCCGCATCGTGCACGAAGGCGCCTGGCCGCTCATCGCCGGCCGACGCGTGGCGAACAACTCGCGCTGGGGGCAGCCCGACGGCGTGCTCGAGCTCTACCAGATGGGGAGCGAGGGCCCGCAGTGGTGGTCGAGGGCCTCGGATAAGGTGAGGGACCTGCCGAAAGCGAGCATTCTCGACCGGTGCAGGAAGACTCACACCTGCCCGAAAATCGTCGAGACCTTCGGCGGTGCCGAAGTGTTTGCGCTCAAGATGACGATGTCGTGGGTCGGCACCTCCGCGGACCACGACATCGAGCTGCCGAGCAACGTGCGCAGGTACTACCTGCCAAGCTCGACGCACGGCGGCGGCAACGGCCAGACGACCGAGAACCCGGCACCCGCGGGCGCCGTGAACTGCCCCGGCAACAACTGGGGGAAAGGAACGCTGCGAGCGAATCCGGTCCCCGCGACCGGGCTCGTGAACCGGGTGCGGGCAGCGCTGCGCGACTGGGTGATGATGGGTACGGAGCCTCCCCCGAGTCAGTGGCCGACCCTCGGCCCGCTAAGTGACGCCATCGGCTCGGATCGCGACCGGGACGACGACGACGATGACGACGATCGCGACGGCCACGACGGCAAGTGGAAGCATGGCCACGATCGGAATCACGACGGGCACCACAAACATCACAAGAAATGGCGGCCGCTCCTCGTCGAGCCGAGCATGAAGGCGATGGGGTTCCCGAAAGGCGTTCCAGGCATTCCGGACTCGATCTTCGAGCCGGAGAGCTTCATCTTCCCGGTGTTCGACTACGACTGGGGCCCGAAATACGACCACAGCGAAGCCTCCGGAATCCCGACCAATGCTCCGCCGCCGATCCGGCACGTGATCAAGATGCTGGTGCCGCGCGTGAACAAGGACGGGAACGAGCTCGGCGGCGTGCCGACGGTGCAGAACGACGCTCCGCTCGGAACCTATTTGGGCTGGAACATCACCGCGGGTCCGGGCGACGTCGGCTATGACGGCCGGCCGTTCCACGCCGGACAGGTCTGCAACTACGTCGGCGGGATGGTGCCGTTCTTCAAGACCAAGCCGCAGCGGTTAGCGGCGGGCGACCCGCGCTTGTCCCTGGAAGAGCGCTACGGCACGCACGACGGCTATGTCGCCGCAGTGACGAAGGCAGCTAACCGGGCGTTCGACAAGGGCTATCTGCTAGCGGCCGATCGCGATGCGCTGATTGCGCAGGCGGTCGCGAGCGACGTATGCAACCAGCCCGGCGACGGCGGCAAGTGCAATCCGGCTGCGCCTTGAGGAGCACGCGCGGACTGTTGCCGATCCGACAGGACCGAGCGGGTAGGCGATGTC